>JACYMC010000084.1 GCA_015272195.1 Candidatus Sericytochromatia bacterium
TATGCCTTCGCTGGTTTCTGAAGGGCTGCGCTAAATCACCCACCTGAAGGGATACTATGGCCTTTGCCAGGCGTCACGCTGAGTTTCAGGCTCTGAACACCGAAGTTCTTGGTCTGAGTATTGACAGCATCTTTTCACACCTGGCCTGGGTACAGACCATCAAAGAAAAGTTCGGCGTTGACATTCCCTTCCCGATCATTGATGATATCAGCATGAAAGTGGCTCACGCTTACGGCATGGTACATCCGGGAGCCTCTGATACCTCTGCCGTACGGGCCGTCTTTGTGATTGACGACAAGAGCATTCTGCGAGCCATGATTTATTACCGGCTCAGCAACGGCCGCTCGATTGATGAGATTCTGCGCCTGCTTGAAGCCCTGCAGACCAGTGATACGCATGGTGTGGCTACCCCCGAAAACTGGAAAAAAGGCGATAAGGTGATCGTGCCGCCGCCCAAAACCCAGGCAGACGCCGATGCGCGCAAAGCCTCAGGTGATGCAGATTGTGTAGACTGGTTCTTCTGCCAGAAGTCCCTTTAAAAAGCGGCAGGGACTGCATAACCCAAAACCGGCAGGCATAAGTATTCCCTGCAGGTTTTGGGGCCAACCTGCCCCCTGCTTTCAAAAATTACGGGGAAAAGAGTATTGAAAAAAAAATACTTATAACGATATACTAAGCAACATCAAAAGCGCAAAAAGAGGTTGTCATGGCACAGCCAAAACTCGACTGTCACGAATGTGAATCCCATTGTATTGGCTCTCTGACCTGTCTTCCCGAAGACATCCTGGAGCAATTTAACATCAGCAAAAGCCCCCGGGTTTACAAAGCCGGGCAAATTATTTTTTATGAAGATAATAAGCCCTTTGGGGTCTATTGCGTGGAACGCGGCAAAATCAAGCTCACCAAATACACGCCCGATGGCAAAAGCTATATTGCCCGGATTGCCAAAGCCGGCGATCTGCTTGGGTACCGTGCCTTTCTGACCCACGAGCCTTATTCAGCCACGGCTGAAGTGCTCGAAGAAGCCACCGTGTGCTTTCTGGAACGGGATCTCTTTCTCAAAGCGCTCAAAGAACACCCTGGCTTTGCCTTTCAGCTGATGGAGCAACTCGGCAATGATCTGAAAACCGCCGAAAACCGTGCCCGCGATATGGCCTATAAATCCGTACCCGAAAGGCTGGCTGAACTGCTGCTGGCCATGAAAGAAACCTATGGCTCTGTCAATGCCAACGGCGACACCCGACTGGATATTCGCCTGACCCGCGAAGAAATGGCCAGCCTGCTGGGCACCACCGTGGAAACCACCGTGCGCAACCTGACCCGCTTTAAACAGAAGGGCCTGATCGCCTTTGAAAAAAAGGATATTCTGCTCAAAGACATCCGCGGGCTGGCTGAATACATTCCCAGCCTGTAAAGCATGTGTGGCCGCTTTGTCTGCATCAGCGATCTCAAGACACTGCAGCGCTGGTTTGATGTGGATGTGGTCAAAGCCGAGCCTGAAGCCAGCTACAATGTTGCGCCGACCCAGTGGATCAGTGCCGTTGTGCAGAACATGCGCGGCACACGCGGCCTGGTCAGGCTCAGATGGGGGCTGATCCCCCCCTGGGCCAAAGACCGCAGCGGGGCCGCCCGCATGATCAATGCCCGCCTTGAAACAGCCGCCGAAAAGCCCAGTTTTGCTGAAGCCCTGCGCCAGCGGCGCTGCCTGATTCCAGCCAACGGTTTTTACGAGTGGCCGGTACACCAGCAGGCCCAGACGCGCGAACCAGTATATATACAGCAGCAGGGAGCTGATATTTTTGCCTTTGCAGGTCTTTACAGCTTCTGGCGGGATCCTGACAGCGGAGAGCAGCTGGCCACCTGCAGCATCCTGACCACAGCAGCCAATCGCACCCTCGCTGACTTGCACCACCGCATGCCGGTCATACTCAAACCCCGGCAATATGCCGCCTGGCTCGACAAGCACCAGCAAAACCCCACTGAGCTGCAAGCACTCTGCCAGGGTCTTGAGTCAGACGAAACCACATGGCACAAGGTTTCTGAGTCTGTAAACAAAGTCAGCTATAATCAGCAGGAAGCCATTCAGCCTGTCTGAAAGGTATACTGAAGCACAAGATCTGGTGTTGTCCAAGGAGAGTCTGCCCATGCGCCCGGCTGTATTTTTAGACCGTGACGGGACCGTCAATATTGAAGCAGGTTATATTCATGAACTTGAAAACCTGAATCTGATTCCAGGAGCCGCTGAAGCCATCCGGGCACTGAATCAGCAACACATCCCGGTGGTGCTGGTCACCAATCAGTCCGGCCCGGCCCGCGGTTATTATCCTGAAAGCTGGGTGCATCAGCTGCATGAGCGCCTGGTGAATTTATTGACTGCCGAAGGTGCACATCTGGATAAAATTTATTACTGCCCCCATTTGCCCGATGGCAGCGTGGCGGAATACAGCGGCCCGTGTGAATGCCGCAAACCAGAACCGGGCATGCTGCTGGCTGCAGCCAGAGACCTGGATCTGGATCTGGGCAAATCGTTTATGATTGGTGATAAAGCCACAGATGTGGAAGTGGGTCAGCGTGTGGGTGCACACACCATCTTATTAACCTCAGGCTATGGTCAGCAGGTGCTGGACGGGACCTATCAGCACCCGGTCAAACCTGACTATATCTGCGACAGTCTACAGGAAGCCTGGCAAAACATCATGCGCGCCTACTTTAATCAGCTGTCTGCTTGATATCGGCCTGTCACTGCTTTTAAAATGAGTACAATTGACCTGTTTGTACACAATATTTGTTTGGGATTAAAAAGCAGTTAATTCTTTTTTTTGACACACAGCTTGCAAGTTTTCCGAGCAGATAAACGATATTGGGATACTCTACCCTATATAAGACGCCGCGTCAAACTGAAAGAAACTGAACAACCGATATGCGTATAACATGGACCGCTCTGCTGACCGCTGTGAACCCGGAGGTGCTTTTGTGAAACTGATGCATTTGGGAGCTGTTGCCCTGCTGACAGCCTGTACCACTTTCCCAACAGGCCATAGCGGACCACTGCCCACATCAGCAGATAGCCTAGCATCTGCACAGCAGCCACAAAAGGAACCGCTCACTGAAATCAGCCGCAGTGGCAGCAGAGAGCATGATCTGATTCAGTCCGCACAGGCTCGGATTCAAACCCGGAACACAAAAGATCTTCTGGTGATGCAGGTCACGCTTGGACGCCGAGAGGGGTTTCGAACCCAGGCACTGGAGCTTTCACGCATTGCGTCTTTGCGAGCCTGGGCCCAGGGGCCTGGCATTCAGAATCAAATCTGGAACCAGGGTGACCATGTCAATGTAAATACCACCGGCAGCACCAATCTACAGATCCAAGAGGTACCGCGTGGCAAAAACCGGGTGGTTTCAGTAGCAGGCTATGAATTGAAAAATCAAACCCAGCAGACCATTCCCGGCGCAGTGCTTAAAGCCGTCTATGACTCACCGGCCGACAGTAACGAGATCACGCTCTACTTTACCTGGCGCAGCACGGCGCTGGCCAACGTGATTGAAGTTCTGCAGGAGCAAATCAATGACCCCAATAACCCAAACAGCCAGGCAATCGCCCAACTGCTCGACAACCTCGACAAAGAATCACTCGGCAATTTTCTGGATGCCGTGATCTATGGCAATAACCCACCCAATGCACCCGGTGCAGGTCAACCCGAAGGCAGTCAGTATGCAGGCCATCCTTATCAAAACCATCCTGCCACACTCAACCCAGCCACAATTGCGCAAGCAATTGTGCAAAATCAGGGCCAAATTCCCAGCCATACCCCAGGGGATGCGGTTGCACCACAATGGCTGAAGTCCACCGCGTCAGAAAGTCTGTCAGGCAAAAATCCTCAGGGTCAGAACTTTGTAGATTCCACCATTCAGGTTCAAATCACCGATCCGGCTTCAGGGATAGTCAATATCTCTGCGGGACAAGATAACGTTAATTTGCCCGGTGTTGTGCCCGGGAGCTGGGAAGCTGTTTTTACGGTCAAAGGGCCCCTCGGCTCTGTCGAAACCCGTGTTCCTGTAACGGTAGATGACAGCGGCAACATGAGCTTTCCGCAAGGCGGCACTGCCGCCAATCCAGCACTGCTTCCGCCCATTATCAAGGCACTGTCGGAGAGTCCTAAACCCAACGGTGCAACCGGTAATCAACTTGTCTTGTATGGCGACGGATTTAATGCAACAGCAGCAGACAATACGGTTACTATCGGTGGACAAACCATCCCCGCAGCTGATCTGGAGTATAAGCTCGAAAACGGAACGCCTACCCTGATTATTAAAAATATCCCGAATGGCCTGAGCAATACCGACCAAATTACAGTCACCAATAATGATAAGACCAGTAATGCAGCGGCTTATCAGCCCATTAAAATTGTTTCTTTAAGCGAAAACCAGGGTGTTGCAGGTAATAGTGTCACCATCACTGTACAGGGTTTTACCCCGCAGATGGGAGATACCGTCCTCTTCCCCGACGGCTCCGGTGGTACCGTCACAGCAACAGTCACAGGCGTCAGCACAGACAACGCCACCCTTACTGTCACCGTGCCTGCAGGTGCTGCAACCGGTCCTCTGACCGTTAAGCCGGCGAGCCAAAACAATGTTTCTCTGCAGAGCCCGCAGTATCAGATTCTGTATCCACCCATTATTCTTTCTGCCAGCCCCACAGCCAACAACACGGTCACCCTGACCGGCAGCAACTTTACAGGCGGCAGCGTTTCTATTGGCGCCACAGCGCTTGACCCGACCGACTATGAAATTGTCGATGATAACACCATTATCCTTAAAAATGTGACTGCACCGATCAATGAGCTTATTTATGTCTCAAACGCCCAGGGAACGGCCTTAACCCTGATGGATTATGAGTACAGCAATGTGATTAATTTTGTCAGCGGCAACCCGGCTGTCACAGGTAATTTTGGACTTAAATACGTAACAGGAATCGAAAATCCTCATGGCGTAAGGGTAGATCGTGAAGACAATATCTATATTGCTGATCTTGGAGCGAACTTATATCCAAATACTGGATGGTATTATTGGCCAGGCTCCAACAATACTGAAGTTTTCCTCAATACACAACCTGTTTCAAGAAGCCACGCTATCCACAAGCTGTCTGAAGAGGGTAATCTGGAGTGGAGTACGGGCACTGCTGTACCCAGCTCTCCTGCCTATCCGATTTATACTCTGACAAGTTACTTCACCTGCAGCAATGGCACCGACGCCGCATGTCTTGCATCACGAGTTATAAGAACAGAGGCTATACCAGGCTTCGCGCCAGCAGGCTATGCAAACGGACCCATCGCTGAGGCTTTGTTTAACGCCCCTGAAGATGTCACAACGGATATTGCGGGCCATGTGTATGTTGCGGATACAGCCAACCATGCCGTCCGTCGCATTGATAAAAATACAGGCCTGGTCACAACCATTGCAAGAGTTCCTGGTCCTGAAGGTTTGCAAATCGGTCCTGATGGGGATTTGTATATCACCGGCAATTACCCGCATAATCCTAGCAATCTTAATAATATGCGCTTTGCCGGCATACTGAGAATCAAGCAAAATAAATTAAGCACACCAGTCACTAACGATACCTTTAACGCAACGGCATCTTCCACAACAGCCGAGGTTATTGCGCAAATTAAAGATGCTGAAGTCATCTCAGGTGGCGCACCTGTTTGCAACAATCGTAACGCAAACTTTACGCCATCTACCTCTATCGCATCAGCAACCTACTGCCATCTCGAAGGTATCGGCATGGATGAAAAAGGCAATGTGTATATTGCAGACGTTGATAATTTTCAGCTGCGCAAAATGCATGCACAAACAGATGGTTCGATTGATCCGACAAAAGGCAAAGTCAGCGTTCTGGCAAGCGTTTGTGGGACATCAACTGGTACCTGCAGTACTGCACTAACGTCCGCAGAAAAACCCTACATTTACATGCATGAAATACGTGTTGATAAAACCGGACATGTATTTATCCCGTCAAATACATCCACGCCTTCCCGTGGGGTGTATAAAGTAAGTCCTGATGGTAGTATCACACTTGTTGCAGGACAATCTACTGCGGGGATGACTGAAGGTCCTCCTTTTACCGCCAGATTCACCGATCCCCGTGGTGTTGATTTTGGATTTAAAAAAGGAGATCTCTATGTGGTCGAAACAGATCCAGGCGTACTCCGTAAAATCACAAGGGTTAACCCTGTACAAGGACTTCAGATGCCCTGATGAAAAGAGAGAAGCCTATGCCTAAAAGTACAATTTATTACGCAACCGCAGTCAGCCTAGGACTGTTACTGACACTGGGGGCAGGCTGCAGCGAAGTCCGACTGAACTATGGTATCGGCGGTAGCGGATTAACCTCGCTGTCCGATCGCAATCTGAACGCTAACACGCCCGGCAGTTTTGAAAACCTGACAGGAGCCGCCTTGCCAACCCCCAGCCCCACTGGACAGCCCTCAGGCGGCAATAACGGAAATCAGACAACTGGAGAAGCATCTGAAAACACCGATACAGAAACAGGCAACCCCACTGATAGCGACAAAGACACAAATGTTCAGGAAACCGGCAACAATGGCGCTGGCTCTTCCAGTGCCACAAATATCAGCAGCAGCAGCGGTGACTTTCGTCTGCGGCTTGCACCAAACGACATTATTTATCTCAACGGAGTCGGCGACAGTCAATTTATCACCCTCCTGATTGAGGATCTCAGAGGCACGCGTCTCAACCCCAATGATTTTGAACTGATTTGGGAGTTTGCCAATCAGAACCTGGCTCAGAATAATGGTAGCTCTGTTGTTTCCCGTGTGCCTACAGGGGAAACCACGCTGAAAATCTCACTCAAAGAAGATCCCGACACCTGGATTCAGGTTCCTGTGATCATTCGCAATGAAACCCCCACCTCCGGCGGTGGCGGCGGTGGCGGCGGCGGCGGCGGCGGTGGCGGCGGAGGTGTTGCTCCACAACCTCCTGCACCGGCAGATCCAGCACCCAGCATACCGGGTACATTCAGCACACCGTTGAGCTCCAGCAGCTTTACCGTTAGCCTGACACCGCCAGACAGCGTGCCAGTCGCCCTTCAACACTACGAGATTACCATCGACAGTGCGCCTGGTGACAAAACCTTTACTGTGCCGATCGGCACCAGTAGTTTTGAGGTACCGGCCAGTGCCCAACTCGCTTCAGGCACGACCTATCCTTATTCTGTCCGCGTCAGGGATATCAATAACCAACTTTCGCCAATTGTGAACGCATTTGGCACCACGCTGCCTGTAAGCAACGCTCCACTGAACCTGATAGGCGGATCTCAGCTCTTCACCAGCCCAATCAGTGTGCCTGTAAATGGCACAACTGAACTCAACACCCAGAATGGCAATATGTTATTTATTGGTGACGCCACAAATCCCGAAACGCTGACCGTAACGATACAACCCACTGCCGCCAACTTTGGCACAATTTCTGTGCCCGTCACAAGCGCAGGTGCCAATACCACAGGTGCCGGAACCTTTGCCGATCCGCTGGTGGTCACCGGCTCCAAGGAGTCTGTGAATGCCACGCTGAGCCGCCTGATCTATAGAGCCCAGAATGGCTTTATTGGTAATGCCACCGTCACCATCATTTCAGCTGATGCCCAGCCAGAGACCCCAGACGACACAGATATCCTGGTTTTTAATGTCAACAACGGTACAGAACCAATACTGGATCGTGTGACAGGGATTGTGGTTTTTGAATAAAATAGGTTTTATGTCGATCCGAAGCCTGTTTTTTTTGAGCTTTGCGGCTTTTATGATCGCCAGTAAGGGCTCAGCACCTGCTCAGGCTATGCTGGCGGAAGAACCGCGTATGCTCAAAATGTACTTTAATGATCCTGGTCGCTGGCCGCCTGAGAAGCGCGATCCGATGGAGCGCTATGCCGCCGCTTATAAAGCCGCTCAGCCCCAGCTGATTCAGAATCACCTCAATGAAGCCGGTTTAATTGAGCGCAGCTACTGGCTGGCGGATATGGAAAAATGGAGCTGGCCTCAGGCCCATCAGGTGCGCAATGCCCTCATGAAAAACCGCCAGCCCGTGCGCCACTTTCAAAGTGGCCCGGATACCTACATCTACCTTTATCCGGGTGGTGCCCGTGTCCGCTACAAGCTCTTTCAGAACAAAGTCTACAGCGTCCAGGCCATCGCAGGCGAATGGGATCCTGGTGACCTTGGCCGCATGCCACCGCAGCTGTGGCAGAATACCAAAGTACACCCGACTGAAAAAGTGCCCTTTTTAAAGCGCCGCCACCCATGAGCACGCCGATCATTCTGGCGGGAGCAGCCGGTAAAATGGGGCGGGCTGCCCTGGCAGCCATTGCCGACAGCCCGGATACCCATATCTGGGGTGCAACGACACGCCAGCAGGGTCTTGGCCAGGATGCCGGCCTGTTAATTGGCCGGGAGGCCTGGGGGCTTTTTTTGCAGGCTGAACTGGCCCCCTTGCTTCAAAACGCACCCCCTGAGACCGTGCTGGTGGATTTAAGTCACGGCGCGGCCGCCTACCACAATGCTTTACTGGCGCTGAAGCATCAGCGTCCTGTGGTGATTGGTGCCACAGGACTGAGCGAAGCCCAGATTGAGGATTTGCAGCAACAATCCGAGCACCAGCAAATCGGGGTACTGCTGGCGCCCAACTTTTCGCTGGGTGCCTTGCTGATGATGCGCTTTGCCGTACAGGCCGCCCAGTATTTTGACTGGGTTGAAATCATTGAGCGCCATCACGAAAACAAACGGGATGCCCCTTCTGGCACGGCACGCAAAACGGCCGAGCTGATTGCTGAGGCCAATGCCCATCTGACCTCAGCCCATACTGAGCCGCTGGCCAGAGGGGAACAGGTGGCGGGTATTCCCGTACATTCTCTGCGCCTGCCAGGCTCGCTGGCACACCAGGAAGTGCTTTTCGGCGGCCTGGGCCAGACCCTGACCCTGCGCCATGACAGCCTGGATCGGGCTTCTTTTATGCCCGGCCTGCTGCTGGCGATTCAAAAAGTGCGCCAGCTGCAGCATTGTGTCTACGGCCTGGAAAACCTGATCTGAGCCCCTAGAGGAATGGGGTTATTTTTGCCTTAACCCTGTGTTAATATTACTTCAGGCCAGTCAGCCCTCATCTGACGCACCGCAAAATATCAGGACATCCTGAGCTGACTGAAAGGCCTTCAGAGGCGGTGACGCAAGCAATTACTTTTTATAAGGAAGGTGCCTGTATGTCCATTACAGCCGATAACGCCCTGGATGTGCTCGCAAAGCATATTTTGCGCGATGGAATGCACATGATCATGGACTTCGATAAAAGCCATGGCAATTATTTTCATGATACCCGCAGCGGCAAAGACTACCTCGACTTCTTTTCATTTTTTGCCTCGCTGCCCATTGGTTATAACCACCCCAAAACCAAGGATCCGGCGTACCTGCAGAAACTGACCCGTGTGGCCCAGATCAAACCCAGCAATGCTGACATCTATACCGTCGAAATGGCCGAATTTGTCGATACCTTTGCCCGCATTGCAGGGGACAAAAACTTCAAGCACTTTTTCTTTATCTCAGGCGGTGCACTGGCCGTTGAAAATGCCCTGAAGGCAGCCTTTGACTGGAAGGTCCGCAAAAATATGGCCGCCGGCAAAGGCCAGAAAGGCAGCCAGGTGATTCATTTCCGCCAGGCTTTTCATGGCCGCAGCGGTTACACCATGTCCCTGACCAACACAGACCCCAATAAAACCATGTATTTTCCGCAGTTTCAGTGGCCCCGGATCGACAATCCCAAATGCCGCTTTCCGATGGACGATCAGGCCCTGGCTGAGGTGATTCAGTCTGAAAAAGAAGCCATCAACCAGATTCACGCTGCGCTGGAGCAGCACCCGGACGACATTGCCGCCATCATTATTGAGCCGATTCAATCCGAAGGCGGTGACAACCACTTCCGGGCCGAGTTTTTAAAAGCCCTGCGCGAGATCTGTGATCAGCAGGAACTGATGCTGATCTATGACGAAGTTCAGACCGGTATTGGCATCACAGGTAAAATGTGGGCTTATGACCACTTCCCTGAAGCCCTACCGGATCTGGTCAGCTTTGGTAAAAAAACGCAAGTTTGCGGTATCATGGCCACCGATCGCATCAATGAAGTAGACTCGGTCTTTAAGGTTTCCAGCCGGATTAACTCCACTTTTGGCGGCAACCTGGTGGATATGGTGCGCTGCCAGCGCTACCTGGAAATCATTGAAGAAGAGCAACTGGTGCAGAATGCCGCTGAAGTGGGCGCTTATATGCAGGATCTGCTGCAGCAGGTGGCCAATAACCACGCCAAAATCGACAATGTGCGCGGGCGTGGTCTGCTGATGGCCTTTGATTGCCCGGACAAAGCCTTCCGCAATCACCTGCTCGATAAACTTTTAGAATCCCATTTACTGGGACTGCCCTGCGGTGAACGAACCGTGCGTTTCCGCCCTGGACTGGTCATGAATCGCGAAGACGCGGCCAAAGGCATGGAAATTCTGGATCAGGTCCTGCAAAAAATCTGATCTGGGGCCAAACAAGCCAAAGAAAAACCGGCGGGTGTTTGCCCGCCGGCATTTTTTTTGCGTAGAGAGAACGAGAGAGATTTAAATTTCGAAATCTTTGGCACTCAGCGGGGCATTGACCTGCACATCCTGCAGCTTCAGGGAATAAACCAGCTCAGGGCCGGCATACATTTCATGAATGCGGATAAAGTGCTCCTGCATATCAATCCCGAGGACTTCACGGGTAATGGAAGGGTCAAAGTGATTCTGGGCCGGAAACTCCAGCACAATGATCTCACGGCCACCCATGCTGGTTTTGCCGAGCACTTTGGGATTCAGAGCGGGATTCACCAGGCGCTGCACAATGGCCATGGTATCAATCTGATCCAGACGATACCCCCGGCGTGACTGAATGCGTTCATCGCTCATGGGCACGGTCAGCTTCATCACACCCAGCATACCACCGGGACGGCCAGTCACCTGATCCACACCACTTTCGTAACGCAGACGGGCACCTTTGAACATGCCGTTGGAATGCTCCAGAATTTCGAGCTTGGTGGCTGTGGGCTTTTGATACAGCACTTTCAGCTTCAGACGGGTCACACCTTTTTCGTTCTTTTCAAAGGCATCGATGGTGGTGGCAAAGTTTTGAATCTGGTCGAATTTCTGACGGGTTTTGACCAGCAGATCAGCAGCAATAGACTCCGCTGTCTGGCGGGGAGCGGCCTGCTGTTGCTGCACAGGCGCAGCAGGACGTGGCGCAGCCTGCTGCTGGGGTGGCAGCTGAGGGGCAGGGCGGTTGGCATTGGCGCGCAGAGAAACACTCTGGGGGCCCGCAGAACGCGGTGCGCTCTGCTGGGGAGGCTGTTGGAGGTTAAACTGGGGCTGAGCCGCTTGCTGAGGCTGGGCCATCATGGGATTGGACTGACCCAGCATAGCGTTGGACTGAGCGGCCTGCTGCTGAGGAGCCTGATAGCTGTAGCCGGTCTGCATATAGGGGTTCTGGGCAAAACCCTGGCCATTGACCATGTTGGGAGAGTAGGGCATCGCACCGGTAGGCGCAACCTGACCGCCACAGGAATTCAGGGAAATCAGGGTGCTGAGAGCCAGGGTGGCGTGAATCAGTTTTTTCATGTGGGGGTCTCCATCTCTCTGTGTTATACGCAAATCGTTGATACCTCACTTATCCGAGCATGAGGGCCTTAACTTTCTGAAAAACAGAATAGGCTTTGGTTAATGTTAATTTAATTCCGGCGATTGGCTTTTTTTCTCCTGTCGAAAATGCCACAATACAGATCACCATTCTGCACATGAAATGAGATTTGCCATGCGTTCTGTTTTTTTAAGTACCTTATGTCTGGCCGGCCTGTGTGTCTTCAGCGGCAGCAGCCCGCTGAAACCCCTGTCTGCGATGCAACCCCAGGAAATCAGCACTTTTTTACAGAGCCAGCACAAGAGCCCCTTTCTCAAACGTCTGGAACTGGCCTCTGCCCAGGCCCTGAACACACCCTACCGGCTTGGCCCTCTGGGTGAAGGGCCCGGCGCACCCTTTGATCAAAAGCCCCTGATCAACTTTAAAGAAGTCGACTGCGTGACCTTCTGCGAGCAAAGTCTGGCCCTGGCTTTGGCCAAAGATCATGGCCAGACCGTCAGAATCCTGCAAAAAATCAGGTATAAAAACGGCCAGATCGCCATGGAAAAACGCAATCACTATTTTATGGCCGACTGGGTGCCCAATAACCGCTGGCTGGTCAAAGACATCACGGCCACCCTGCCCGGACATCAGTGGCTGAACCGGACCATCAGCCACAGGCAGCTCTTTGCCAGCCAGAATTTTACGGGCATTGAAGCCCTGGAGGATCGCGATCTGAAGCAGGCTTATCTGCCCACAGCCCGCCTCCAGGAGCTGCCCCGGTTTTTACAGCCGGGCGACATCGGCGTGCTGATTCAGAGCCGGCCCGGTATTTTTGCCGCCCATACGGGCTTTTTCTTTCGTACGGCAAGCGGAGACTGGGTCTACCGCAATGCCACCTCAATCGGCCCCCAAAAAGTGGTCGACACCCCTTATGCGGATCTCATGGCCTCACTGCAGCGCAGCAAAAACCTGATCGGGATGGCTCTGGTACGTCCGCATACCAGTCCAAAAGCCCCGTAAACCGAAGCTAAACGCTTTTACCACGCCATTTGAGCACTTCAGTCACCCAGAGAATCAGACTGTTGACCAGCAGAATAAACAGCAGTTCGTACAGCGCTAAAACCTGCAGATGAAAGAGATCGCGCAGCAGCGGTACCCGTGTCAGGAGGATTTGCAGGCCCAGCACCAGCGCCACCATGCCCAGCAGTACGGCATTGGAACGCAGGCCAATGCGAAAGAGCGAGTCCTGACTGGAACGGATGCCCAGGGCCTGAAAGATCTGGGCAAAAGCCAGACTGGTAAACAGCACGGTCTGCCAGGCGCCTTCAGCCCCCTGCAAAGACCACCAGATGGCAGACAGACCCATCGACACCCCGGCAATCAGCAGGCCCATCCAGACCATCTGCCAGCGCATATTACCGCCGAGGACGCTTTCGTCGGGCGAAGTCGGCGGCCGCTGCATAATGCGGCGTTCGGCCGGTTCGAGACCCAGACCCAGACCCAGCAGGCCGTCGGTCATCAGGTTCAGCCAGAGCATCTGAATCGGTAGCAAAGCCAGGGGCATGCCCAGCAGAGGCGCAGCCAGCATGGCCAGAATTTTGCCCAGATTGCCGGCAATCGAAAACTTTAAGAATTTGCGCAGGTTATCATAGATGGTGCGCCCTTCTTCAACGGCCGCCACAATTGTGGCAAAGTTATCGTCCTGCAGCACCATATCGGCCGCTTCTTTGGAGACATCAGTCCCCGTAATGCCCATGGCCACACCAATATCCGCCTGTTTGAGGGCCGGGGCATCATTCACGCCGTCACCGGTCATGGCCACAATGCGCTCCTGGGCCTGCAGCGCGTTGACAATGCGCAGCTTGTGCTCCGGTGAAACCCGGGCAAAAACCTGGCAATTGGCCAGCGCTTCCTGCAGCTGGGCCTGCGCCATATGTTGCAGCTCCCGACCTGTGAGTACCCTGTCGCTCTCGGAAATGCCCAAATCCTGGGCGATTTTAAGGGCCGTCAGGGGATGATCCCCGGTAATCATCATCACCCGAATACCTGCCTGCTGACAAATTTTAACGGCTGCCGCCACTTCCGGGCGCGGCGGGTCCAGCAGGGCCATCAGACCCAGAAAAATCAGATCTTCTTCATCTTCAGGCTGCAGCGTATCCTGTGCCAGGGGCTTGAGCGCAAAGCCCAGCACCCGGTAACCCGAAGCGGCCAGCTGCTGACTGGCCTGTTCAAAGTACTGGCGCCGCGCCGTATCAAGCGGCAGGCACTGCTGGCCGTCAAAGCACCGGCTGCTGCGCTCCAGCAGGCCGTCAAAGGCGCCTTTGACAAACATCAGCGCCGACGCCGTGGGCAGCACACCTAAAAAAGCAAAGTGGCTGTCTGCCGGCCAGCGGTGCAAAGTGCTCATGCGTTTGCGCTCTGAATCAAAGGGCAGCTCGTCCAGACGCGGCCACTGCGATTGCCATTGCGAGACCTGTTCAGGGCTTTGCAGCGCTTCCAGCAGGGCAATCTCTGTCGGATCCCCCAGGTTCTGCTCCGTCTGCAGCTGGCTGTCGTTGCACAGCACGCCGCAGAGCAGCAGCACCTGCTGCAGATCCGTGGCGTGCTCAGGCGTGACACAGTCAGCCGTTTGATTCAGATCTGCCAGCTGAATGACCTGCATGCGGTTCTGGGTCAGGGTGCCGGTTTTGTCGGAGCAAATCACCGATACCGAACCCAGGGTTTCAATCCCCGTCAGCTTGCGCACCAGGGCATGGCGCTTGAGCATACGCTGAGAGCCAAAAGCCAGGGTAATCGTCAGCACTGCCGGCAGGCCTTCGGGCACGGCAGCCACCGCCACCGAAATCGCCGACATCAGCATCAGCAAGAGGGCCTCACCCCGCAGCAGACCGAGGGCAAAAATCAGCCCCGCACAGATCACGGCCAGTACGGCCAGCAGCCTGCCCACCTGATCCAGGCGCTTTTGCAATGGCGTCTGACGCGATTCCACATTCTGCAGCAGGCTGGCTATTTTGCCCAGCTCGGTCTGCATGCCCGTACTGACCACCACCGCCTCGCCACGGCCATAGGTCAGCGCGGTGCCCAGATAAAGCATATTGCTGCGGTCTCCGATACCGGCTTCGGTATCTTCGAGGGATTCGGTTCTTTTTTCTACGGCTGTCGACTCACCGGTCAGGGCCGCCTCCTGAACCTGCATGGCATAGGCCTGCAACAGCCGGGCATCTGCAGGCACCTGATCACCGGCTTCAAGCAGCACAATATCGCCGGGCACCAGCTCAGGCGCAGGCAGCTGACTGACCTGACCGGCGCGACGCACCCGAACCGAAGGAACCGCTAATTGTTTTAAAGCCGCAATGGCTTTTTCGGCCCGGTACTCCTGAAAAACGCCCAGGGTCACAAAAAACACAATAATGGCCAGAATCATGCCGGCATCCTGAAAATCCCCCAGCACGGCCGACAGCACGGCCGCCACCAGCAGAATCACGACCATCACCGAGGCCAGCTGCTCCCAGAGAATCTTCCAGGGACTTTTGATTGGGGCTTCTTTCAGCTCATTTTTACCGTGAATGGCCTGCTGCTGCTGGACCATTTCAGCAGCAAGGCCCGCTTCGGTGCTGTGCAGTGCAGCCAGGGTATCGGCTGCGCTGAGGGTGTGCCAGTGATGCATAAAGCACTCCTTTGTTTTGCGTCTTGCTGGCATTGTAGCGGATCTGTTTTTAATGCGGTGTGAATTGAGTTGTGGCCGGGCTTTGTGTTAGAATCAGGCCACCATGCAGGGGAGGTTCAGGCCATGCAAATGCGCATTCAACAGGATCCCGACCGACCGGTTCAAATCTGGGTGCAAGGGGTGATTCACCCCGAAGATCTGCCGATTTTGCGCCCGGCCTGGCAAAAATTACTGCGGGATATGTCTGGCGCCCAGACACTCTGGCTGCATCTGGAGCCCCTGCGGGGCGTTAACCATACCCTGCTGGAGGCCCTGCACGAATTTGCCCTCGACTGTCGCCGGCACGGTGTACAGCTCCTGCTGATTGTCCGCCACAAGGGCAACGCTCTCCTGCTTCAGAATCAGGGTTTTCAGGTCCATTACCAGGATCCGGATCCAATTTTGGAAAAAGCCAGCGTATTCTGATTCCCGCAGGACCGGTGGAGTGTGCTACAATGCCAGACGTGCTATACTGTTTGCAAACCACAAAAAAGACTTTGACACTGAAGGAGACCTACAGCCATAACCCGGAACACACCCCCCACAAGTCCCCCGAGTAACAATCGCTCACTGCCCGTTAACGAGCATATTCATGCCCGTGAAGTCCGACTGATATCCGATGAAGGCGAGTCACTCGGTGTAATGTCCACGCAGGAAGCCCTGCGCAAAGCCCGCGATAAGGGTTTTGATCTGGTCATGATCACCGCCAACTCCAGCCCGCCAGTATGCAAAATGCTGGACTATGGTCGTCATCGCTATGAGCAGGACAAGCGCAAAAAAGATGCCCGTAAAAAAGCCCATGCGTCAACTCTGAAAGAAATCACGCTCAGCTATAAAATTGGTGAACACGATTATCAGGTGCGTCTGAAGCGGATGACCAAGTTTCTGGAGCAAGGTGACAAAGTCAAAATGACAGTGCGCTTGCGGGGACGCGAAGCACAGCACGCAGATCTTGCGATTCAGCTGCTTCGGCGCTTTGCACAGGATGCCGAGGAGATTTCTTCTTTTGAGCGTGAGCCCAAGCTTGAGGGTTACCGGATTATTATGATCCTGACGCCAAAGAAGGACAAAAAGGAGAAAAAAGTAGCGAACAATGAAGACTAAAATGAAAACCAACCGCGCTGCCGCCAAGCGTTTCCGCCTGACGGGCAGTGGCAAACTGATGCGCCGCAAAGCCTTTAAAAGTCACATCCTGACCAAAAAAAGCGAAAAACGCAAGCGGCGTCTCTCTGAAATGGCTGATGTGGACCGCGCCGATCTGGATCGCGCCATGCTTCAGCTGCCCTACCCCAAATACCTGCGATAAGATACGACAAGAGGAGATAACCCATGCGAGTTAGAGGTGGTATCGTCACCCGGAGACGACACAAAAAAATCTTAAAAATGGCCAGCGGCCACCGTGGCAGTCTGCATACCCTGTTTCGCCCGGCCAAAGAATCCGTCTTTAAGGCCCTGAAATATGCAACCATGCACCGCCGCACCAAAAAGCGCGACTTTCGTCGCCTCTGGATTGCCCGCATCAATGCGGCAGCCCGTGCAGAAGGTCTGCGTTATAACGAGTTCATGAACGGCCTGAAAAAGTCGGGTATTGAACTGAACCGCAAGATCCTGTCTGAAATGGCGATTCACGATCCCCAGGCCTTCAAACAGCTGGTGAGCACAGCCAAACAGCAACTGGCTGCTTGAACACCCACGCGCACAGTTCTGCTGAGCGCTCCTTAAAAGAACGCCTCCAGGTCAAAGCCGAGTCCATCGGCTTTGACCTTTTTGGCGTGACAGATGCCCGCCCTTCAGAGCGGCTGGACAGTTATCGCAGCTGGCTTAAAGCCGGCATGCATGGGCAAATGAACTATCTTGAGCAGCATTTGCCCCTCAAAGAGAATCCCGCTTTGCTCTTGTCTGATCTGCGCAGCATTGTGGTGGTGGCCTGCTCTTATTATGCGCCGGAACCCTTACAACAGTCAGATTTTCAGGTGGCCCGCTACGCCTGGGGTGATGACTACCATGTGCTGATGAAGCAGATGCTGGAGCAACTGGCAACAGCGCTCAAAGCAGAAGTGTCAGGCTTTGAATATCGCACCTTTGTAGATTCAGGCCCTCTGCTGGAACGGGATCTGGCCAGCCGGGCCGGGCTGGGCTGGATCGGCAAAAACACCTGCCTGATTCACCCGCAAAAGGGCTCCTGGTTTTTACTGGGCTGTCTGCTGAGCAATCTGGATTTACCGCCAGACAAACCTTTTGAAAGCTTTCACTGCGGCAGCTGTACCCGCTGCCTGGACGCCTGCCCCACGGAAGCTCTGGTAGCGCCCCATGTGCTGGACGCCCGCAAATGTATTTCGTACTGGACGATTGAGCAGCGTGAGGCCATTGCCCCCGATATGCAGGAAGCCATCGGCAACTGGCTCTTTGGCTGTGATATCTGCCAGCAGGTCTGCCCCTGGAACCTGCGCTTTGCGCAGCCCACCCAGCTGGAAGCCTTTTACCCCCGTGAGTGGCTTCAAAAAGCGACTTTACCGGAATTGCTGCGCCTGAGCGAAAAAGACTTTGCCCTCAAAATTGCCCCGCGCAGCCCGATCAAACGGGCCAAGTACCGGGGTTTTTTGCGCAATCTGGCCGTGGTGATGGGCAACAGTGGCCGCCAGGATTATGGCCCGGCCCTGCAAGAGGCCAGGGTCAGACATGCTGGAGACCTTATGCTCGAAAGTCATTTTGACTGGGCGCTTCAGCGCCTCAGCACCGCCGATTAAACGCCTTCAATCTTTCTGTGAGGCCAACTGGCTCAGCAACAGGCTGCTGCCCAGCACCACCCAGACCATCAGATCCCAGATTTCCAGACGCTTACCCGCGGTCAGACCCTGCCAGATCCACCAAAAGGTTTCTGCCAGCAGAACAAGGCCGCCCAGCACAGCTGCTGGCCAGAAGAGCCAGCGCCAGCGCTGCACAGCCTGACGCAGGGCGGCCGTCTGTGTATCAGCAACTGCAAAGCGCATCTGCCGCAGCAGCAGGGCTGCACTCAAAAACAAAATACCCATCAACAGACGGCCCAGCGCCGCCTGATCCTGCCCTTCAGACAACTCAAAGCCCAGCAGGGCCAATTGAAACAGCAGCCCCACTTTGCTGAGCAGCTGCAGGCCATGAGCCTGTATCACAAGGCAAAGCCCAGCAAACGAAACTGTCCCAGCCAGATCAGCCAGCCCAGCAGAGCCGTCAGATAGACCCCATAGTGCAAACGTTCATAACGGCCGCCATACGGATTCCAGGGCCGGCTGCGCCATTCGGTCAGCAGCAGTGCCAGCAGAATCAGGCCCATAATCAGGCTGAGCAAAGGCAAAACCAGGGCCACCACCAGCCAGCCAGAGGGCTGATCCCGCACAGCCACCGACAGATGGGGACCGATACGCTGCATGCTTAACAAAGCAGGGAAGATCAGCAGGCCGCTGCTCAGGGCTGTGCTGCTGCCCAGCGTCCCCAGCAGCGGCAAATCCCAGCCGGCTCGGGGGGTTGCTTCGGCCTCGGGTAAATCGTCGGGAACATCGTCTGCGGGAGCCTCACGCAAGTCGGGCAACTGGGGTTCATACAGATAGAGATCGTGCAGGCCGCGCAGCATCATACTGGCAAAGACCAGCAAAAACACAGCCAGCAAGCCCAGCTGCAACCCGGGTGTTTCAAACCAGCGACTGCGCACAAAATGCGAAAACCCATCCACAGGCTCCCGCAATACCAGCTCATCAGCACTGAGCTGCCAGATCTGACAACCCACAGGACCCTGAGCGCTTTGCCAGACCGCCCCCCAACGGGCAGGCCGCCACTGGCCATTGGCATCAAGCTGCAGCTGACGAAAAGGATTTAAAGCCGCCAGAATAGAACGCCGCTCCAGATTCAGTGGCCTGTAGTATCCAGAAGCAGCTGTCGGCAGCTGGCAATCCACGGACTGCGGGCTGCCGGGTGGGAGCAGTAGCTCAAGCAGCTGCCGTTTAAGATCTGGCTGCTGACCCCGATAAGCCAGATAAAAGGCGGTCTTTTGCGCCGGTAAAAAGCCGATACGCTGGGTGAGCCCCAGCCATTCGCTATCAAGATAAAACAAATTCCCCCCGCCAGGCAGCGGCTGACTGAGCAGCCCCCGGCTGGAACCGGGCAGGCCCGCAGCCCGGCTGTCGTGTCGCTCCAGCAGCTGACGCTGCCACTGTGGCTGTTGCAGAAGCTGCAGCCAGCGCACCATATCTTCAGGCGCCAGACGGTAGCCATAAAGCGCTGGCGTCAGCGGCAAGGGCGAGGCTTTTGCATCTGACGGCACCAGTTTCAGGCCCTGGCTTAAGGCAAACGCAGGCAGACTTGTTTCAAGCGGTTGGCGGGTCAGCTGCTCAAAAACCTGAGCCATCACCAGATCACCCAGACTGTCACTGCTGATGCTCCGGCCTGAGGCCAGTGGCAGAGGCGTCAGCGCCTGTGCCAGAAATCCACTGACAGAGCGGATATTTTGGGCTTTGGCCACAAACAGGCTGCTTTGACGCAGCGGAAAACCCGCAGCGCGCGTCAACAGATCATGCAATGTCAGCTCAGGGGCGCCGGCCGGCGGCAGGAGACGCAAATCACTGCCCAGATGGTAGTTAACAGGGGTATCAAGGCTTAACTGCTGCGCTTCAAGCGCGTGCAACACGGCCTGGCTGACCAGCAGGTCGCTCAGTCTGTGCAGGGGCAACAGGGCTTCTGGTGACTCAGCACCGGCAAAAAAAGTGCGGGGAACAGACTGTGCCTGGTCAAGAATCAGAATGGCCTCAGCGGGAAGCTGTTCAAACCATTGCTCAACAGCAGACTCTGCTCTGGCCATCGGCATCCAGCAGCCGAGGCAGAGCAGCAAAATAAAGAGATAGCGGTGCATGTAATCAGTCAATAGCCGAGCACCACAAGGCGCCCGGCTGTCGATTGTTTATCAGTGAGAGGCCAGAATAGCTTCAATGCTGGGGTACAGACTGTGATTCTGGTTCCAGTAATCAAAAATCTGACCGTCACGGGTAATGATCCAGACACCGTGGTAGTGGTTGTCCTGGCTCATCACGCGCACCATGCGATCGCCGTTGTGGAAGGTCCACTTGCGGCCATCCTGATAATAATGATCGATGTTCATGCCCATGCGGGTTTTGATATGGAACTGCTCATTGGCAATATCCCAGCTGGTGTCGACCACAAACTCAATCACCTGCCAGATGTTGCCAGACTCCAGAAAGCCCTGATCAATCGCCAGGCCAGAGTCGTTGGGCAGACCAAAGACCACGCACTGGGGGAAGCGGCTGGCCGCATACTGCAGACTGCCTTCACGGCCCCACTCATGGTGCAGGGTGGCCATCACGTTATGGGCCAGACCAAAGCCATGAATATCACGCTGACCGGCTTCAACGGCGCCCATCATATAAGTGCAGAGCTGATCAGCACCGGCAGAAAAGCCCACGGTCAGCAGGCCTTTGTCCTGACGGCCGTGCAGAATACGTTCAAAGAGGTTGCGATCGCCATAATAACGCTCGCCCAGGGCTTCGTAACGCTGCAGACCCAGGGTGCTGCTGCCACCGCCCAGAATCACCACCTGGCTGGTTTCGAGCCAGTTAAAGAGCAGGTCCACATCGGCCTTGCTCATATGGTCGTTCCAGAAAAAGTTGCGGGGCTCCAGGCCCCATTTTTCGTAAAAGCTGAAGTACCAGCGGAAAGTGCCCCAGCTGTACTCCTGGCTGTCCTGGCTGCCCATAGACATGGGGAGATACAGAATGCTTTTGTTGTGTGCGTCTTTTAATGCGCGCTCAACGATCCACCAGCGGTGGATGTCTTCGCTGCGGTTGTGTGAACTGTAGATAAATGCCGTTGGAAACATAGCTACCTCGTTATGATGATCTTGTGCTGTGGCTTTGTTAAGCTTTAGTTTATCATAAGCAAAGTGCTTAAAATAAGGCTTGCAAGATTTATCTTTCAATTGGTTTTTGTTAAGATTAAATTAATCAGATTCAGCATCTTCAGCCTCCGGGCTACACTTTGGACATCCGAACGTGTATTTCAATAAAACAGGAGCAAAAAAAAACATGGTCGCAATTGGCGGTTCCCGGCCCGTAGACAGTGGGGTCTTTTACACCAATCATGGCAATTACGAGGCCACCCTCCTGGATGTGCGCACCCGGATGCTGGAAACCCAGAACACCCGTACCCGCCAGACTTATATCAGCGAAGTGCTTAATTACGGCAACGTTGAGCAGGAAATGCGTGCCGAGCGTACAGTCAATGTCAGAACCCCCAAAACCGAAGGCACTTATGCCATGCAGCAAGACACCCCGATGTTTGTGCACACCAAGTTCACCAGCAACACCCGCATGACCGGTTTGACGGCCAATCTGTCCAACGCCACCACTATTACCTATGCCACCAATAACACGGATGATCAGGCCGAACCCTATATTGGCCAAATCATTGAAGTCAACGGCGAAGAGCGCGCCATTCAATCTTTTACTCTGCCAACAAACACCGCACCTGGCACCATCACCCTTGAATCCCCCCTCAGTCAGGCACCGCCCATTGGTTCGCTGATTTTGTTTAAAGGCCGTGATTACGTTAACCCGCATCTGAGCGAAACCTACCGCATCACCGACCAATATGGCAGCTACATTCTGGATGACAACCGCTACCAGATTGATCGAGCCAATGGTCTGGTTCGCTACCGCCCGGCACGCGGCAACCCGGCGGGCACAACAGGTGCCGTCTGGACCGCAGACAACCGAACCAACTCCATCTGGCATCCAGAAGCAGCCCTCAACACACCCTATTATTTTGGCAAAATGGTTCCCGTGAAAGTGCCGCCCCCCGCTCCCAATACCAACCTGGTGCCGGGCAATACCCCACCTGGCGCTGAAATTGTGGGTGCCGTGGATGACCCTGTTGCATCAGGCAGTAACGGATTAATACCCGCTGCTGAACCCGGTCTGGGCGCAGGACAGAGCACCACTTTTGGCCTGCCTTTTCCTGATGGAGAATACTCCAACATCCGCGTCACTGCACCTCCAGGCATTTCGTTTGAAGTCGAGCTTAACGGTGCTAAGCTGGCCGTAGCCCATAACGGAGGCTCAGTCTTAATCCCCTTCTTCGACCCCGACTACGAAAACGATCAGCAAAAAGCCAATGAGCAGATTGATCCAGACATCTACATTCAGCGCTTTGTTAAAGAAGGCAATAATCATCTGGTGATCAAAGCCACCCAACAGGCCGATGCCGGAGGCAACCCCGCCTCCGGCACGGCGACTGGCATCAGGGTTCAGGGCTTTTTTAATGGTGTTAATCTGGAAACCGGCGCTGTGGCGAGTAACGCTGCAGATCCCCAGAACCTGACCAATATCAAGCCCCATGCAGCAGACTCTGTGCGCACCCTCGACTGGTCTGTGTCCCGCCACAGCGTGCTGGGCATTGTCGGTAAAATCAACTTCCGGCTGGGCGATCAGATTGCCCTGGAAGACGCCAACGATGAGATTCAGAAAGCCCAGGGTGTCCTGGAGTCTCTGAGCACCATTATCGCTGGCACCGACATCAATCAATTTCAAAGCTTATTATCGATTATCCGCTGATTCAGCTAAATTAAAAGGAGTTTATTCATGGTTGTACCTGTTGTTCTGGGCGCCACGGCCTTTGATTTTAATACCCCCCGCAACGAGCAGGCCCGGCTTTCACGGGCACTGGTTCTGCCCAGCCCCCGTGATAAAGACGACACCTCCCAGGTGATGGAACTTGAAGATGAACCCACGGCATCCAACCCGGACCGTGTGCCTTTTAAATACCCCACCTTTGTGAAGGTGCGCTTTGACAAACAGGGTGCGCTGCCCATTTTTGAACTCTGGATGAAAGATAACTTTGACCAGGAGTTTAAAATCAGCAAAGAGCGGCGTGTAGACCCCCTCGATCCTACCACCTATATCGAGCCCCCTCCAGCTGTAAACACAACCCAGGACATCAATGTCAACCCCCTTGTCGCCGGCAGCCCGCCCGACGGCCGGGTGAACAACAATTTTGCCATCAATCCGATTACAGGCGAAGTCTACCGCAACGCTTACTGGGATCAGGGCGCCCGTGTCATACGGGATGCCAATGGTGATACACCCATCGACATTGCTAACTTTGACGGCGACCTCGTTGGCACGATCAAATTTGACGGCGTCACCGGCCTGGCCCTGGCCGCCATCAATACGCGTATTGCAGCCGTTTCAAACGCCATTGAAGGTATGACCAAGGTCCTGAGCGTGACAAACAGCAATTATGATGCCGTTATCGGTCTGATCCGCTAAAAAACGCGGCCCATTCGGTCAATATAAGCCCTCTGGCCAAACACCAGAGGGCTTTTCATCTGCTTATTGCCAGCTTCGCAAACAATCCTCAAGTGAGCGCCGGGGGTCGAGCTGTCGCTCGGCCAAAAAAGCCGGGTTATAAAGCTTGGAGTAGGAGCGCTCGCCCAGATCACAGGCAAAAGTCAGCAAACGCTTACCGGGACCGGTTCTGAGCGCAGTGTGCAGGGCCACAGCCAGATTCAGGGCTGAACTGGAGCCCAACACCAGACCGTCATGATCCCGCACATAATGGGCCAGACTGACCAGATCCTGATCGGGCAAATGCACCGCATCATCCACTCTGGCCTGGGCAAAGTTGGCCACCACGCGCATAATACCAATGCCTTCGGTCAGCGAACTGCCTTCGGCCCGAAAGGTTCCGGTTTTAATATAACTGTAAAGCCCTGAGCCGCTGGGGTCGGCCAGCACCACTTGCATCTGCGGCAACTGTTCTTTTAGATAAGCCGACGTGCCGCCAATGGTTCCACCCGTGCCGGCAGCTGAGACCAGGACATCCAGCCGCCCCTCGGTCTGAGCCAAAATTTCAGGGCCTGTGGTCTGGTAATGGGCACGGTAATTGGCCAGGTTTTCGAACTGATTGGCCCACCAGTGGGTTTGGGGTTCGGCTTCAGCAAGCTGCCGGGCTGTATGGTAAAAATGCCCCGGATTGCTGAAGGGTACCGGATCCACCAGCACAAGCTCAGCGCCATGCAAACCAATCAGACGCTCCTTTTCGGGGGTCTGGCCTTTGGGCATGACCACCTTGAGCTTCAGGCCCAGGGCTTTGGCCACAATCGCCAGACCAATGCCTGTATTGCCCGCCGTGCCTTCCACAATGGTCATGCCGGGCTTCAGTTCACCACTGGTCAGAGCTTCTTGCACCATATTAAGGGCTGCGCGGTCTTTGATCGAGCCACCGGGGTTCATAAACTCACACTTCACAAAGATCTCGCAGCCACTCAAAAGGCTTAAGGAAGGGATTTTCAGGATCGGGGTTTGACCGATCAGATCGATCAGGCTTTCAGCGACAGCTGGTTTCATTGCAACACCTCCAGATGATTGCAGCCAGCATAACACGGATCAGTCGTCAAAAAACTGCACCACCACTGGCGCAAAACGGCTGTCTTTGCGCTGGGTGGCGATCTCTGAAAACAACAGATTGTCGCGGTAGATCTCATCAATAATACTGGACCAGGAAACCGCCGCGTGAATCACTTCCCCCCTTGCGTTTTCGCCCCAGACTTCGATATAAGCCAGACCAACACCCGTCTGGGTTTTGTCTTCTTTTTGCCAGCAGATCTGAAAATCTTCTATAGCGACCTGCTGTAACTCGGGTTTGGCTGGATCGACAATCGTGACCGTATGCTGGGTGACGCCCACAATCAGCACGGCATGGCGCATATTGCCCATACCCGGCAACTGAATAGAAGCGATCGGGGTCGCCCCCCGGTTGAGGGCGCGTAGCAGGCCTTCCAGCTGAGACAGAAAATGATAACCCCGCTGCACGCGCGACTTTAAACCGGCCTGCTGGGCATAAGCTGAAATATCCTCCAGCGAAAGCCCCACGTCGTTGATATGCTCTGCACCCTGGGTGCGCAGGGCTTCAATCTGGGCATAACCCTCGCGCACGGAGCGAACCAGGCCGTATTTGCGCAGCAGCATGGCCAGACAGGTCGGCGCGCAGCCATTCCGACGGGGCTGAACCATGGTATCCGGTACGGGACTGGCAATCATATAGGTCTTGTCTTCGTCAAAGTTTTTTTTCCTGGCGTCTGTTTTTTTTTGTTGTTTTTTTTTGCGCTGCTGACCGTCTTTGCCGCCACGCTTTTCGTTCACTTTTTGCTGGGCAAAATACAGAATGGCCTGAATCGTTTCTTCGGGATCCCCTTCAGAACGATAGACCTCAGCATAGACCACACCCGGCTTTGGCGTGTCCTGCTGATGCTTTTTGGTAATCTGGCCAGGTTGCTGAACACCTGGCACCTGATTCAGACGTTGAATATTGACCATAAGACCCTGTGCTTATTATACGTTCAGATCGCGACAAAAAAACAAGCTGGCCGATTGAGTAAAGCCGCCCGAAAGCGTTAGAATAGAACTAGTTCTAACGCTTTCTGTTGGTAAAGTCATTTTGCCCGCGACCATCCTCCCAAAGATGCAGCAATCATCATGTTTTCAAGCCAATTTGT
>JACYMC010000128.1 GCA_015272195.1 Candidatus Sericytochromatia bacterium
TTTATCCATCACTACAATGCTTCTCTACAGCCATCATGACTTCCATAGGACTACCTTCTTTTGTGCAGGCTTACTTCCCCTATACCCTGGCGGCCAGCACGGGCCGTTTGAGTCTGCTGGCCCAGGGCTATGATGACCAAACCGTGATTCAGCTGCTCCGCACGCAGCCGCACTTTTTTGAGCCTGCGTTTTATGTTCCCCGGGGGGCGACCTGTCGCAACTGCACTGAGGTCAGCTGATTCGGGGCGGCATCTGTGTCTGATGTACCCTCAGCAGACCCTGAATCTGGTTACAATGAGCCCATGCAAGCACTGTTTAACTGCCGCCATGTGGCCATCGACTTCAGCCCCGCCTGGTCGGGCTCTGCCTATCTGCAGCCCCTGTGTAACCGGCCGCTGCTGGAGTACTGGCTGGATCTCTGCGTCTGGCTGGGGGTCAGTGAGGTGCTGCTGGTCGTGTATCCGGGCGAAGAAGCCCTGCTGGAGCACGTGCCCGACGGCAGCGAGTGGGGCTTAAAGCTTCACACCGCCAGCGGCCAGCCTGACGATGTGCTGCCCGATGTGCTCAGTCGCCACGCCCGGCTGCTGCAGCACAATCTGCTGGTGCTCGACGGGCCGGTGTTTCCGTACTACAACCGACAGCAGCTCAGTCCCAGCCTGACGCTGGAAGCCGAACCGGTGATTTATACCCTGGATCAGGACAAGCTGCGCCTGGATTTTACGGTCCTGCTGTTTTCGGCTCGCACCCTGCAGCACCTGCAGCAGGCCCGCAATGAAAGTGAGCGCTTTCAGCGCTGGACCTCTTTGCCGCTGGATCGCCATGCCGAACTGAACTTTCAGATTCTGCTGCCGCAGTCTCTGCGCGACTATTATATCCTCAACCTGCAGGTGCTGAACGACTATCAGCGCTTTCAGCTCAAAGGTTTTGAGGTGGCGCCCGGCGTGTTTGAAGGCCTGCACAACCAGATTGCCCGCCGGCCTGCGCTGGGTGGCCCGCTGATCACGGGGCAGGCCTGCAAGCTGGGGCCCGGTGTGCAGCTGGAGCGCAGCATTCTGCACGATCAGGTGCGCATTGAAGGCGAGACCCGCCTCAGCAACTGCATGGTCTGGGGCCCGGTCTATCTGGCTGACATCAGTCTCGAAAACCGCTTGATCTGGCATAACCAATGCATTGATCCGCTCAGCGGTCAGCAGGAGCCGCTCAGCATGCCCTGGCGCCTCAAAACCTTGCTCGAAGACACCGCCCGTGCCCAACAGCGCCAGAGTGAGCATGGCCGGCTGGCCAGTCGCCTGCTCTTGCGTCGCTGGCCCCTTTACCAGCTGTTGAAGCCCTGGTTGCCCTTTGAACTCAAAAAGTACTATCTCAACGCCCACGGTGAGGTGCTGATTGTGCCCGAATACCAGCTGCCCGAAAGCCCCAACCCTTTACAGCGTCTGTTTTTTAGCCAGAAGCTGGATCGCGTGCCCTTTTTGCTGGCCGTACGGCGGGGTGAACTGGCCCTGGTGGGCACACGGCTGCTGCCGGCCCGACAGGAATACCTGAACTATATCCAGCAACTGCCGATTTATGTGCCGGGGGCTTTCAGCCATAGCGAGGAGCTAGACCCCGAAAACCTGACCCACTGGATGGAAGAGCTGCATTACTGCAGCCAGCACAGCGCGGCCATGGACGAAGCCATCTGGCGTGAAAGTCTGAATATACCGCTTAAAAAAGCCTAGAGCAGCTGAAGATAGCCGGCTTGCTGCAGCAAGCGCCGGGTCAGTTCCAGCGGCAGGCCCACGATGTTTTCATAGGTGCCGGTAAACTCCGCCACAAAGCGCCCGGCGCCCCCCTGAATGGCGTAAGCGCCGGCTTTGTCCATGGGTTCCCCGCTGGCAATATACTCAGCGCAGTCGCTGGCTTTGATCGGATGCATCAGCACCCGGCTGATTTCAAAATCCAGCCAGCAGGGCCATTCAGCCGTTGCCTGACCTGCGCGGGGCTGAATCACCGCCACACCGGTGATCACTTCATGCCAGCGACCTGAAAGCTGATTGAGCATGCGCGCAGCGTCTTCAGCGTCACGCGGTTTGCCCAGAATCTGGTGGTCAATACAGACAATCGTGTCAGCCCCCAGCACACAGACCGGCGTGCTCAGGGGCTGCTGCTCTGCAACGGCCAGGGCTTTCTGGCGCGCCAGGTCGGCCACCTGCTCGCCGAGGGAGGGCAGACTGGCGTTCAGATGCTCTTCAATATCACTGACCTGAATCTCAAAGGCTGGCGCCAGCTGCTGCAGCAGTTCGTGCCGTCGGGGGGAGCCCGACGCGAGAATCAGATGCATGGATTTACAGCCGCTGTTCGTCTTCGCTGTGCTCAGCAACGGCTTCGACGGGCTCGGTTACCGGCTCTTCTTCAAGAGCCTGGGCCAGCGCTTCTGCTTTGGCTTTTTCAGCAGCCAGCCGTTCGGCTTCAATGCCTTCATAGTCTGGCCGGGCATCGCGGGCCTTGTCGAGCAGGCCCGCATCCACTTCATCGCGCAGGGTCAGGCGCAGGTCGTCGTGGGTGGCCAGCTGATCGTCGTCAGGCAGGCTGCGCAGCAAACCGGTCAGGCGGTTGTCGATCAGGTCCTGATTTTTTTGATCCATCAGCTCATTGATCTGAACCTGGCGGCGGTAGAGGTGAATATCGTTTTTAAGCGAAGGATCCACGTCGTCGTTCATGACCAGCTTGTCGAGGTTAGCGGGCGGAGAGTTGGGAACCAGTGCGGCATCCAGGCGCTTCAGGCTCTCGTCAATACTGCGGTCAATGGCCTGCAGGCGACCCAGCTCCCATTCGTCGCGCTGGGGATCGTCCTGATTGATCATCACGGGTCCGGCTTCGCCACCGGCAATCCCAAAAGCAGCGACCGGCACGCGATCACAGGCGGCCAGCGCAGGCAGGCAAAGCAGGAGCACCAGGGTGTGTTTTTTCATTGCTTGGCTCCTTTAAAATCTGTAGGCATTCTGCCTCTATTCTAAGCTTATCTGTAGCTGAAGCGCAAATCTTTCGCGTACCGCAGTTCAAATCCCTGCTGTTACAATGAGGCAAAAGACAGATAAGGATGACTCTGCCATGCCACCGCGCCCTGAAATGGTGCTGATAGCCCATAATATTCGTTCGCTGCACAATGTTGGCAGCCTGTTTCGCACCTGTGACGGGGCCGGTGTCCGGCATCTTTACCTGACCGGCTACAGTGGCTTTCCACCGCGCAAAGAAATCAGCAAAACGGCCCTGGGTGCTGAAAACACGGTCAGCTGGAGCCATCACTGGGAAATTGAAACCGTGCTGTTTGAGCTGAGTCAGCAGCAGTATACGATTCTGGCCGTAGAAACCCTGCCTGAAAGCCTGCCTTATACCGATCTGCGCGTGCCGGATCGGGTGGCTCTGATTCTGGGCAATGAGGTTGACGGGCTGGAACCTGAACTGCTGGAATATGTGGACGCCAGCCTGTGTATTCCGATGTACGGCCAGAAAAACTCCCTCAACGTGGCGGTTTGTGGTGGGGTTATGCTGTACGGTCTGCTGGCGGCCTATCGCTTTCAGCATCAGGCTTCAATACCACATACGACGGAGCTTTACGGCTGATTTTCAGGGGGCCACTCTGCGCAGACAGTGGCATCTCACCGGTTTCTTTGAGCAGCTCACAGTCAGATGCCACATCCCTTAAAATGTGCAGGCTTGCCGCCGGACTGTTTTTTTCGAGTGCTTGCTGCAAGGCCATTAATTCGCGCTTTTGCGCTTCCTGCTCACCTTTGAGCCAGTGTTGCTGCTGGACAAACCGGGCTCTCTCGTGAGGTAAAAGATGCCGGCTCTGCACCAGGCGTCGGCCCAGCTCCTGCAGACGCATTTTAAAGGCCGACTGCTCAGCCTGCAAATAGCGCAGCTGGTTCTCAAAATAGGCTGTTGCTCCCAGTGCCAGCTGCGTGGCTGCGCCTTCGGCCGCGCCCAGCACGCTGCAGACCCCGCCGCGCAACAGATGAAAAGCGCCGCCCGCCAGCTGGGCTTCTGTTGCCCAGAGCTGGCCGCAGCAATACAGGCGTACCTGAACCAGGCTGTCTTTGACGCGCACATCTCCTCCGGCATGCAGCAGGGCTTCCTGGGCAGACGGCAAACAGATATCGCCCGCTGCAGCCAGCCGAACTGGGCCGCTCACTGCACCAGTGATCAGGATATCGCCGCCGGCCCTCAGAAAGCCACCTTTGACACTGCCGCGCACGATCAGATGCCCCAGGGTCTCAAGCTGTAAGTGGGGTGGTAAGTCGCCCAGAATTTCAAGGCAGCCGAGATATTGACCGCTGTGAATTTCTGCGGCGCCATACTGTTCCAACGGCATGACGGCAATACTGCGCGGCCCCCTGACGGGTACCCCTTGTACCTGAGCCCGTATCAGGACAGGATCTTCGGTATCTGCTGCACAACCGGCCCCGATTTGCAGACTCTGATCCTGGCCATGGCGGGCTTTGAGAACTTTTCCATCCAGGCTGAGGCCATCTTCGCCGGGTTGCCCTGGATGCACGCGCAGCAAAGGGGTGCCGGGCAAAACCTCAGGTTGCTCACTTTCATGCAGCGGCACAAACAGCCACTCCAGCCAGCCAGCTTTGCCGTGGCGAGGGGGGCGTGACCGGGCGATTTCGAGATCTTCGGCCTGTCCTTCGGCCAGAATCTGTTCCAGGGCTGCGCCCAGAATCCCTTCTGAGACCCCTTCCTGGGCCAGACGCTCTAATAAGCGCTCACGGCCAATGGCTTCCTGAGCAAAAGCGGGTATGACTGTCACAAAGGCCTGAGTGCCCTCCTGCGCCAGGCGCAGCTTGAGGTCAAATTCAATGCGCCAGGCAATGCGTCGTACAATGACACGGTTCAGGCGTTGCCAGGGCAGGTTGATTAACTCGTCCAGGATGGTCTGATCAATCTGATACGAAAAAGATGAAAAGCCGCTTTCCAGTAAGGCTTCCAGAATCTGGTCGGCCTGCAGCTGGCCGTCAATCACTTCGCGGGGGTTGATGGTGACGTAGATAAAGTGTTTGTCTTCAGAATAGCGAATCTGAACCGGGTTGAGCAGCTGCTCAGGGCTCATAGATAATCAACCCGCACCTGCAGCCCCTGCTCATCAGGGTGAAGATAAAAACGGCAGGCTGGCAGGTCCTCATCCACCGGACGCGATTTTTCGGCCAGACGCAGACGGGTGCCGCTCATAACGGCTTCGTGAACCACCAGCTCACAGTGATAGCGCGAACGGTTGAGGTTATCGCGCACGTCCTGTACCTGCTCAGACAGCTGATTGACGGTTTCAAGCAGCTCACCCCGCCGGGCCTCAAGTTCGGCCAGCGAGGTGCTGGTTTCGGTCGCACGGGTGCGGATATAAATAATGGCCTTGACCACCTGTTCCAGCTCGGATTTATAAAAGCGCAGGTTGTGGTCAATATCCCGCAGCTTTTGACGCAGATAGGGGTCTTCACCCAGCGAGATTTTGGTGGTTGTTGACGAGCTGCTGCCGACCACCCGTGCAACAATGCGCTTGCTACCCCAGATTTCGCCGCCGTTGATACGCCCTTTGCCTTCGGGCATACCGGACTGGATTTCGCCCAGGACCCGTACATGGCAGTAAAAAAGGCCGTCGTGCACATACAGATTGCCCATGCAGTCAATTTCAGTGGACTGCACATAGTTTACAAAAATATTGCCACCGGCCGACAGACGGGCCCGCTCGCGACCAAACATGCTGCCGTAGACGCGGATATCGTTATCGGCCTCCAGCACGGCGTCTTCGACCGAGCCCTGTACCACAATATCACCGGTGGCTTTGACCTGAAAACCATCACCTACGGTGCCGTGTACGAGTACCGATCCTTTGAAGTTGATATGACCCGTGTCGTAATTGACTTCTTCGAGAACCAGCACATTGTCGACCCGTACACTGCGGGTCAGCGGAATCGGACGGCCTTCGCGCACTGACACCAGCAGATGGGGGTCTTCGGCAGAAATCATCGAGCCACTGCTGGCATGCAGGGCATGGTCGCGGCCGTCATCAGCCGGCAGCACCTGCCCCAGCACGGTTTTGCCGGGGCGGCCTTTTTCTGCCGGATGTTTGCGCATCAGGGGCTGTTCTGCTGCCACGGTCTGAATGGTGCTGCGTTGCCGAAAATCAATGCGGTCGGCGCTTTCCAGAGCCAGATCGGGGGTGTCGGGCACCAGATATTCAAACCAGGCTGCCTTGCCGGGCAGGGGCGGCTGGCCCTGGGCGATCAGCTGTTTTTCGAGATAACCTGCTGTTTCATACTGGCTCAGCACATCCGGCAGCAGCCCATACACAATGCCCTTATCGCGCAGAGCAGTATGCACATCTTCCAGAGAGGGCGGTGCATGACCGGGCGCCTGGGTCACCGTCAGCCAGGCTTTGAGGCCGTCCTGTGCCACATGCACATGAATCTCTGGCTTTTGCTGGCGACCAATGCAGATCTGGCGATTCTGCTGACCAAAACGTTGCTGGCTGAACAAAAAAAAGTCGAGCGCTTTTTGATCCAGCCTGAAATCAGCGTAGCCAGCCTCGGCAATGGCGGCCAGCAGCCCTTCACGGGTCAGCGGTGCTTCGCTTTGCCCTGGAGACCAGTGCAGCAGCAATTGCTCGTCGAACACACTGAAAGTGAGCGGCAGACCATCGGGTGTTTGCGTCATAAAAGTCCCTGCATACCCACTTTATACCCCAGAATGCCTGATGCATAAAGACCCTGATGGGTTTCAGGGCGTCACTGAGATCACTGAATCGGGGGGTTAAAACATGTTATAAAGAGCGTAAGCTATCAACATCACGACAAATAAAGGACTGGATTCCATCTTGCAAGCAGATTTCAGTATTGAAGACTTTTTGAACTTTTTGCGTCAGCGCCGTTTGAGTCAGCATACGCTGACGGCCTATGAGTCTGATCTGAAGCTGGTTGAAGCTTTTCTCGAAAAACCCCTGATTCAGGCTCGGGAGCGCGAACTGTTTCGCTATATGGCCACGCTGGATCATCTTAAAGCCACCACCGTGCGGCGGCGTCTGATCGCCATCAAGCGCTTTTTTGACTATGCCGAGCGCCAGGGTTATCTGGCCGAAGATCCCGCCGGTAATCTGGCCGCGCCGGGCCTGCCCAAGCGCCTGCCCAAGTACATGAGCGATAAAGAAGTCAAGCGTCTGCTCGACAGCCTGCCCTACGAGAGTCCCGAAGACATCCGCAATATGGCGATTATCAAACTGCTGTACTATACGGGCATGCGCATTGGTGAAGTGCAGCAGCTGCAGGAAGAGCACATTCTCTGGGACAGCAAACAATTATTGGTGCGCGGCAAGGGCGATAAAGAGCGCCTGATTCCTATCAGTCAGAAACTGCTTGAGACCCTCGAGGACTGGTTCAATGTGCGCGCCGGTCTGCCCTTTGTCAAATCAAACGCTTTTTTTGTCAGCTTAGGCCGCAACCATCGTGGCAAACAGATTTCTTACGGGGCCATGCGTCAGATCGTCAAGCGCCTGCTGGCCGACGCCGGGCTGGGCGACTACAGTCCCCACAAGTTGCGCCACACCTTTGCCACCCAGCTGCTCGATCGCGGCGCCCCGCTGGAGCAGATCTCCAAACTGCTGGGCCACTCGCGCCTGGATACCACCCTGATCTACGCCCAGACTGAGCCTGGCAAGCTGCGCACGGCCGTTGAACTGCTGGGTTGAGCGGTGCTCCTGCTTCGATTAACTGATAATTAACCAAAGCATAAATCCAACTTCAGAAACTCTGCCCGGTCCTGGCCGATAAGATCTCCAAGAGCGATTGCGTGAGGAGAGAGTCAATGATCAAACAGCGTGCCAAAAATTGGAGTCTGCTTATTCTCGGGGGCCTGGTGCTCAGTTTTACCCCCGCCTGCGGTGGCCGTCTGCCGGCCAGCGTGCCCGAGCTGCCCAGCGCTGAAGAAGAAAGTGAAGCCGGTGAAGCAGAAGAGGCCAGCACTGAAACTGCTGCGGCTGTCAGCAGTGCGCCGCTGCCCCAGACCCTGCCTCAGCAAATGCCGCAGCAGCAAATGATGCCGCAGCAAATGCCCGTAATGCAGCCCCGCATGGCGCCGCCTTCTGTACAGGTGCGCCCTGAGCTGTATGCCAACCCCTATTTGCCCAATGCCCAGATGCAGCGTATGGCTGCGCCCGGCATGCCGCCACGCACTCCCGGCGTCAACGGCAGCTATGGTCCGGTCCCTCAGCCCATGCCCCAGTACGGGTACGCTCAGCAGAGCCGGGCCATGATGGCCCAGCCCATGCCGGGTTATTCGCAGCAGCGCCGCTATTAGCTGTATTTCTGGCGGATCAGCTCCAGCCCCGCTTCAAAGATTTCATTAAACAATTCATTCTGGCCCAGCCCTGTTTGCTGGGCCAGCTGGCGTAAATCCTGGCGCAGCTCTTTTTCGAGCTTGAGGGCGGGTGATTTTAGAAACTTGCGTGCTTTCTGGCTGCGCTCGGTACCGGTTTCGGCGTAGTGCTGGTGCAGTTTGATGGCCTCAAAGATGGTCCCGCAGTTTTCGGTCTGCATCAGATCCAGAATTTCGAGCTGTGTCTTTTCGTCGTATTTGCACAGGGCCAGCAGCTGGGGCGTGGAGTGGGCCAGGATGCGCAGGGGGGAGTTCAGAATGCGCTGGCGTACGGGGGCCCCCAGGCGCTCGGCAATGGCGCGCAGATTAAAAAAGGTGCGCCGTGAAATGTCGAGGGTTTTAAAAATGGTGGTGGTTTTATAACCGGCCTGGCCGTATTTGAGATCGTCAAAATAGCTTTTGAAGTAGGCCGCTTTTTCGAGGATCGACAGCTCCGGGTGAAAGAGTTTTTCGGTGGTGCTGAGCTGCTGCAGCTGCTGGTTGTCTTCGGCGTTGAGCACGCGCACGGGAATATGGCGGTAGGCTTCACCGTCAGATTTATAGAGCTGCTTAAAGGCCATCAGACGATGATAACCCGCCACCAGCTCGTTGTCGGCGTTTAATGCAATCGGGATCAGCAGACCGTTTTCACGGATGCTCTCGACCAGTTCGGCCAGTTTTTCGGATTCCAGCGCGTGGCTGGCTTCATCCAGGCGGATTTCAAAAATATCGCGTTCTTGTCGGGTTTTTAACATAGGGGTTTACGCTCACTGAATTATTAAGCATGGGGCCTGAGCCAGACAAGGCACAGCAAAGCGACCCTTTTACAGGCAGGGGCATCACAGCAGAAAAGAAAGGGGGACGCAAGCGCCTGATGAATGGCCGCTGTTGCTTCATCGCTAACACATCCGGTAAAAAACCGGTCAGGGGAAGATAGGGCATAAAATGTCCTTCTGACTCAAAACCTCATGGGTTTATCATAGGACATTTGGGCCCGAAAATCCAGCTGCATTCACCCGAATATTCCGGGGTTTGGCTTTAATTTGTCTGCCGTTGAAAGCTGACCGTGTCAAAATCGCCTTGCTGCTGGCTCAGGTCAATGCGAACAAGGTGGGCCGGGGCGGTGATCACCTGCGTTACCATGGCATCCGGTCCCGGACTGGCTTCACTGTAGCTGACCACCAGGCTGCGGCCCTGCTGCTGAATTCCGGTGATGCGGATGCTGTAGCCGCCGGTGGGCTTTTCGCCGGCAAAGACCGCCAGAACGCTCTGGCGGCTGAAGTCCACTTCGGGCTGCTCTTCGCTGCTGCCGTTGTGTGCGCTCCAGAGTGTGGCCCAGGCCTCGGCACTCTGCACCACTTCTGTGCCTGCGCTCATTCGGCGGCTGTTGCGGTTTGAGAGGCTTTCAAAACTGACGCTGCTGCCGGTGTTGCTGCTGCCGGCAGCCATGACCTGCAAACGCTGCACCACATCGGCCGGGCCGGTCAGGGCAATCTGCACGGGGTAAGACTCCATAATGCTGACATTGCTGAGCGTGCCGGCCTGCTCCAGGCGCTGAACTTCAGCCATCAGGGCATCCTGGGTTTCGATGCTCGGGCGCAGGGTCACCGTACTCATCTGATCCACGGGCACAGAACTTGGACTGCTGCTGGGTGTGGGGCTGGGGATGTCGCGGCTGCCGCAGGCGCCCAGCAATCCGCCGAGCAGGGTGATCAGGGCCAGGTAACGCAAATGAGACATGGGGTGTACTTCCTTTTTTCTTTTCAGTGTAGCATGGGCCTGTCACACGGCGTCTGCGGCTTTTTGTGAAAAATGACTCAGGGCGCAGGCAGTTGCAGTGCCTGCTCAGGGATACGGTATTCCCAGCGCAGCTGCCCCCTGGCATCATGCAGGCGCAGATGCAGTTCGCGCTGGCCGCGCGGCCCGCTGATCTGCAGCAGGCCAAAGTTGCGCTCCTTGAGCAGGGAGCCGGGCAGACGGATCGGCACCTCGGTTTCAACCGGAAAGGGCGGATAGGCCTTGCTGGTCAGAGGGGAAACGGTCCATTCGTGCAGGGGGTAAGTGCCCGGACGCGGCAGCTTAAAAAATTCGCTGTGGTGGCGATCCCCCGTCAGCAGCACCACGCCGGGAATGCGGCTTTCGGTCAGCCAGTCCAGGAATTCGCGGTAAGCGCGTTCATAGCTGTACATGTTTTCGCTGGGGCTCTGGGTATTGAGCACCTGATTGCCGATGGCGATCAGCTTAAAGGTTGCCGTACTTGAGACCAGGGCGTCTTTGAGCCAGCGCCACTGCTGCGGGCCAAAATAGTCTTTGTCGGGCTCAGGCAGGGCGTTGGGCGCGCGGTAATAGCGGTTATCGGTCAGAAAAAACTCTGCATCGGCCCACTGAAAGCGGGTAAAAACCCCCGGTGCTTCGGGCAGACCATACGCCGGGTTGGCCCAGGCGTTCTCAAAGGCCTCCAGGCTCTCGCTGCGCAGGCGATAGGCCCGGTTGGAATCGTTGTCGCCGTAGTCGTGATCGTCCCAGATGGCGTAATGGGCCGTGCTGTGCAGCAAGGTCTGAATCTCAGGCAGGCTGCGCAGCTGACGGTAGCGCCGGGCAATGGCGGCTTTGGAATAAAAGTCCGGCGGGCGCAGATAGACATTGTCGCCCAGCCAGAGCATCAGATCGGGCTGAGTGCGCGCAATCTGCTCAAAGATGGCGTAGTCGCCGCCAATCTCCTGGCCTGGCGGGTCGACCATCGGATCGTTGATATATACACAGGAGCCCAGGGCAATGGTCAGATTGGGCAGGTCCATGCCCTTGCGCCAGGGCTGGGTGCGAAAGGTATAGGTTTTGCTGGCTGGCTGGCCCGCCTCCTGGATCTGGTAGTGGTAGCGCGTGCCGGGCTGCAGGTTTTCGAGGTTGAAGCTCAGGGCGTAGTCCTGAGCCGCCTGGGTCTGGCCGCGCAGGCGGCGGCGTGCCTGGGGTGTCGCTGCCGGCCAGTAGTGCAGCTGTACTTCAGCAGCGGCATTGGTCTGCAGCCAGATCTTCACGGCAGAGATTTCAACGGCCCCCAGCATGGGGCCATTGAGGGCCAGGGCGGCGGGTGTCTGGGCAGCCAGCAGGCCCCACACACACAGGGCTGACAGACCGATACGGGCCTGTCGGAACAAAGACATCATCATGGTTTAACTTTCTGTCGGTTGATTGGGTGTTGGCCCGGCGGGTCTACCCGGTGAACGCCCCGGCGGACGACCGCCCGGCGGTGGCTGCGGTGGGCGGGGTGGACGAGGTGGGCCAGACTGACGCTGAAGCGGTCGCGGACCAGGGGCTGAAGCGTGCAAGGGGCCGGCAGGGGAGCCTCTCCCTGCCAGGCGGGGCTGCCCGGGGAGGCTGGCAGCAGGGCCAGCCGGCGGTCTGCCGCCTTGCAGCGGGGCAGAGCCGGGCCGGGGCGCGCCAGCGGGTCCAACAGGTCCAGCAGCTCGGGGGCGCGGTGGCAGGCGGCGCTGGGTCGGGTCAAAATCGGCAAAAGCCGTGTGAATCTGAGCCCGGCGCTGCTGCTGGCGGCGGCGGCGGGCCTGGCGCAGCACCAGCGGGCTGAGCAAGAGCACCATCAAACCCAGGGCAATACCCACCAGCACCGTGAGTGGCGTGCGGGTATCCAGCAGCAGGGTGGCGCCATAATTGCAAGCGAAGGTTACCGGGATCAGGCCAATAAAGGTGGCCAGGCCAAAGTCGCGCAGGCGAATCGCCGTAAAGGCACAGGCAAAATTGAGCAGGTTAAAGGGTACCACGGCCAGCAGGCGCATGAGCAGCAAATAATAAAAGCCTTCAGCGGCCAGCCGCGCGTTGATGCGCTCCCATTTAGGCTGGCCCTGGCGGCGGGCCAGCAGATCGCGGCCCAGCAGGCGGGCCAGGCCCAGCACGGCAAAGGCCGCCAGTGTCCCGCCCAGCAGGCTCCAGAGGGTTCCCCAGAGCGGGCCAAACAGGATCGCGGCCAGGCCGCAGAGCAGGCCATAGGGCACCACCAGCAGCAATGCCGCCAGCACAAACACCCCGATAAAAGCCAGCGGGGACCAGGGGCCCAGAGGTTCAATCAGGCGGGTCAGGACCTCGGTGTCGATATACTGGGCCAATTCGTAGTGCTGAAACGCCAGCACCGCCAGCAGAATGCCCGTGGCGGCCAGCAGCAGGCGCAGCGGGTGCTGCAGACGCTGCCAGAAGGAGGGCTCTGTTGGATCAAAGGCCTCGATCTCGCGGGGCAGGGGTTTTAAGCTCTGGGTGCTCATGTGCCGGCCAGCAGCTTGCGGCAGAAGCTCTGCCGGTGTTGTGGGCTCAGACCCTGGCGCAGCACCGCTTCGCGATGCATGCGGGTCGGGTAGCCCATATGGCGCTCAAAGCCATAGCCGGGGTAATGGGTGGCCAGGGCCACCATGATCTGGTCGCGCAAGACTTTGGCCAATACCGAGGCAGCGGCAATGGAGAGCGAGAGGCTGTCGCCCTTGACCAGACAGCGCTGGGGGCCTTCCCAGAACGAAGTGGGCTGATTGCCGTCGACGAGAACGTAATCAGCCCGTTTTAAACCGCGCAGCGCGCGCCACATCGCCAGATGGGTTGCGCGCAGAATGTTGATGTGATCGATCACAGGGGCCGAGACCACGCCCAGGGCGTAGTCGGTGGCCAGCAGCTGAATGCGGCGGGTAAAGAGCTGGCGCCGGGCCGGACTGAGTTGTTTGGAGTCGGTCAGCCCTTCCAGGCCGCTGCAGTCGGGCGGCAGCACCACGGCTGCTGCGACCACCGGGCCGGCCAGGGGCCCACGCCCCACCTCGTCCACGCCGGCCACCAGGCCATAGCCTTGCAGCCAGAGCTGCGCTTCCTGTGCCAGATCGCTCATGCTTACTTGATGCGCTCAATCTCCACTTTGGTCATCACCACGTCGGTTTTGGGTTTGTCCATGGCGTTGGTTTCGACGCGGGCAATCTTTTTGACCACGTCCATGCCTTCGACCACTTCGCCAAAGACGGAGTGACGGTTGTCCAGATGGGGAGTGGGGCCTTCGGTAATGAAGAACTGGCTGCCGTTGGTGCCCGGTCCGGCATTGGCCATCGAAAGAATACCGGGTTTATTGTGCTTGAGATCGGGGTGGAACTCGTCTTCAAACTGGTAGCCGGGGCCGCCGGTGCCCTGGCCCAGGGGGTCGCCGCCCTGAATCATAAACTCAGGGATCACGCGGTGAAAGATCAGACCGTCATAAAAACGGCGCTTGGTTTTTTCGCCGGTATTCGGATCGATAAACTCTTTGGTGCCTTCAGCCAGACCGACAAAGTTGGCCACGGTTTTGGGGGCTTTATCGTGAAAGAGTTTGATCTTGATTTTGCCCTGGGTGGTTTCAATATGGGCATACATTTCTTTCACGTCTTTTTCAATGACAGGTGCATCAGCGTTCATGGTAATCACTTCTCCTTTTGTGTTGTCGGCGAGCTGTGTCTGCTGCTGACTTTGTGCGTTATTGTTATTTTCAGACTCCGTGCTGCGCTCAGCACAGGCGCTGAAGCTGATACTCAAAAGCAAAGCGGCGCTGAGTGCCAGGCGAATATGAATAGCTTGTTGCATGGGGTGTTCTCCTTACTAAGATACGAGCATGCGGCCCCGCAGACTGTTGGGAGTCACGTCCATGACTTTGATCTGAACAATCTGCCCAATCAGGCGGGGGTTGCCTTCAAAGTGGACGATCTTGTTGCCACGGGTGCGACCTTTGAGATTGCCTCGCTTTTCGTCATAGGATTCTACCATGACTTCCTGGATGCTTCCCAGATGGCGGCGGTTCTGCTGCAGGGCCACTTCTCTGACGACCTGGTTGAGGTGATTGAGACGCTCTTTTTTAACCGCTTCATCGACCTGATCTTTGAACATGGCTGCCGGCGTGCGGGGGCGCGGTGAGTAAGAGGCCGTATTGGCGCTGTCAAAGGCAAAGCGGCGCACTGACTCGACCGTATCCAGAAACTGTTCTTCGGTTTCGCCAGGGTAGCCCACAATAAAGTCAGATGTCAGCACCATATCGGGTACTTTGGCGCGGATTTTTTCGACCCATTCAGCGTAAAATTCCACTGTGTGGTTGCGACGCATGCGCTTGAGCACTTCGTCATTGCCGGCCTGCAGGGGCAGGTGTAAAAATTCACAGACTTTGGGCAGCTCGGCCATGGCGTCGATCAGGTCATCGCGCATATTGACCGGATGAGAGGTCAAAAAGCGGATGCGTTCAATGCCGTCGATATCGTGAATATAGTGCAGCAGCTGGCCGAGCGAAGTGGCCGGCTCCAAATCCCAGCCGTAGGTGTTGATATTCTGGCCCAGCAGGGTGATTTCTTTGTAGCCTTCGGCGGCCACTTTGCGGATTTCTTCGGCCACGGCCTCAGGCGTGCGGCTCTGCTGCTGACCGCGGGTATAGGGCACAATACAGAAGGTGCAAAAAGCTGAGCATCCGTGCTGCACGGTGATCCAGGCGTGGTGCTGCCCTTCGCGCACCACGGGAATCTCTTCGGGGTACTCGTCCAGCTGACGCACAATCGAAACAATCGGGCGCTGGTTTTCGCGGAACTCGCGTACCAGTTCTGGCAGCTTGTGAAAGGTGTGGGTGCCAAAAACGATGTCCAGATGGGGCACGCGCTTCAGCAGGTTTTCTTTTTCGTGCTGGGGCACGCAGCCGCCGACGCCAATGACCAGTTCCGGGTTCTGGCGCTTGAGCGCTTTCATACGGCCCAGATGGCCGATCAGGCGGTTGACCGCGTTTTCGCGGATGCTGCAGCTGTTGATCAGAATCAGGTCGGCCTCGGCCTGTTCATCGGTCCAGTGGTAGCCGTCTTTGGCCAGCAGACCCAGCATTTTTTCGGAGTCAGACTTGTTCATCTGACAGCCAAAGGTTTCAATATGGACCCGCCGGGCGGGGCTCTGCGTTGCAGTACTCATAAAATAGCTATCTCCTCAAGTGTCTGCAGGCATTATAACGTTACCCGACTGGCGATGGCGACGGCAAAGCCCGATGCATCCTTTCGACGCTGCAGACCAAAACAGGTTAAAATAGCCACAGAACTTTAACTTTTGCCTGAGGAGCCTGAAGCCCATGTCTGAAACCCGCAAACTGATCCTGAAAATGCTGCAGGAAAATCGTATCAGCATTGATGAGGCCGATCAGCTGCTGGCGGCTATTGTCAGCCCCCCACCCGCTGCAGAAGCCGCACCGCGCTCTGAAACGCAAGCTCCTCCGCGTGCCGAAGCCCCGCCCCGCAGCGGCCAACCTGACGAAACCCTGCTCAACAAAATTCCCCGTGTGGATCAGGTCATGGGCTCTCTGGGCTCCATGCTCGACAATCTCTCTCAGCAGGTGGGACCAGGGCTTGAAAAGCGTCTGGAGGGCTGGTTTCAGCAGCGCAGTGGCCAGCAGCAGAGTAGTCGCCCGCCCAAAACCGCAGAAACACCACCCACCCCGGCCAAAACCGTCAGCCAAAAAGACCAGCATCTGGAGGTTCCGTCCCATTGTAGCAAGCTGCACTACCAGCATCTGCCCGGTGATTTAAAAGTTTCCGGGCACGAGCGCGCTGAAATTATTGCCAGCTTTGAAATCCAGCTCGCCCCTGGTCAGACTTTGCCGATCGACCCTGAACAGCTTCGGCTGGAAAGCCAGCAGGAGGATCAGAGTCTGACCCTTCAGCTGCACGGCGCTGAGGCCTTTAAAGCTGAGCACGGCCAGATTCGCCTGCAGCTGAAAGTGCCCGCATCGCTGGATCTGGCCCTGCAAACCGAGAGCCACGATATTGTGCTCGAACAATTGCAGCACCCGCAAGGACAGGCCCATCTGCGCAGCCGCTCCGGCGATCTGCTGCTACGCAATCTGGCGCTTAAAGAAATTGATCTGCAGAGCGAAAGTGGCAATCTGAACGTAGAGCAGGCCAGTGAACACTTGCACATCCAGACCCGCAGCGGCGATGTGGTGGTTAAAGGCAGCATTTTTGACGGCAAAATCCGCAGCCAGAGCGGCAGTCTTCAGATTGAAGCCTCGGTCCAGCACAGCCTGAGTGCCGAAAGCAGCAGTGGTGATCTCAACGTACAATTGCTTGCTGGCCAGGGGCACCTGAGCCTGCAGTCTCAGAGCGGCGATATTCAGCTCAGCGGTGCGCTGCAGTCAGAGGTCAGCCTCAACAGTGCCAGCGGTGATTTGCAGGGTGATCTCCAGATTGCCCCCAGTGCGGCGGTGAATCTGATCAGCCACAGTGGAGATGTGGACGTGATTCTTCGTCCTGAAAGCCAGTGCCAGGTGGAGCTGGAAGCCCAGGTGGGTGAAGTGACCTGTCGTCTGCCCCTCGACAATCAGGAAGCCAGCAGCCACACTCTGAGCGGACAGCTGGGCAATGGCGAGGGGCGCTTTAAAGCCCGTACCCAGAGCGGGGATATCCTGATTTCCTGAAGGGGCCTTGCCCCTGCAAAAAGCCCTGGCTTCAGTTGGCTGGCTGTTGCATATCAGCAAACCAGTATTGTTGTGTTTTTAAAGTCTGCTGCGCCTGCTCTGAGACCCACTGGGGCTGGCGCACCATGTGCACCGTACCTGGGCCTGACGGCGCGGCACAGGCGGGCAGATCACAGCCACTGAACGCCTGAAAGACCTGACGCATTTCGTCATAACCACAGGCCAGACGCAAAGAAGTTGCCCCGGTCATCCGCAGATTGATTTCGTGCACCTTCCAGCGTCCCCGCGTATCCGGCATGGCTGCAATATTTGCCGGCCCCCGCCACCCGGCCTGAATCAGTGCATCGGCAAAAGCGCGTACCGTGGTCATTAGCTCAGGCGGTGCCGCTGGCGTGAGCTGCACAATTTCACCCACAGCAAAGCGGTTGTGGGCACAAAAGATCTGATCAGTGGTTCCGTCAGGCTTTATCAGCAGCTGAGCAGAATGATTCTGAAACTGGGGCACCTGAAAAAAGAGGGGCATGCCCTGGGCATAGGCGCGCTGATACGCTGCGAGATGCGCTGTGTCACCCAGACATTCCTGCAAGAGCAGCTCACCGGAGCAGGTCAATGTTTCTAAAGCCTCACGGCTTTGCAGAAAGTACACCCCATTTGATCCAAAACCCAGGCGGGGCTTGGCAATCATCGGAAAGCCCGTTCGCTGGATGAAGGCCTCCAGTTCAGCGCGGGTTGTTTCCGTGAGCCAGAAAGACTCGGCAAAGGGCAGGTGACGTTCCTGTGCCCACCGGAAGCTGAGCCACTTGTCTCTGCAGACCCTGGCGATATCAGGATGGCCTACCGGTGCACGTGGCTTAAACCCAGGGTGTGTATGCAGGTACTTCGCCAGAAACACCACATCATCATCTCGACCGGGCAAAATAAGTTCAGGCTGTACCTGCTCTACCACGGATTCAAAGCGTGCCAGAAAATCGGGATGGGTGGTCTCAGGCGTGAGAAACACCCTGTCACAGCGAAAATTAGACGGTGCCTCTGGCAAGGAATTGGTGCCAATAAGCTCCAGCTGCTGCCGGCGACCCGCCAGCACATCCAGCATGACCTGTCCTAACAAACTGCCCACACTCAAAATTAAAACATTCACGGGACCTGACTGCCTTTTTTGTGTTTAAGATCAATAGCCAAACTTCAGCATCACAGCTGAAGCGTCAGTGTAGAGCTATTTTGGGTGTTAAACAAGCCCAGAAGGTTTACCCCTTCTTGTTTACCTGTCCCTACCATACCCGTGCCTGCCGGCTGTATTTCGGAAAAAGGGGTTCAGCTAGGGCTTCAGGCGGCGGATGGCCTGCTGGCGCAAAGCCTCAGGCACATCTGCCACCAGGCGGTGCAGGCGCAGCCGGGTGAGATCTTTTTCGCCGTTGAGATTGACGATCACCAGCTGGCCATAGCCTGCGCCATAGGCATTGCTGATATCTGAAACCGCGCCCACGACATTGAGTTTGCCGGCGGCAATGGCATCTGCATAGCGCCGGCGGGCCATCTCAACCTGATAGTCCACATTGTGTTCCACCGCCCGGGCCCACAGCAGCTCAGCATCATGGGGCTGACTGGCTTCCTGCAGGATGCCCCGCAGCGGAATCGCCAGGTGATCCACTTCGCGCACAATCGCAAAGCTTTCGCTGGCGTAATTTTGCATGGCGGCCTGTACCGCGCCACAGTGGGTATGTCCCATCACCAGCAGCAGCGGCGTGTACAGGTGATGTACCCCATAATCCACTGAACCAAAGTTATTGTGAATCTGGTTACCAATATTGCGCACCGCAAAAACACGGTTGATCGGATCGTTAAAAAAGCTGGTGGAGTGGGCCCGCGAATCCGAGCAGCTCAGCAAGGTCACACCAGGGTTCTGTGCGTCTTTAAAGTCAGCATAATACTCAGCGCCATGGCTGTGCAGGTACTTGCTGTTCTGACTCAGCAGTTCTCCGAGGCTTATCGGGGCTTTTACGTTGCTGTCAGCCTGGGCCGTCAGGAGCAGGCTGCTCCAGATCAAGGCTGTGGCCAGTGCACCGCGTGCGATTTTTTGAAAACGTGACATCATCGATCTCCTGGTCTGGCTTAAAAGCCTGTTTTGTTTTTTTAATATACAATACCCTATACCATATAATTAAGTCATTGGGTGTCTGCCGACATTCAGCTGACTGCCGCTGTTTTCGCATGCTATGCTGAAGTCAAAGCCTTCAGGAGAACAATCATGATTCAGATTGGACCTTACCGCATTGATTTGCTTGAAAGCGGTCGCTTTGCCCTTGACGGTGGCGCCATGTTTGGCGTCGTGCCCAAAACCCTCTGGAGCAAAAACCATCCGGCGGATGAAGCCAACCGCATCCGCCTTGCCCTGCGCACCCTGCTGCTGCGTGGTGACGGGCGCGTGATTCTGGTCGATACAGGCATGGGCAATAAGTTTTCACCCAAACACCAGGCCATGTACGGCATGGACCCCGACGCGGGGGATCTGCTCAGCGCCCTGGCCGCTCAGGGTCTGCAAGCAGACGATGTCACCGACGTGATTCTGACCCACCTGCACTTTGATCATGCCGGCGGGGCCACCTGCCTGCGCGATGGTGAGGTGGTACCCACCTTTGCCCAGGCCCGCTACTGGGTGCAGCAGCGCAACTGGGACTGGGCCTGTCAGCCCACCGAGCGTGATCAGGCCAGCTATCTGCCCGAAAACTTTCAGCCCTTGATGGCCGCCGGCCAGCTGGAGCTGCTGCAGGGTGAAGGTGAGATTCTGCCGGGTATTTCGGCCTGGATTTCAGACGGCCATACCATTGGCCAGCAGATTGTTCGGGTGCACGATGAGCGCCAGAGCCTGGTCTTCTGTGCCGATATTATCCCCACGGCCTCTCATCTCCGTCTGCCCTTTATTATGGGGTATGACCTGCAGCCATTGGTCACCCTCGAAGAAAAGCGCCAGATTCTGAGCCGGGCCGCCGCTGAAAACTGGCTGCTGGTCTTTGAGCACGATCCCCTGATTCCTGCAGCCTATGTGCAGGAAGGGCCCAAAGGCTTTGAGGTGCGTGAAGCCCTCTCGGCCACCGGGATCACGGCCTGAGGGCCTGTCAGCGCACGCGCTAAAGCGGATGCAGGCTGACGCTGACGTTATAATCGGGTACGCCACTGGGTTTTGCCCGGCGATCCGGCGGCAGCAGGCCGTTGCATTCAGGCCAGTGGGCCTGCAGGTTGCCCGGCACCAACGGGGCTGCTTTGGCAAAGCCCTCAAAGCGTCCATAGGCCGATTCCAGGCAAATGGGTGCCCCGCTGCGCAGATTCAGACTGTCCAGATCTTCAGCCGCCATTAAAATATCCAGCCGGTGAGCCCCGTTGAGAGGATCCACATCACGCTGTACCATGCTGTTGAACTGCTTGCCCCGGCGCGTACTCAGGCGAAACTCACCGGGTCTGAGATCTTGCTCCGGGGGCTGCACGCAGGCAAAAGCTGCCCGCCCGTCAGGGGTGCGAAAGCGCTCAACACCCAGCAATCGCCCACCCCACTGAAAGTGATCTCCTGCCTGGCTGAGGGCGGCAATCCCCTGGTAATCCGGGCAGATCTGCTCAATTTCGCGGCGGATGGCTGCACTGTCGGCAAAGGCAATCTTGTCGGCCCGCTCAGGATGCATCCGCTGCGCCAGTTCCACCAGTACCTGCCATTCGGTGCGGGCTTCGCCAATGCGCGGGCCCTGAATCTCAGGGCTGAAAATGACCTGGCGTTCGGTGCTGGTTTCGCTGCCGCCGCCGGGCATTTCGTAGCGGGTGGTGGTGGGCAGCAGCAGCACACAGTCGCCCGGCTCCACCAGCATCTGGCTGCTGACAAAAATATCCTGGTGGACGCGCAGGGGCAGTTTGTGCAGCGCAGCCTCCACCCCCGCCGGGTCGGGCAGGGTTTCTAAAAAATTGCCGCCAATGGCGTAGAGCAGATCCAAATCGCCTGCGGCGGCGGCATCCAGCATATCGCCGGCCATCAGGCCCGGACTTGATGGAACCTCAAAACCCCAGCGTTCTGAGACTTCAAGCGCCGTCGTGGCATTCAGGGGCCGCCCGCCGGGCAGGCTGTCGGGCACACAGCCCATTTCACCGCCGCCCTGCACGCCGCTGTGGCCGCGAATCGGCATCAGACCACAGTTTTCGCGGCCCACAAAGCCCCGAGCCAGAGCCAGGTTCACAATCGTCCGCACGTTATCCACCCCGTGGCTGTGCTGGGTAATGCCCATGCTCCAGACAAAGACTGCTGAGCGGGCTTTGGCAAGCAGATCGGCCAGCTCGCACATCCGGGCGCGGTGGCTGCCCGAGAGGCGCTCCAGCTTAGCCCAGTCGGCCTGCCGCAGCTGCTGTGCCAGGGCTCCAAAGCCCGTGGTGCGTTGGGCAATAAAGGCCTGATCCAGCACCTGCTCACCGGCATCTTCACGTTCCAGCAGGGCCTTCAGCACGCCGTTCAGAAAGGCCAGATCCCCGCCGGTGTGCACCTGAAAAAAGTGATCCATCAGCGCGGTGCCAAACAGCGCGCTTTCGGGTACAGAGGGCACCCAGTAACGGGTCAGGCCGGGCTCCTGGTAGGGGTTGAGCACCACAATCCGGGCCCCGTTTTGCTTGGCGTGGTAGAGGTATTTGGTGGTCACCGGCTGGTTATTGGCCACGTTGGAGCCAATCAGCAGAATCAGATCGCTGCCCAGCCAGTCGCGGTAAGAACAGGTTGAAGCCCCCTCGCCGATGCTGGCTTTGAGGGCCGTGGTGCTGGGCGAGTGGCAGATGCGCGCGGCGTTGTCGATATGCGGGCAGCCCAGAAAACGGGCCACCTTCTGGGCCACATAGTAGGTTTCGTTGAGCAGCCCGCGCGAGGTCAGATAAAAGGCCATGCGCTGCGGATCCATCAATTGCATGCGCCGGGCCAGCAGGCCGAGGGCCATATCCCAGCTGACACGCTTAAAGCCCCGCTCTCCGGCAAAGCGCAGCATGGGGTAGGGCAGACGGCCCAGGTTCCGCAGTTCGCGGCTGCTGAGCTGATGCAAAGCGCTTACATCGGCCAGATGCGCCGCGTCCAGCGCGGGCATGGTATTGAGGCGCAGCAGGTTAAGGCGTACCGTGCACAGATGCAGGCCGTCCAGGGTAAAATCCCGCATGCCGGTGGTGCCCAGGGCGCAGCCATCGCAGACGCCCTGATTGAGGATGCGCCAGGCATAGGCGGCCTGATCTCTGTTGTCCCAGGCCACTTTGAGGGTTTCCAGCAGGTGGTGCGGTTTGGTTTCACCCAGACCCATCGGCTTCAGACTGGCCCAGGATTCGGGGTTCAGCCACGGTGTCCGCTTCAGCATAAGCTCTCAAAACCTCTCTGACCTGGCCTCAGCGCATGGCGGGCCCTTTATTCACCTGTATTGAAAGAGCGATCACCGGCATCACCCAGCCCCGGCAGGATATAGCCGTTTTCATCCAGGCGCTCGTCCACGCAGGTGGTGTGAATGGTGATATCCGGGTGGGCTTCAGATAACTTCGCCATCCCTTCGGGGGAGGCAATCAGACAGAGAAAGTGAATTTCTTTGACCTGGCGGCGCTTCAGAATATCCACTGCGGCAATTGCTGAACCGCCGGTGGCCAGCATGGGGTCCAGAATATAAACCACCGTATCAGCTGCCAGTTCGGCAGGAATTTTAACGTAGTATTCCACCGGCTTGAGGGTTGTTTCATCGCGGTAGAGGCCAATGTGGCGCACCTGGGCGTACGGAAAGACCTCAAAAGCACCATCAATCATACACAGGCCGGCCCGCAGAATGGGAGCCAGTACAATGTTCTGGGTGGCAATGCGGCAGCCGGTAAAGGGCCCCAGGGGGGTTTCAACCGGTTCATCGGCCAGAGCCAGATCGGCGGCGGCCTCATATACAATATACCGGGCCAGATTCTTGATCGTGGCCCGGAAAATAGGAGAAGGTGTTGTTTTGTCCCGTAAAAGGGTCATATCCCGCTGGATCAGCGGATGGTTGTGGAGGCGTAAGTTTTGATTCGTCATTCGGATGCACCCATACGTCAGTTTCAGGGGCTCAGAAGCCGCTTTAAAGGTCTTGAGCGCCTCTGGACCCTCCACAGGTTAACATGAAAGCCCTGCCGCGTCTATTCGTTGGGCCTGTCTGGCAAAAATCCAGGCTCGCCGTCAAAGGTATAGAGATGCTCGGTTTTGATTAGCTGCAGGCCGGCCTGATCCAGTGAAACCATCAGCTTGAGCAGATCTGCCTGGCTGGCGCGCTCCGTCTGAAAGCGCACGCGCCAGTGATCGGTACAGAAAATCTCCGGCGGGCCTTCTGGCCAGAGAGTCACCCCCCGGTTGGAAATGCTTTTGAGTTGAAACACACCTGGCAGTGACTGCAGCCGGCGCAACAGATCCGGCAGGGCTATTGCTGCTGAGGGTTGAGCGTAATCCAGAAAAACATCCACACCTACCAGCTGTTTGTGCAGGTGGGGACGCTTATACGGTGGGCTGTGAAAAATCGGCGGGTTTTTTTCGTAGCGCACGGCCAGCTGGGAAGGTTCCTGGCCCAGGCGTGCCACCACGGCCTCGGTAAACGCTGCGGTGCCCAGTAATTGCTGGCTCTGACCCGGCACAAAAATATCGTAGGTATGCAGACCGTCTTCCAGGGTTTTGAGCCAGGCGTTGTGAATCCACTCGGCCACATCGGGCTGGCCGATATGGTTCAGCATCATCACGGCGGCCAGCAGCAGACCGGAGGGGTTGGCCTGGTCCAGACCGGCCCGGTGCGGCACGGCCCCGTGCACGGTTTCAAACATCGCACAGCTGCCACCCACGTTGGCCGAGCCCGCCATACCGATCGAGCCCGCCAGCTGGGCGGTCATATCGTTGAGAATATCGCCATAGAGATTGGGGGTCACCAGCACGTCAAACTGTTCCGGGCTATCGGCCAGACGGGCGGTGCCCACGTCCACCATCCAGTGCTCATGTTCAATATCGGGATACTCCAGGGCAATGCGATTAAATACCTGATGAAACAGGCCGTCGGTCAGCTTCATCAGGCTGTCTTTGGTAAAGCAGGTCACTTTACGCCGGTAATGGGCCCGGGCGTATTCAAAAGCATAGCGAATGATTTTTTCGGCTCCCGGCCGGCTGATCAAACGGGTGGACTGGGTGACTTCTGCCGTCTGCCGGTGCTCAATGCCTGCATAGAGATCTTCTTCGTTTTCGCGGATAATCACAACCTGCAGGCCCGGATAACGGGTCTGTACAAAGGGGGCATAAGACATGCAGGGACGAATATTGGCGTACATGCCCAGCATTTTACGCACAATCACATGGGGGCTTTTGTAACGGCTGTCGGGAGAGGTGATGACCGGGGCTTTAAGCAAAATGCGGTGCTTACGGATCTGCTCCCAGGTTTCGGGAAGAATGCCTGACGGGTAGCCTGCCGCGTAGGCGGCCTGCCCCATGCAGACCTCTTCAAAGTGTACCCGTGCCCGGGCGGCTTTAAGAATGCGCAGGGTCGCGGCCATAATTTCAGGGCCAATGCCATCCCCAGGCGCTACACAAACCGTTTGACGGTATTCCATCGGCGTTTTAATCTCCATCAACAGCTGCTGTCAGTGTAACACGGGCACAAGGCAAACAGCCCGCCCTCTCAGAGGGCGGGCTGCGAAAAAACGTTTCGACGGTTTAGCGGCGGGCCTGGTTCAGCTCCTGCACCACGCGTGAACCTTTGATAATCTCGGTCATTTTGACGCCACGGTTGGCACCGCCACCGCTGTAGCAGCCGCCGTTGGTGTGCACGCCCACGATGAATCCCTGGCTGTCGAGCACGCCGGAACCGGAGCTGCCGGGCTCGGTGTCGAGATCGGTGTAGCCCATGTAAGCACCGGAAGAGACGCTGACCAGCGGGCCGGACTCAACCTGTTTGGGCTGGCCTTTGGGATGCTGAATAATGGTCAGCTGGTGCTGCAGTTCAGGCAGCACGGCACGGATGGGAGAAAAGCCATACTTCAGACCGGGCTTGCCGTCCAGACGCAGAATGGCGTAATCAAGGCGATTGATGCCGTCTTCGACCACCTCGACCACTTTGAAGTGCTCCTGCTCCAGCAGCTGGGTGGCGCCGGGTGCTTTTTCGTAGTTAAAGGCCACAAATTTATCGTTGGTCACCGAAGCGTCAATACAGTGGCTGGCCGTCAGGAAGAGGTCTTCGGTGATCATTGTGCCGCTGCAGAATTTGCGGGAGCTGGCGTCATTGCCACGGGCCAGAGCACCGACAGCCCGCTGGCGGCCGCGCACAAAATCCAGCGGGGCTTCGTTGCCATTGTAGTCATTGACGTGCTGGAGGTTGTTTTCAGTGCCGCAGATGCTGCGACGGGTGTCGGGCTGAAAAACATACTGTGCCGGATTGTTCATTTTTCTGACAAAATCGGGGTGGTGCTCAGCTGCCTGAGTGGCGCTGTTGGCCGCCATCATGGGGGCGCGCTGCTGCAGCATGGGGTTCATGGCGAGAAAGGGACCAGCCTGGGGAGCCTTCTGGCAGGCGCTGAGGGTGGCGGCGGCGGTCAGGGTCAATGTCAGAGCAGAAATGAAACGTTTCATGGCACATCCTTTTGGTTTTAATGTTTGCTTAGCATTATCTTAATGCTTATTAATTTTTCTGTCAAGCGCCCGCCGTTAAAAACAGTGCTTCAGAATGAAAATTCCTGAGACAGCCTATCATCTGAGCCAGCCAGCCTGACGAGAGGCTTTTGCAGTG
>JACYMC010000239.1 GCA_015272195.1 Candidatus Sericytochromatia bacterium
TCATTACCGGGCGCTTTTGAGCAGGTTATCGGCATGAAAGGTGGATACATTGAGTATTGAGCAACGGTCTGAAGATCAGAGCGATTCGACGAGCAGACAAATTTTTTGTGACCAATCGGGTCATGATTGATGCAAGCGAGGTTGTCAAACTGTACGGGAAACGCCATGTGATCGAGGAAGTTTTTCGCGTTTTGAAGCAGGAGTGTCACTGGGATCGCTGTCAACTCAGATGTGCAGAGGCTTATGAGCGTTTTTTATCTCTCGGATGCGTGAGCTTTGTGAAGTGGGAAAGCCTGAGGTTGAGCCAGCCGAGCTTTTCTACCATCTACAATTTGAGGCGTAGTGTCATATTTGACCAAACTATGCTCGATTTTTCACTGCCTGACTCAATTTCAGTCGAGGCGTTTTTATGAGCTTGGCAGCATCAGCAGCCGGGGCACCTCCTGCTGACCTTTGATACGCTGGCCAAAGCCGAGCGCATGGCGCAGATCATTCAAACAGCCCAGCAGGAAGGGCAGCAAAATTTTTAAAACACAGCACAGCCCCCTGTGAGGGGGCTGTGTGCTGAGCGGGCGGCAAATCAGGGATGATTGATCAGACCGAGGGTTTTTAAAAAGAAGGCGTATTTAAAGGCTTCTTCCTGCAGGGCCTCATAGCGGCCTGAGGCCCCGGAGTGGCCCGCGCTCATATGGGTTTTGAGCAGCAGCATATTGTTGTCGGTTTTGGACTGGCGCAGGCGGGCCACCATTTTGGCGGGCTCCCAGTATTTGACGCGCGGATCGTTCAAACCGGCAATAAACAGCATATTCGGGTAATCCTGAGCTTTGACGTTGTCGTAAGGCGAGTAGGACTTGATATAGTCATAATAGACTTTCTCGTTGGGATTGCCCCACTCCTCATACTCGGTCACCGTCAGGGGCAACGAGGCGTCCAGCATGGTGTTGAGGGCGTCCACAAAGGGCACGTCAGCCACCACGCTCTGAAACAGGTCCGGGCGCATATTGCTCACGGCACCCATCAAGAGGCCGCCGGCACTGCCGCCTTCAATCGCCAGCTGATCGGGCGCGGTATAGCCGCGCTGAATCAGATGCTCAGCACAGGCAATAAAGTCGGTGAAGGTGTTGCGCTTGTTGAGCAGCTTGCCGTCTTCATACCAGGCGCGGCCCATTTCCTGACCACCACGAATATGGGCCAGGGCATAGACAAAGCCGCGCTTGAGCAGGGCAATGGCGTTGGCGTTAAAGTCAGGGTCGGTGCTGATGCCATAAGAGCCGTAGCTGTACAGATAGGTGGGGTTATTGCCCGTCAGCTTGAGGCTTTTGTGGTGTACCAGGGTAATGGGCACGCGGGTACCATCGCTGGCGGTGGCGTATTCGCGCTGCATCACAAATTCGCTGGGATCATAGCCCGGAATCTGGTCCTGCTTTTTGAGGCTCAGGGTCTGGCTGGGCAGATGCACATCAAACACGCTCCAGGGCGTCACCAGCGAGCCGTAGGCCACACGCAGGGTGTCATTGGCAAAGTCCTGGCTGCCGTAGCCGTAAATGGCGGCCACTTTGTCAGGAAAGGCAATTTCAGCCTGCTGACCGTTAAGCAGGTGCTTGCTGAAGACCTGGGTGCGGGCGTCGGCGCGGTACGTCAGGGTGGCATAGGTGGCAAAGACGTCCACTGCATCCAGCTTGGCGTCTGAGCGCTCGGGCACCCAGGACTGCCAGTGGCTGCGATCCGGCGTGCGGATAGGGGCACGCACGGCCTTGAAGTTGGTGGCCCCGTCATTGGTATGAATCACAAACTCCTGCCCGTGGTGCTCCACATGGTACTCCAGATTCTGGATGCGCTGCTGAATCAGCACCGGCGCGGCGTCCGGCTGGTCAGCAGGAATATAGTGGTTTTCGTGGGTGGTATTGCTTTCGAGGTTCAGGATCAGGTATTTTTCGCTGCTGGTTTTATACACGCCCACGTTAAAGCGCTGATCGGGCTCGTGGTAGACCAGCTGATCAGCGGCCGGGTCTGTGCCCAGCCGGTGACGCAGCAGCTTGTGGGGCCGGTTGGCCTCATCGATCACATTATAAAACAGGGTCTGGCTGTCAGCGGCCCACTCAGCGCTGTAATAGGTACCTTCAATGCGGTCTTTGAGCAGCTCGCCGCTTTGCAGGTCTTTGATCTGCAGGGTGTAGGCTTCAGCCCCGCTGGTATCCAGCGAGTAGGCCAGATAGCGCTGATCCGGGCTGATTTCGAACACGCCCAGGTTGAGGTATTCTTTACCCTCAGCCTCGGCGTTGAGATCCAGCAACACCTCTTCGGGGGCCTCCATGCTGCCCTTGCGGCGGCAGTAAATGCGGTAGTTCTGGCCTTTTTCGGTGCGGGAGTAGTAATAATAGCCTTTTTCGAAGCGCGGCACGGAGCGATCGGTTTCGATCAGATAAGACACCAGCTCTTTGTAAAGATCCTGCTGCAGCGTGGCGGTATCGGCCATATAGGCTTCGGTGTAGCGGTTTTCAGCCTTGAGGTAATTGAGCACTTCGGGGTTGTTTTCTTCGCGCAGCCAGAAATACGGGTCTGTGCGGGTCTCGTCATGGATGGTCTGGGTATGGGGTTTCTGGGGGGCCTGCGGGGCCTGTACATCGGCCAGAGCGGTCTGTGACATCAATAATACTCCTGTGAAGCTTGCCAGGGCGCATCTGTATAAGCGCGTTGTGAACATTGCTTTTTTTCCTTTGTAACATGATTCGGGGCCCGCTGTTGACCCGATAGCATCAGCGAGAGGTATTATCTGTGATTTTTGACCGTCTGAACAGTTTTTGTGCAAAAAACAAAAAGTGGGAAACCCGGACGGCGGGCTTCCCAGACATTGGAATTGGATTGGCACAGGAACACAGAGAATAAAATGTATTCAGTTGTATTCTTAAATACAGAATAATACGTATATAGATGTTTGTCAAGTCATGCCAATAAAAAACAGTGATTCAGAATGAACCGTTCTTCGCACTCCCTGAGTAGACTTGAGGGGATCGGCTGAAGTTTTTTTACACATGAAAGGGTCTCCTTGAGGCGATGGATTCAATAACCACAAAG
>JACYMC010000254.1 GCA_015272195.1 Candidatus Sericytochromatia bacterium
GAAAGGAGCCAGTTTTTATCTACTGATCTGTTTGTGAGAAATGCGGGTTAAGCAGTCTCAAAAGACCCAATCAACAGCAAAAGCGCGTCAACGTTGACTTTCCTATCTGGATGCTGGAAGCCCTGGATGCAGAAGCCCGACGCATGGGCGTCCCCCGCCAGGCCATTATTAAAATCTGGCTGGCAGACCGCCTGGAAGCTCGCCAAAAGGCCTGAGCCTACGAGGCAGGAGCTCTGCCCTTTATGGGTGTAGCAACAAGCTCAGAAACGAACCCCAGCTCGCAATTGGAAGCGCAAAAAGTGCGTGGCCGGCACGCCCAGCAGCAGATCGCCACCCAGGCTTAGCCAGGGCAGCGGGCTGAGATCCACACCCACGCCGGCAAAGAGCAGGCCGCTGGTGATCTGGGCCGCCACGGGATCAGGGGCAGGTAAGGGCTCCTGGTCCACACCACGCGGGGCCGCCGCACGCTGCAGAATATCGCCACCGGGCGTAAACTCCAGGCCCGTTCCCAGCAGGGCCGAGTAACGCCAGTCCGCTTCCGGGTTAAAGGTCCAGCGCCCCCCCAGACTGAAGGTCTGCAAAGTAGCAGTCTGGCTGACATTGCCAAAAAGCCCCGGACGCAGGGGATGGCCAGTGGCACTCAGCTGCCAGGGCTGATACGCCGCCCAGAGCTGCAGCTGATCATTCAGCAGCGGCGGCGTATAGCCCAGCTGCAGACCCACAGCCGGCAAAGGATAGATCAAAGGACCCAGCGCACCCAGCAGATCCATCTGCCAGCGCAGCATCTGACCTATGGCCTGAGGCGCCGGCTGACGCATCGGGCTGGCAGAAGGTCCGGGCTCAGCGGCCATTTCAGTCGCACTGGCCACACCTGGCCCTGAAACCAGCAGCCCAAACACCACGGGCAGAAGCGCGCTGCGGCAATACCTTCGGCCCATCAGAGCTGCACCAGCCGGGTCTGCTGAAACTCAGGGCGGGCCTGAATCTCCGCCAGGCATTCGGGGCTGAGGGCTTCATCAATATTGACCACCATCACTGCCGGGCCGCGACGGGCCTGGCGGCCCAGCTGAATCCCGCTGATATTGATATCATGCCGCCCCAGAAAGTCACCAATCACGCCCACCATGCCCGGTTTATCGGGATGCGGAATCACGAGCAGACAGCCGCTGGGCACACAAGAGAGGGGAAAGCCGTCGATTTCAACAATCCGCGCCTGATCTTCGCCCAGCAAGGAACCCGACACCCGGCGGCGTTCACCGCTGTCAAAGATCACCTCCAGACTCAGCAGGTCGGTATAATCGCCCTTGCTGGGTGATTTGCGTTCCGTAATGCGAATGCCCCGCTCTTTGGCCAGAAAGAGGGCGTTCACATAATTCACGTGGGCACAGAGGGTGGGCTCAAGCAGGCCCTTCAGCACCGCGACTTTCAGCGGTTCTGTATTTTGCTCGGCCAGCTGACCATAAGCGGTCATTTCAACCGCCCGAATCGGCTGCTGCTGGAGCTGACCCATAAAGCGGCCCAGCTTTTCGGCCAGGGCAAAATAGGCCTTGATCGGCTGCAAAACATGCGGCTTAAGGCTGGGAATATTAATGGCATTGTGCACAGGCTCGCCCTCAAACAGACGTCGCACCTGCTGGGCCACATCAATGGCCACATTCACCTGGGCTTCTTCGGTTGAAGCGCCCAGATGGGGTGTGAGTACCACTTTGGTCCCTAACTGCTGCAGCGGACTGTCTTTGAGCGGCTCTGCTTCAAACACATCCAGTGCAGCCCCTGCCACCTGGCCGCTTTCAATGGCCGCCACCAGGGCATCGGTGTCAATCAGCTCACCCCGGGCACAGTTGATCAGACGCACACCCGGCCGCATGCGGGCAAGGCTTTTGTAGTTGATCATATGACGGGTTTCGGGGGTTTTGGGTACATGCAGGGTAATGTAATCACTCTGAGCAAACAGGGTTTCCAGGTCCACAATCTGGGTCTCCAGCTCGGCCGCCCGATCCGGGCTGACAAAAGGGTCATAAGCCAGCAGCTTCATGCCCATGGCACCGGCCACGCGCGCGACATGGCTGCCAATTTTGCCCAGACCTACCACGCCCAGGGTTTTGCCATACAGCTCAGCGCCCATAAAATCCTTGCGCCGCCAGGCGTTTTGCTTGAGCGAGGTATCAGCGGCCGGAATCTGGCGGGCCAGGGCAAACATCAGGGCCAGGGTGTGTTCAGCCGCCGCAATGGTATTGCCCTCGGGCGAGTTGACCACCATCACCCCGTGACGGGTGGCGGCCTCCAAATCAATGTTATCAACACCTACCCCTGCGCGGGCGATAATTTTAAGATCTTTGGCCGCCGCCAGCGCGGCAGCGGTGACTTTGGTCTGGCTGCGCACCAGCAGAGCCTCGCAGCCCGCGATTTTTTCAATCAGTTCCGCTTCGGTCAGCGGACCCACATCGTCCAATTCAGCCACGGGAGCAAGAATGCTGAGAGCCGATTCATGGATATGGTCGCAGACCAGCACTTTGGGTTTCATGCACGTATTTCCTTTGATTTGTTAAAATAAAGCATGAGCCATTTTTCTGCCGACGAACGCTTTGGATTTCTGGAAATCGCCGGAACGGCCCCGCCCGTTTCTGGCTTCAGTGTACCGGAAATTCCAGCCAGTCAGCACCTGAATTATCTGGACCTGCTGGCCCTGCGGCCCACGCCCACTTTGCTGCGCCAGATTTCACAGCGGCTGATGGAAAAATACCGCTTTGTGCCCATCACCACCACCCCGGCCAGTTTGCCCCTGCGCCTGCCCAAACATCTTGACCCCCAGTTTCACTGGCACTGGAAGCCCGAAAGCAGCCAGATTTGCTATATCGCCATGTGTCCGCCCGATAAAGAACTGGTGCTGCAATTGATTCATAACGCCGTGGGCCACGGCCTGCACGCTTTGCCCATCAAAGCCGAAACCTTTGAGCGCTTTATGAGCGAAAAATACCAGCAGATCAAGAAAGGCTAAACCAGAACACTCTCTAGGTAGTGCCTTGGAAGTCATGATGGGTTATGATTGGGAAAATCAAGAGGTGTCC
>JACYMC010000050.1 GCA_015272195.1 Candidatus Sericytochromatia bacterium
AAACTCCCGAAATATACCCTACACCTTATGTGAACGCACCTTTGTGAGAAATGCGTGCTAGGAAAAACAAATGTGATTAAACCAAAAAGAAAATACTTTTTACACAAACAAAGTATAAGGCAAACTTAATTTTTGCGCTGAATAAACAGCAAGGCATCCGCCGGCCTGCCCATAGCGCAGTGGCCCAGATATTCCCCCTGGCTGCGTTGAAATCAAACAGAGATGCCGTGCGGATTCAAAACAAACCCGTGCGCCGCAGCAGGGCTTGCAAACGCTCGCTGGCCTCTGCCTGGGCCGCCTGAAAGTCGGCGCTGTTGAGCACGTGCTCCTGCAGGCGGGTGTCCAGCGGGGCCATCCACTGGCCGTTGAGCATCACATGGCGCAGGGCCTTGGCCGCATCGCACATTACCAGCGCGCGCAGCGGGTCGGTGGCGGGCCAGAGGGCCGGATGGCTCAGGTCCCAGACATTGAGGCAGGCCCGGTTGCCAATCGCCAGCTCACCCATGCGCAGGGCCGGACAGAAGCGGGCCGGTGTCTGCCAGACCATGTCGAGCATTTGATGGATCGAAGGGGTCTGGTCATAGGTCTGCACCCGCTGACTGTGAACCGCTTCAGCCGCCCCCAGACTGCCGCTGGCCTGAAAGTCGCGGTAGGCTTCGCCCTGGGTCACGGCAAAGGCACTGCCACCGGCCAGGACGCGCAGCTCCTGCTGCACGTTCATGGTGTCGTTACAGGCCCCGGCATCGGTGCCCACCTGAATCGGCAGCCCCGCCTGCAGCCAGGGTGTAATATGGGCCGGAAAAGCAAACTGAATCTGCGACAGGGGGCAATAGGCCAGCGCGTGGCGATCCGGGTGCAGCAGGCGAATATCCGCTGCGGTGACAAAGAGGGAGTGCACCAGCACCAGCCCCGTATCCAGGTCCAGAATGCCGGCCTCGCGCAAGCCCGCAATCGGAGTGCAGCCATAGGTCTGCATGCTGCGGCGATACTCTTCGATCGACTGGGCAATATGGGCGTGCATCACCAGCTGATGCTGGTCAGCCAGCAGTGCCAGGCGCCGCCAGAGCGCGGGACTGACCGTATCGGTGGCATGGGGACCCAGGGCAGCATAAACCCCGGCCTGCTGGTGGCGCGTGCTGGCATGAATCGCCAACGTGCTCTCAAGCGCGGCTTCGGTGCCGTCACGCCCAGGGCCGGCCACATCCTGTACGGTGGGGGCCACCACGCCGCAGAGCCCAACATCCATCAGACCGGCGGCAATGTCGTCCGCGTGGTAATAATGATCCCAGACCGCGCCCACGCCGGCCAGCAGGTTTTCGTAAGCGCCCATGCGCACAAAGGCCCGCACGTCGGCCGGGGTCAGATGGCTTTCGAGCTGAAAATAGAGGTCCTCCACCACATTGCCGCGCAGGGCTTGCTGGCCAATCCCGCGCAGGGCCGACATGGCCAGATGGGTGTGGCCGTTTAAAAAGCTGGGCCCCACCAGCTGCTGCCCCAGATCCAGGCAGTCATCAGCATCCGGGCGGGCCGCAAACTGCGCGCGTGACATGGGCTGCAGATCTACAATGCTGTCACCGGCAATGCTCAGCAAGGCACCCTCAACCCGCAGGTTGGCACCTTGCCCCAGAATCACATGCTCAGAGAACAAACGAATGGCCACGCGCTTTTATCTTCCTCAATCTATCCTAAAGTGCCCCGCAATCTCTCAATCAGCCGGGGGACCTTTACTGTACAGGAAAACCCTGCGCAAGCGCAATGCATTCGCTAGGGGGAACTGCGCACCACCTTGCCTTTAAACAAATCGGCGATTTCCTGTAAATGGGCCTGCTCGGGCAAGTGGGGGGGGCCTGCGGCTGTCTCTGCCGCAGCGGCAGCGGCAACAGGCTGGGCCGGTGATGGCACAGGCGCTTCGGCCACTGCCACAGCTGCTGCCGGGCGGGCTGGGGCTGGGACAGGCTGGGGGTCGGATGCGGGTGATGCAGGTGGGCGGGACACAGGCGCCGCCGGCTCAGCCTCAGAAGCCACAGGTTCAGCCTGGCCTTCTTCAGGCATAAAATCCATATCGATCTCAACAAAATCGTCGGCCTCCTGTAGATCAGGCTCTGGCAGTGATGGCGCAGGCCGAATAAGCGCAGCGGGGGTGGCCGGTCGGGCTTCAGGGACCGGCGCTGATGGCGGCGGCTGTTGGGGCGTGCGAGTGGGTACAGCAGGTTGAACCGGCGGCTTTTCTGCCGGTACAGGGGGCGCTGAGGCAGGGACCTCGGTCTTGCCGGCCTCCTGGGCAATCGGTGCCTGCCCTTCAGAGATCAGCTGAACGCCGTAGCTGCTGCCCACCAGCTCGGCAATCAGGCCCTGCAGCTTACCGTCTTTGAGGCGTTGCTGCAGCTGGCGCATCATGGGTTCTTTGTCGGCAGCGTAGGCAATGATCCAGGTCTGGCTGGCGGCATGCACCTGCTGGAGCTGCCCTGCAGCCACAAAGCCGTAGAGCAGCGGCGCTTTGAGCTTGAGTTTTGAGAGCAGGGCCTGCCAGAGCCCGTTCAGGTCGTTAAGATCAGGCGCTGCCGTGTCGACAGCAGGGGCTGGTTCTGGTGCAGCCGGCGCGGGCGTAGCAGGAGCTGGTTCTGATGCCGCTGGCACAGGCGGTGCGGGAGCTGTGGCAGCACCGGCAGAAGCAGGGCGTACCGGAGCGGCCGGGGCCGTCTGATAAGCCGGCGCGGTATCTGACACCGCTGGCCGCGCCGGACGCGGGGGCGCAGCCGGACGCACGGGAGCGCCCTGCTCCAGACGTTCAACGCGCTCCAGCAGCGCGGGCTCCGCCTGCAGGGCGAGGGCCATCAGATCGGCTTCCAGCCAGATTTCGGGCTGGGCGCAGTGGTGCAGGCGATCGCTGCAGCGCAGCAGGTGCTCCAGCGCTGAGGCCAGCGCACCGCGCGAAACAGATTCACCCAGGGTTTTGACCGGTGTCAGCAGATGGCTGGGCACACCGAGGGTTTCGAGAGCCTCTGGCGGCAGGGCCGCCAGACTGAGATGACGCAAAAGCTGCAGCAACTCCTGTACAATCTGCTGGGGATCATGGCCCTGGGCCAGCATCTGGTGCAGGGTCTCGATCAGCATCGGTAAATCACCGCTGAAGGCCGCTTGCAGCAGCTGAATCAGGGCTTCTTCCTGCACCAGGCCCAGCACCTGATACACCAGAACATCGGGCAGCTGCTCACCCGGCAGGCCCAGGGCGCGCACCTGATCCAGCAGGCTGAGGCCATCGCGCAGGCCGCCGTTGGCCTTGCGGGCCAGCGCATCCAGGACCGCTTCAGACACGCCAATCTGCTCGGCTGCCGCCACCGTGCGCAGATGTTCAGCCAGCTCACGGGTGGCAATGCGCTGAAAGTCAAAGCGCTGGCAGCGCGAAATAATCGTGGGCAGCACTTCATGGGGCTCAGTGGTGGCCAGCACAAAAATCACCCGCTCAGGCGGCTCTTCAAGGGTCTTGAGCAGCGCGTTAAAGGCCTCTTTGGTGAGCATATGAAACTCGTCGATAATAAACACCCGGTAGCGGCCACCGCTGGCGGCAAAGCGCACCTGCTCGCGCAGATCCCGCGCGCTGTCGATGCCCCGGTTGGAGGCTGCGTCAATTTCAATCACGTCCAGCGAGTGGCCGGCAGTGATCTCAAGACAGCTCTGACACTGATTGCAGGGCTCTGCGTCCACCGGCTGCTCACAGTTCAGGGCCTTGGCCAGCAGGCGGGCCGAGGTGGTTTTGCCCGTACCGCGCGGGCCGCAAAACAGATAGGCGTGGGCCAGCCGATTCTGGCGCAGGGCGTTGAGCAAAATGCGCGAAATATGGGCCTGGCCCACCACCTCAGCAAAGCGCTGGGGGCGCCATTTGCGGTAGAGGGCCAGCTGGGTCACGCGCCCTGCTCCAGACGGCTGAAGCGGGTCAGCCCTGAGCCGGCCGTGACTTTGACGCCCTGGGCTTCCAGGGCGTCCAGAAAGAGGTTGATGCCCAGCGAGTCACTCGACATATGCCCGGCCAGAATGACGTTGATATGCTGTTTTTGCAGAATTTCCAGGGTGCCATTGGACATATGCATGGCCACAATGGTACCCACACCAGCCTGCTCCAGCTTGCCATAGAGGGTAGGGCCGGCGTCGGTGCCGCCGGTCATGTCCACCATGATCTTGCCGGGGCGGTTGCGTTCAGAGCCCGCCAGCAGCATGGGGCCGGCGGCATATTTATGGGCTTCGGCATATTCGGGTTCGGCTTCGAGCATCGCCATGATCTCGCTGATGCGCCGGGGCGCGGCAGCAGCAAAGCGCTGCTCCCAGAACTGCTGCACCAGGTTGTCGGTGGGCGTGTGCACACACATAAAGGGCAAATTGAGCAGCCGGGCCATATCCACGCTGCGATTGTAGTTTTCAACAACAATGCTGACGGTGGTTTTTTCGGCTTCGCCCTGCAGAATCTGCTCGGCGACATTGACCGCCACCCCACAACAGCTGAACATATCTGTCTGCAGGGCCATGGCTTCGGCCAGGGTGGTGAGGGCAATGCCCTCCGGGTGGTGGGCAATCACCAGATCAATGTCAGCCCCCTGCTGGTTGAGGCGATCCACCAGCATCAGCTCCGCCGGGCCGATATCGATGCCCATAAAGACATGCCGGACGGTGGTGGTAGGCTCACCATACAACAGGCGGGTATCGGGGTAAGGGTTGTGCAGCATTTCTTTGTCAAAATGCAGGGCCTCAGCTTCAGGCAGGGCATGATAATCGGCCTGGCGATCGCGCAGGCTCTCAAGGACGGCTTCGCGGCCACGTGGGTCACTGCCAATGCCCATATCAATGGCTTGCTGATAGATATTCCAGATACGCATAGACTTCTCTTCTCTGATTTCAGACTACAGCTATTGTACGGGATCTTGCAGCCTGGCCCCAAGCAGACTGAGCGTAAGTCAAAGGCGGCGAAGGCCGGCAATCACAGTCAGCATAAGGATACACCCCAGCAGTAGGCCTTCTCCTTTGTAGCCCAGGCCAGGCCCCAGCAACCAGAGTGTCCAGACAAGGGGCAGTGCGATGAATCGCCAGCGAAAGCCTTCCGCTGAAAGGTAGAGCACAGCGCCCAGTCCCCACAGGCTCAACCCGAGAATTATACCCGGCCAGGCGCTGAAAACCTTCAGAGAACCCACGCCAAAGCTCAGAAGCATCAACCCAAGTACCAGCAACGCCGAGCGTTCCCCGTCCGACCAGGTCCTGGCGCGCGCCCAAACCATACGTCTGAGGCGATGTAAACCGGAACGCATCAGGATTCAGGCGCCAGAATCAAGCCAGCCTGTGCTGCAGCCGCAACCTGCTCCGGGCGCCAGTGGAGAAAGGTTTCAAGCACAAAAGCGCTGTCGGCCCCCAGCGCAGGAGGTGGCAGCAAGGCTTGCGGTAAATGGTGACGGCTTTCAAAAGCACAGGTGCGCAAACCCTTCAGACGCCCATCAGGGCTCTGCAGCCGCAGGGCGTTGACGGCAGGATGATCCTGGGCCAGCGCCTGCGCCACACTCTGCACCTGCCCGGCAGGAATATCGGCCTGCCAGAGCTTTGGCAGCAGGCTCCGCGCCTGACAGGCGGCCATCAGGGGCCGCAGTTGCTGGTGCAGGGCCTCGCGATGCTGTACCCGCAGCGCATTGCTGCTGAAGTGCGGCTGAGCCGCCAGCTCTGGACGTCCCAGAATCTGACACAGTGCTTTAAACTGGGCGTCAGAACCAATCGCCAGCATGATTTCACTGCCATCTGCCGTGGCATAGAGCGTGCCATAAGGCACAATATTGGGGTGCTCCAGACCCAGGGGCGCCGGGTCCACCCCACCCACCAGCCAGTTGCTGGCCTGATTGGCCAGCGAAGCCAGGGCCGAAGCCAGCAGCGAGACCTTCAGATAATCACCCTGGCCGCTGCCCACACGCTGCAACAGGGCCACCAAAATGGCTTCTTTGAGCTGGTGGGCCGCCAGCAGATCCATCAGGGCCACGGGCAGACGCACGGGGGGCTGGCCCGGATGAGCGTTGAGATGCAAAAATCCGCTTTCGGCCTGAATCAGCGCATCATAACCGGTGCGGCTATCCGCAGCGCCATAGCCCGTTAGATGGGCATAAATCAGACGGGGATTCAGGGCTGAGAGGGTCGTATAATCCATTTTGAGACGTTCTGCCGCACCCGGCTTATAATTGGCAATCAGGATATCAGCCTGTTGCACCAGCTGATGTGCCAGCTCTTGCCCGGCAGGCTGTTTGAGATCAAGCGCCAGGCTGTGCTTGCCCCAGTTCACGCAAGAAAAATACGCCGAAACGGAGTCCTGTGGAGATTCTGTGGATAAGCGCCAGCTACGGGTCACATCCCCATTGAGGGGCTCTATTTTGATCACCGTGGCCCCCAACTCGGCAAAAAAAGCACCCACCGCCGGCCCTGCCAGAACCGAAGCACACTCAATCACCCGCAGCGAAGTAAACATCAGCTGCCCACCTGTATCCAGCGCGCCTGATCGGCCTGCCAGTTAACGGTCACGCCCAGCTGACGCAAAGCCTGCACCAGTCCGGCAGCCTGTTGCTGCTGCTCGGCCTCAAAAATCTGGCCATAGCGCTCCCAGGCCGTGGTCTGCCGGTATTTGCCGTTGAGCACCGCCAGCAGTGGCGCTACAGCACGTGTGTCGCCCAGACTGGCCAGGGTCTCGGCAGCCTGCAGCAGCAGCGGGGCGTTGTCCTGGGCGGCCGCTTCCTGCAGCAGGGTCAGCACCTCATCAAAAGCAGTGGCACAGCCCCAACGGGCCAGGCTCTGAATCGCCAGTAAACGGGTGGGCACCTGCCAGCCGGGCCCCTGATGCAGACATCGCAGCAAAGCGGACTGCGCCCGGGCCAGCGATTCAGCATCATCAACAGCAACAGAAGCCGTATAACGCCGCAGGGCCAGCTGACGCAGACGCTCCCAGTCTGTGCTGCTGGCTGCTGCAGGTGCTGGCAGCTGCAGCAAGTTCAGCAACACGGGCAGGGCCGCCGCTGGCCAGGGAGGGGGCCAGTGCCAGAGAATTTCCAGACGCACGGGCAGGGGGGTTTCGGCATAGTCCAGCAGGCGCAGCAGATCCCCCGTCAAAGGAACCACGCCCGCCAGCACGCGCACAGCAGCGCACTGGGCTTGCACAAAGTCTGAACTTTTGAGCGCCCGCCAGGCCAGCGCAACACGCTCCGCTTCGGTATCAGGCAAGGCTGTGAGCAAATCACTCAGCGCCTGTCGAGGTTCAGCTTCTGACCATGAGAGCCAGACCAGCAGCGGCAAGGCAGCCTGCCAGCGGGACGCCCGCTCTGCCGCCGGCCAGTGCCGGGCGGTATCCGCCAGCAGGGTCAGGTTGAGATGATGCAAGACCAGATTGCGCAAGGCATAAGGCAGGCTGCTGACGTTCAGGGTCTTCTGCAGCTGCTGCATTTCACGCTCCATATCTCCGAGGGCCTGATAATGACTGAAAGGCCCCCGGCGCAGGGCATCTTCACTCAGATAAGGCTGGGTCTGCTGGCGCTGGCGATTGAGTTCATGCAGCACCTGATCCAGCCGGGCCTGCATCCAGAAACAGATGCCCTGCTGCTGCTCGGGACTGATCCGTTTGCGCAGCAGCAGCGGCTGCAGCTGGTTTAAATGGCGATCGACATACAGGCGCAAGTCATCCCACGCCAGGGCCTCGGGCGGCTGTTCGGCCAGCGCCAGCAAGCCCAGCCAGGTTTGCTGCAGGCGCTGCCATTCAGGCGCTTCAAGCGGTGGCTGTATCACTGTCGGGATGGTATTTATAACGCAAAAACTCCGCCAGCTGGCGATAGGCCCTGGAGCCGGGTGAGTGCATATCATAGAGCACCACCGGGCGGCCTGCTGCGGTGGCTTCACTTAAACGGTGATCGCGGGGGATCAGCTCATTAAAAACAAGACCTTTAAAATGTTTGCGGGCCTGTTCCAGCAGTTTCTGCGAATAAGGCACGGCCGGGTCAAAGAGCGTCAGCAGAATGCCCTCAATCTGCAAGTAAGGGTTGACGGTCTGCTGAACGGTTTTGATCAGCTCGATCAGGCGCGGCATGGTATTGAGCGCCATCTGCCCACACTGCAGGGGAATCAGCAGCGAATCAGCCGCAGCATAGGCCATGCGCGGCAGGGCAGAGAGCGAAGGGGGCGCATCAATCAGAATAAACTGATAATCGGGCAGGGCCAGATCCACCACGTTTTTGAGCACATCCGGATCTTCGACCGCCTGCTGGTTGAGCCAGATTTCGGTATCAGCCTGGGCAATATTGGCCGGCAGCAAAGAAAGGTTGTCGAGGGCCGTGGGATAAATAAAACAGCTGACATCGGCCTGCCGCAACAAGTCCAGGGCTCCGGTCTCAAAGACTTCTTTAAGACCGCCCTGGCTGGCCTTGCCCTGCATGCCCAGGCAGCGGGTCGTGCTGCCCTGGGGATCAAAGTCGATAATCAGGACCTTTTGTTTGAGCAGGGCCAGCCAGGCGGCCAGATTGACGACGGTGGTGGTTTTACCCACGCCGCCTTTCTGGCTGCCAATGGCAATGGTGCGGGTTTTCATGCTAAACCTGCTTTTTGGCGTCGAAAGCATCACGCAGACCGTCGCCAAAGAAGTTGAAGCCAAAGACCGTCACCACAATGGCAAAACCGGGAATCAGAAGCCAGGGGCTCTGCTTGACAGCCACAATATTCTGGGCTTCTTTGAGCATCAGACCCCAGCTGGATTCGGGATCCTGAATGCCCAGACCCAGGAAGCTCAGCGCTGCCTCACCCAGGGTGTAAGCCGGAATCGAGATGGTCGCCGACACAATAATCCAGGACGACATCTGGGGAATAATGTGCTTGACGATGATCGGAATATCTTTCATGCCCACAGAACGTGCCGCTTCAATGTACTCCATCTGTCGCAGACTGAGCACCTGGCCGCGATAAATACGCGCCTGGCCGGCCCAGCCAATAAAGCTGAGGATGGCTATCACCGCCAGATACCTTTGTATCGAGGTCAGACCTTTGGGCAGCGTGGCTGACAGGGTCAGCAAGAGGTAGAGACTGGGGAAGGCGATAATGGCCTCTACCAGGCGCATGATGGCTGTATCGACCCAGCCGCCAAAATAGCCGGCAATGCCGCCCATCAGCAAACCGATCGGATAGGAGATCAGAATGGCCATAATCCCCACCGTCAGTGAGATACGCCCACCAAAGAGCAGGCGCGAGAACAGATCACGGCCCTGGATGTCTGAGCCCCAGATATAAATCCGGTTGGGTTTTTCGCTACTCAGGGTCAGAGGCGTACCGTCGGCGGCCTGGGGGGCTCCCGCACCAAAGAGGTGGCGCTCCATCGGGATCACAAAGAGCAGTTTATAGGGCTCACCTTTGGGAAAAAAGGTCACCGGATACAGAATGCTGCGATCCCGTACCAGGGTCTGGCTCGGAATCCCGTCTTCACCAAAACTCATGCGCTTGCGCACATGGTAGAAGAAAGGCCCTTTGAACTCCCCCTCATGAAAGAGGTGAATCCGGGTGGGCGGGAAATGGGAGTGATTGATCACCCCTGAGCTGACGCCGTAAGGCGACAAAAAGTCCGCAAAAATTGCCGAGAGATACAGCACGGCCAGAATAAACAGCCCCAGCAGAGCCAGGCGGTGACGCAAAAAGCGTTTCAGAATCTTGGCGCGGGTGGAGGTCATTTTGGGCAACTGGCCCGTACCGGCTCCTGTGGATGCACCAGCCGCCTGGGAATCAATAATGTCCATATCCAATGAACGTGAACTCATCTTAGGCCTCCAGTTTAATCCGCGGGTCAACCGCTGCCAGCAAGAGGTCGGCAATCAGGTTGCCCAGCAAGAGCATAAAAGAAGAAATCACCAGACCGGCCATGACCAGGTTCAGGTCAGTCCCCAGGACCGCCTGCAGCATCATATTGCCCAGACCCGGCCAGTTGAAGATAATCTCCACAAAAGCCGCACCTGAAATCAGGCCGGCAATTTCGAAGCCCAGCAGGGTAATGATGGGGTTGATGGCGTTGCGCACCGCGTGCTTATAAATCACTTTGCGCTCGCTCAGGCCTTTGGCACGTGCTGTTTTAATATATTCTTCACCCAGAATATCGAGCATGTTGGCGCGCATGCGGCGCTGCAGTGAGGCAATACTGATCAGAGAAAGGGTGAGCGTGGGCAGAATCAGGTGATGGCCCACATTGATGGCTTTGCCCATCGTACTCATCTCTGCATAACCCGTACTGGTCATGCCCCCAATCGGGAACCAGCCCGTGACCGCTGCCAGCAATAAGAAGATAATCGCCAGAAAAAAGTCAGGGAAGCCCATAAAAAAGTAAGAAATCGACGAGAAAAACTGGTCTATAAAGGAGTATTGCCGGACGGCCAGATAGATCCCCAGCGGCAGGGCAATCAGCCAGGTAAAGATCAGGGTCGAAAGACCCAGGATGACTGTATTGCTCAGACGGCTAGCAATCAGCGTCGAAACCGGGGCCTTATAGGCATAAGACTCACCCATATTGCCCGTCACAAAGTTTTTGAGCCAGACCGTATAACGCACCAGAAAGGGTTTGTCGAGGGCCAGACGTTCCCGCTCACGGTTCAGCGTTTCTTCAGTAATCGATGGGTTCATGGCCAGCTGGGCCAGCGGGTCAGCGTTTGCAAAAACTTCGGCCACACGGATGATCCCAAATGCCACAAACGAAATAATCAGCAACAGGGGAATCATCTGGATAAAGCGCTTTAAAACATATCTCAGCATGATAGGCCGCTTTACTCCTTAATAATGTAATGATATTCAGAATTCCAGTTAATCTGGTTCAGGCCGAAGCCGCCATGAATGGACGGGGCAATATTACCCAGATACTCACGGTAAGCCACCAGTGAATAGGGGTTCACGGTGTAGAGCATGGGCACATGTGCCGCTACCACTTCCTGGGCTTTAAAGTATAACGCTTTGCGCCGGACAGGATCAAACTCCTGGGCCGCCTGCTCATACAAATCCTGTACTTCCTGCTCCCAGGGCTCAAAACGCGTCGGCTTGCCATAGGTCCAGCGGCTGGGGTGCCCCATATTAAACATATGCATACGCCCGTCCAGCCGCCAGCAGTTGATCCCATTGTGGGCATCCACAGCTGAACCTGTCAGCCCGACCATCATGGCTTCCCAGTCCAGAGTCTGGTCCAGCTGATGTACCATGTGGTTAAAGGGAATCTGGATATAGTTCACCGTAATGCCCAGTGCCTGCCAGTCTTCGCTTAAAATCTGGCAGGCCTGATCCCGCAGACGATTGCCCTGATTGGTGACCAGATTAAACTCCACCAGATGCCCCTGATCGTCAAACAACCGGCCTTCACGCCTCCGAAAGCCCGCTTCTGTGAGCAGGCGGGCAGCCTGCTTCAGGTCATAGGGATAGCGAGAGACATTGGCGTTATAAAAAGGGTTTTGCTGCGAAACATGGGAGTACTGGGGCGTCGCCTGGCCGCGATAAATCTCTGCGATCATGCGCTCTTTGTTGATGGCATGGGCCAGGGCCTGACGAAACTTCACATTGCGAAACCAGCGCGACTTGATCGGATCCACCACCTGCTGGCCAGCCTCATCTGTGGCCGTACTCATGTTAAACATCACAAACAGCGTGCCTGTATCCGAACCCAGGTTTTTGACCTGTACATCCTCAGGCTTGCGCTGCATCAGTTCAGCGTAATCCTCAGACTGGAGAGACACCGCGTCAATTTCACCGGCCTCAAACAGCTCCCAGTTGGAGCGGTTGCGGTCGCTGGCTTTGATCACAAATTCATCAAGATAAGGCAGGGCGTTGCCTGCTTTGTCTGTGCGAAAAAAGTGCGGGTTGCGCTCCAGCACCACCTCACGACCGGGGGTATAGGATTTGGGACGCCAGGGACCGTTGACCACAATCTTTGACAGATCCGCATTGCGATCCCACATCGCATTAAAAGGCACTTCACCGGCTTTGGGCCGGGTGGTACCCTGCAGAATGTGTTTGGGCATAATGGGGTGATGCAAGGTGCGTAGAAAAGGAGCAAAAGGTTTAGCTGTGGTAATCACCACCGTCAGGCGGTCTTTTTGGTTGACGTCAGGAAAGCTGTCTTCCACCAGCAGGCTGTCGCGGGCATTGTTGGGAATATCCGGATTGTTGATAATTTCACGGTAGGTAAAGACCACATCTTCAGCCGTCAAGGGCTGACCATCAGACCACTTCAGGCCTTCACGCAGCTTAAAGGTGTAGGTCCGGCGATCGGGTGAAATGTGCCAGGACGCTGCCAGCACCGGATGAACATCCGTGGTGATCGGGTCTGTGGCCACCAGACCGACATACATTTTGCCAATCACATCGCTTGAAGCAGTTTCAAAAGAAAGATAGGCATTGAAGGTATTGGGCAGGCCGCGGTTGGCGACGACACGCTTGCCGCCGCGCACACCGATCTGATGTTCAAAGGCCTGGGCCGGCAAACTGAGCAGCAAGGGCGCGCACAAAAGCCATCTCAACGCATTGCTGCGGAGCCGTACCCCGGTCTGTTTCAGCATCCTTTGCCCCCTCACTCTGTCAGAATATAGTGCTGGTCAGTGTTCCAGTTGATCTGATTCAAGCCAGAGCCTCCGTGAATCGAGGGGGAAATATTGCCCAGATTATTGCGGTAGGCCACCATGGAGAAGGAGTTAACCGTATAGAGATAGGGCAATTGTTCAGCCACAATGTCCTGGGTTTTAAAGTAGAGGGCTTTACGCTTTTCGGGATCAAACTCCTGAGCGGCCTGCTCATAAAGCGCCAGGATTTCGTGCTCCCAGGGCTCAAATTCGGTGCCCGTGCCTTTCCACTTGGAAGGGTGACCCATATTAAACATATGCATGCGCCCATCCAGCATCCAGCCATTGATCCCAAAATGCGGCTCGATAGCTGAGCCCGTCAGACCAATCATCATGGCATCCCAGTCCAGCGTCTGATCAATCTGTTGCACCATAATATTAAACTGCACGGTTTCGTAGTTGACCTTGATACCCAGCTCGCTCCAGTCTTTGCGCAAAATAGCGCAGGTGGCGTCACGCTGGGTGTTGCCCGCGTTGGTCACCAGGCGAAACTCAACCCGGTTGCCCTGATCATCAAAAAGCTCGCCGCCGCGCTTTTCAAAACCGGCTTCTTTCAGCAGCTGGGCCGCTTTTTCAAGGTTATAGTCATAGGTTTTGACGTCGGGGTTAAAGAAGGGGTTCTGCTGCGAGATATGCGAAGTCTGCGGCATGGCCCGGCCCCGGTAAATACTGTCAATAATGCCTTCTTTGTCGATGGCATGCGCCATAGCCTGACGAAACTTGACGTTGCGAAACCAGCGGGACTTAATGGGATCGACGACCGCTTTGCCTTTTTCGTCTTTGGCCGTGCTCAGGTTAAACATCACGAACAGCGTGCCCGTAGCAGGCCCCAGGCTTTTGATGGTGAAGTTATTGTCTTTTTGTTTGGGGGCCAGCTCGTCATAGTCTTCAGCGCGCAGCGAGAGCGAATCTGTCTCACCGGCATTAAACTTGATCACGTCGGTGTTGAGATCCTGTACTTCAATCGTGACAAACTGTTCCAGATAAGGCAGTTGATTGCCCTGTTTGTCTTTCAGATAATAATTGGGGTTGGGCTCCAGAATCACACGCTGGCCAGCCACGTACTCCTTGACCTTCCAGGGGCCGTTGACCACAATCTTGCTCACATCTGAATTGAGCCCCCACATGCTGTTGTAAGCCACCTTGCCATCTTTCATGGTGGTGGTGCCTTCAAAAATATGTTTGGGCATAATGGGATTGCTCAGTCCGCGCAAAAAAGGCACATAAGGCTTGGCGGTGACAATTTTGACCGTCAGGCGATCCACTTTGGTGACCGCAGGAAACACCCCGTCGACCAGGGTGCCGTCGCGGAAGTTGTTGGGGATATCTTTGTTATCGATGATTTCATTGTAGGTAAAAACCACATCATCCGCCGTAATCGGCTGACCGTCAGACCATTTCAGACCGTCACGCAGCTTAAAGGTATAGGTCATGCGATCGTCGCCAATCTCCCAGGATTCAGCCAGAGAGGGCTCCACTTCAGTGGTAATGGCATTGGTGGTCACCAGGCCCAGGTACATCTGGCCAATCACGTCGGTGGAAGAGGTTTCAGCCGCCAGATAGGCATTAAAGGTTTTGGGCAGTGACATGCTGGAGATGACCCGCTTGCCGCCATAAGTACCGATGGCTGGTTCAAAGTTTTTGGCTTTATCGCCACCCAGACCCGGAATAGTCTGCTGAGCTGACTCGCCGGGATCATCTGGGAGCGTCGGGCAGGCGCTCAGCAGACCCAGCGCCAGAAAAGCGCTGACCGCAGACTTCAGAGCATAAGAAAAGCGTGACAAGTGAATCATGGATATCTCCCGGTGTTCAGTTGATCAGTGAGCTGGAGAGCAAAATCGCGACCACGGCCCATAAGAGTGCAATGGTGCCCGTAATACGGTTCAGCCCGGTTTCAGCGCCCTTCTGGCTGCCAAAAATCTGGGCAGATCCACCCATGCTGCCGAGACCACCACCCTTGGCCGGGTGGAGAATCACGGTCACAATAAGGGCCAGCGAAAGAAAGAGCTGGGCCCAGATTAGGAGAGACTGCATATTTATCCTCGTTTGTATTCAAATCGTTGGGTTTTAACTGTCTACATATAGCACGCCTGGCTGAATGCGTCAATTGGCTTGGGTTTTGACAAAATGCCAGGCAGAATTCCAGTTGACCTGCTGCAGCCCGTTGCCACCGTAAACCGAAGGCCGGATATTGCCCAGATGATTGCGCACTGCCACCAGGTTCATTTCGCTGACCGTATACAAAAAGGGCAGGGCGTCGCGCTCGATTTCCTGGGCCCGCCAGTAATGGGCCTGACGCTGAAGCGGATCTGTTTCATGGGCCGCCTCCCGGTACATTTGCTCCAGCTCTTGCTCCCAGTCTGTGTAGGTGGTCGGCTGCCCCTGCCAATAACTGGCGTGCCCCATATTAAAGAGATGCATACGGCCGTCCAGCCGCCAGCGCGACGACGAAAAGTGCGGTTCCAGCGAGTTGGAAGCCAGTCCCAGCAGCATCACCTCCCAGCTGAAGCGCTCATGAATCTCGCCCACCAGTACCTGAAAGGCCTGAGGACGATAAGTCACTTCCATCCCGATCTCTGACCAGGCCTGGCGCAACAGGGCGCAGGTGGCGTCGCGCTCCGCATTGGCCGCATTGGTGGTCAGTTCAAAGCGTACCCGCTGGCCCTGGGCATCCAGCAGGCGGTTTTCGGCATCCCAGCGATAACCTGCCGCCGCTAAAATCGCGCGCGACCGGGCCGGGTCGTAGGTATAGTCAGACAGTCCCGTATGGTAAAAGGGGTTGTGGCTGTTGAGGTGACTATACTGTGACACGGCCCGGCCCTTATAAACGCTGTCGATCAGTCCCTGCTTGTCGATCAAATGCGAAAGGGCTTTGCGAAAAGCCGGATCGCGGAACCAGCGCGATTTGACCGGGTCCACCAGCGGGGTGCCGTCAGCCCGGCGGGCCGTGCTTTGATTAAACATCACAAAAAGGGAGCTGGGGGCCGGGCCCAGATTATGAATCGTAAAATGCCCCTGCTGCTGCTCTGGTCCCAGCAGTTCATAGTCACCCGGACTCATCAGATAGGTATCCAGCTCCCCCTGGCGAAAGCGCAGCAGCGCCGTCTGCGCATTCTGCACTTCCAGAATCTGCAGACGCTCCAGATAAGGCAGTTGCTGCCCCTGGGCGTCGCGCTCATAATAATGGGGGTTGCGCGCGAGCACCACCCGCTGGCCAGGCACGTAACGCACCAGACGCCAGGGGCCACTGCTCACCACCGTTTCGGGCGGGGTATTCAGATTCCAGCGCTGCGCAAAAGGCAGGCGTCCGTCGCTGTCGGGCTGCAGGCTGTCTGCAAAAATATGGCGCGGCACAATGGGGGCCATCAGATTATACAGCAGCGGTGAAAAAGGCCGGGGCAACACAAACTGCACGGTGCGCGCGTCCAAAGCCTTTACCTGCGGGAAAGTCGGCAGATAGGCCCAGAAATCCCGGTAGTTATTGGGCAAAAGCGGATTGTCGATCACCTGCTGATAGGTAAATGCCACATCATCGGCCGTCAGGGGCTGACCATCGGACCACTTGAGCCCCTCACACAGCACAAAGGTCCAGACCGTCTGCTCTGGATTGTGCTCCCAGCGCTCCGCCAGCGCGGGCACCAGTTTTTTCTGCACGGCATCGTAAGCGGTCAGACCAACAAATAACTGCTGGCTGAGCGTCATGGAAGCGGCATCAGAAGCCACATAAGGATTAAAGGTTGCCGGCAGGGCAGCCATGCCCATCACGCGCTCACCACCCGGCTGACCGATTTCAGGGTAAGCGCTCGTTGGCGCAGAAATGCCAGCAGCTGTTGCGGGCGCTGTCTGAGCGGTTTCGCTCACTTCTGCCGGACAGGCCGTCACAACAAAGCAAACAAGCAGCCAGAGCCAGCCCAGCCGGATGCTATCATAAAATTCTGTTTTTAAACGCCTGTCCACACGCTGTCCTTTGTCATGAATGCTGCCCACAGCATACGCAAAAAACAGGCTGACTGACACCCAAACGCCAACAAGACGGTACAGTGACAGAGAACATCAGGCGGTATTAAAAAGTGCTGCCGATCAGGCCGCGCGGGTCGCGACGTTCACCTGGGCAGGATCGGGTGCGACCAGGCCCGTTACTTTGGTCTTGATCACCGAAAAAAGCCCAGAGCCTTTGTAAAGCTTATCGGTCAGCACCGAACCAATGGCGCCGCCGGCCACCGTCATAATGGTCAGGGGCAAGCCGCCAACACCGGCCAGCGAAAGGCCAAGCGCAGAAGCGCCTGAAAAGGCCGTGGCCCCCACACCCGATAAAAAGCCGCCCACCGTATCACTGGCCACATTGCCGACACCTTCAGCCCCTGTCTGTCGGCCCGCCACGGTTTCCACCACATTGGCCACTATCGAGATGCCAGCATTGATCGCACTTGAAATCCCACCGGCTTTCAGCGAAATTACACCCGCCTGTTTAACGCCGGTGGCAAAGCCTTTGAGGGCCAGGGGAATATCACCGGCAGCAATGCCATTTTTGATGGTATGAAACGTATCGCGGCTGATAGCCCCAATATCATGGCCGTAACGGTAACCGATATAGCCCCCTGAAAGGGTACGTCCGACCAGACTGCCAATGGCGGCCACCCCACGGGGATTGCTGCTGAATGAAGCCACATCCTGATAGACATAACCGCCGCCATCACGAATGCTTTCGAGCCCCTGAACAACCTGGTTATAGCGGGCCTGCTCCTCAGCTTTGGGAACATAACCGTACTCCATTTTGCGGTCCAGCTTCTGGGCCCAGTCAATATCATCCCGGCTGAGCGTGGGTTTCTGACCCTGCACGATTTTTCCGCTGCGGGCTGAAGCCAGCGCACCGGAAACAGAGCTAAGGGATTGAACGGCAGTGATGCTCATCAGGATAAATAACCTCTAATAGATCTTATATCGCTGTTTGAGGTTAAATTCTTGCGGATTTAAGCTTAAAAAAGATTTAATCTCAAAGATTAAATTTTAGGCGGCAAACACACAAAAAGACCTGGAATGTTGTCTGACATTCCAGGCCATGAGGGAGTAATAAAAATGAGAAAGAGATACAGAGACGGGCGGGTTCAGAAACCTTCGGTGAAGGTGTTGGCCAGACGGCCACCGGCCACACCGGCCACGGCACCCAGACCCACGCTGGCGATGGTACCCACCACACCAAAACGGCCGAGGAGCATGTGGCCCACGCCGCCTGCAGTCACGGCGGCCAGACCGCCAACAGCACCACCGATGGAGTCTTTGACCACATTGCTGACAGCAGTGGAGCCGTCGATTTTACCGGTTGCCAGGCTATAGCCATTGGCAGCAGCAGAGACGCCGGCAGAGACGAGCGCAGAGAGGCCTGCGCCTTTAAGACCGGTCATGGCCGTGCCTTTGAGTCCATTAAAAAGGTTGCCTTTGGTAAAAATACTTTTGATATTGCCAGCCATGCCGGCACCGAGTTTGTAGCTGGCAAAACCACCGCCAGCAGCGTGGGCAGCCATTGAGCTGATGGCATTAAAATCACCTGAAAAAGCAGGGCCGCTGCCGTTGTCGGGACTGATCGGATTGTCTGAATAAGGGTTGTAAGAACTGGTCTGTACAGCAGGAGCGGGAGCGGTAGGGGCAGTAGGAGCTGCGTAAGGGTTGTAAGCGCCGATAGTTGTCATTTTATTATTCCTCTTTCTCTCTTTTAATATCCGTAATAATTTTGGGGAGCCGTGTAATAGGCCTGGGTGTTTTCACCCATGGCATTGCGCACCGTGTTGGCAATGCCGTCGCGGGCACCGCTGTTCTGGTACAGATGGTTCACGCCGGTTGCCCCGAGGGCCCCCGCCGCAATCGCGCCAATGGTGGTCAATAAACCACCGCCCGGCATTATGGCACTTAAAGCCATGGAGGTTGCACCTGCTGCAAGTCCGCCACCGACACCGGCCAGCAAACCGCCGACCGTATCTGCCGCAACATTACCACCGGCACTGGCATTGCTGATTTCGCCGCGAGAGGCGGCAGCAAAGTTTTTAATGCCTGAAACAGCGCCCATCACACCGGCACCAATGGCACCGGACTTGAGACTGCTCAGTCCCAGGTTTTTAAGGCCCGTCCCAATGCCTGTTTTGAAAGAACGCAAGGCATCAGCTGTTTGACGATGGGTCACGGCACCTGTAATCCCTCCCGCCAGAAGACTGCCAACCAGGCCTGAGCCAGGTCCGCCGGTGCTGACGGGCATCGGGGTGTAAGGGTAAGGTGTAGGTTGGTAGGTGTCACCAGTAAAAACACCGGCCACCTGATTCACAGCCTGGTCAACCGCATAAACGGCAGGCACCATGGCTTCAGCAGCACCCAGGACTGTGCCTGCCGTGTACTGAAACTGATTGACGTTGTTAACGAGCGAATCAATGCTCATGGTGTATCTCCTTTGTGAAGCTGACCCTTTGGGCTTGAGGTTATTATCGCCAGCCAAAATTAAGATCTTGTGGGCTTAAAATTAAGAAGTGTTTAACAAATAAAGAAGATTAGCCTAAAAAAGGTAAACAAAGAATTAAGCCTGGCAGGATTTAAGTTTAAAAACAGCAACAGCCCGCCAAATGGCGGGCTGTTGAAAAGAAACTGTAGATTGGGTTTAGAAGCCGTCGGTCATCTTTTTGGCCAGCTGACCACCGGCAACACCGGCTGCTGCACCCAGACCAACGCTGGCAATGGTGCCGACCACGCCGAAGCGGCCGAGGAGCATGTGGCCCAGGCCACCGGCAGTCACGGCAGCCAGACCGCCGACAGCACCACCGATAGAGTCTTTCACAACGTTGCTGACCGCTTCAGAGGTTTCAATTTTGCCGGTGGCAACACCGTAACCGTTGGCAGCAGCAGAAACACCGGCAGAAACCAGGGCAGAGAGGCCAGCGCCTTTGAAGCCGGTCATGGCCGTGCCTTTGAGACCGTTAAAGAAGTTGCCTTTGGTGAAGATGCTCTTCATGTTGCCGGCCATACCAGCGCCCAGTTTGTAGCTGGCAAAGCCGCCGCCAGCGCCGTGAGCCACCATAGAGCTGATGGAGGCAAAATCAGTAGAAAAGCCGCTGCCAGTGTTGCTGCTGTCATCAGAAACAACAGGGGTGGATGTGTAGGGGCTGTAGGTGCTTACGGGCTGAACGTAATTTGCATTTGAAACGGCGCTGATATTCATTTGAACGGTCCTCAGTTTCTTTCTTTACTTTTTAAGTTTCCCTTTATCTCGCCCGGCAGGTGATAGCTGCTGGGCATACTGGTATATCGGCCCCTCAAATTAAGATCTTGCCTACTTAAAGTTAAGCAATGGTTAACAAAAAGATAAGTCTAAGGTAAAGAAGGTAAAGCAAAGATTAAGAGAAACAGCATTTGATTAGCCAAAGCCTAATCTGGGGTTTATAAACCCTTAATATCTTGTACTCAGATGCGGCTTTGTTCCAGTAAATACAGCTGCTTCTGATAACTCTGGGTATTTTGCTCAGCGCCGGCAGGTCCAAAAATGGCCGAACCCATCACAAAAACATCGGCACCCGCAGCCACCACCTGGGGCAGGGTTTCGGCGTTGATGCCGCCGTCCACCTGAATCAGCACCTGCTGTTCCAGCTGCTGGCGGGCACGCATTTGGCAGACCTGTTCAATGCGCTGCAGAGCGCGTGGAATAAAGGATTGCCCCCCAAAACCAGGGTTAACTGACATGATCAGTACCAGATGCACTTTGTGCAGGATATCCTCCAGAACAGAGACCGGCGTGGCGGGATTCAGTGAAACCCCCGGCAAAGCGCCCGCTTCGGCAATCTGGCTGAGAACACGATCCAGGTGCGGACAGGTCTCATAGTGTACGGTGATGCGCTGGCAACCGGCTTTGGCAAAAGCTTCGATATAGCGTTCGGGCTGCTCTATCATCAGATGCGCATCAAAAACAGCCGGGCTGTAGCTGCGCAACGCGGCGATCACAGGCGGCCCAAAGGTCAGATTGGGCACAAAATGACCGTCCATCACATCGAGATGCACCCAGGATGCGCCACCGCGATGAATACTTTGTACCGCTTCAGCCAGGTTTGCAAAATCAGCTGAAAGAATGGAAGGCGCCAGCAAAAGCTTTTGGGGCTGTGGGCTGGCTGCCAGTGTCTCAGCGGCGGCGTTCTGGCAGCGAACCTGATCTGCAAAAAAACGGGCCGCCGCTTCAGGCATGGGCTCTGTCCCTTTTTTTAAGAGGTCCAGTTGCTCCAGCACCTGCCGCGCAGCTTCCTGTTCTGCCCGCTTTTTGGAGCTGCCGCTGCCCTCACCCAGCAGCTGGTCACGCAGGCTGACCTGCACAGAAAAGGTACGATCATGATCCGGGCCGGTTTCATCTTTTAGCGTATAGACGGGCAGGCTTTTGTACTGCCCCTGGGCGTATTCCTGCAGCAGGGCTTTGTAGTTGAGAACCTCTTCGGCCTCACCCTGAACCGCCAGCATCAGCTCCGGGCTGAGCAAACGCAGAATAATCCGGGCCGTGGTGCGAAAATCTGTCGATAAAAAGATAGCCCCACAAAGCGACTCCATCACATTGGCCTGAATCGACTCTCTGACAGGCCCCCCCCGCTCAGAATCACCCACCAGAATATAGCGTGACAAGCGCAAACGCTGGGCCACTTTTGCAAGGGCGGCATCACTGACCACGTAGCTGCGAATCTGACTCATCTGGCCTTCACTGGCTTCAGGCATATGCTGAAACAGCCATTCTGAAATGCTCGACTTCAAAAACGCATCGCCCAGATACTCCAGCCGCTCATTGTGCAGCTTGTCCTGGGTGTGGCGATCCGAGGTCACTGATTTATGGGTCAGGGCCTGGCGCAGGAGCTGGCGGGGAATGGTATCAGCAGGCAGGCCCAATTTTTGATGCAGTTCAGCGTGTTTCAGGGCTTCTTTGTCAGACATAGCAGGCGGGTTCCGTTTCTTCAGAGCAGGGCTGTCAGGTCCACATCCACAGGGGAAGGGTATGTGTAGAATACACCCAAAAACTCCCGGTTGCCACTTTTACCCTTAATCGGTGAAGCAATCGCCTGATGCAGATGCCAGCCTGTAGCGGGGCTTTCGGCCTGAATTTTTTGCAACACGCGCAGGTGGGCCGCCGGATCAGACACAATGCCCTTGCGGTTATCCTGCGGTGGGGCTTCAAACTGGGGTTTGATCAGGCTGATCAGGCTGGCGCTCTCTGTCAGCAGGCTGCGCAGGGCCGGGAAAATTTTCAAAATAGAAATAAAGGACACATCCATGACAGCCAGGCTGGCTTTGTTTTCGTCACCATAAAGATCTTGCGGCGTCAGATAGCGGGCGTTGCATTTTTCAAGGCAGACCACGCGCGGATCCTGGCGCAGAGACCAGTCCAGCTGGCCATAGCCCACATCAATGGCGTAGACCTTGTGTGCACCCGCCTGCAGCAGGCAATCGGTAAAGCCACCAGTGGAAGCCCCCACGTCCAGACAAATCTGGCCATGCGGATCTATCTGAAAGCACTCCAGGGCCTGAACCAGTTTGAGGCCACCCCGGCTGACGTAGGGGCAGGCAGCACCCTGTACTTGCAGATCGTCAGGCAAACCAGGATATTTGACGCCGGGTTTGTCGAGAATGCGGGTGCCCTGGCGGACCAGACCGGCCATAACGGCAGCGCGGGCCTTTTCCCGGGTGGGAAAAAAGCCCGCGTCGACCAGTAAACAGTCTAAACGTTCACGCAAAGCCATCAGGCTTCGTCGTGCAGGTATTCATCCAGGCGCTTGCGCTGGCCATAGTAGTGCAACTTGCGCAGGGCCTTGGCTTCAATCTGGCGGATGCGCTCACGGGTCACGCCCATTTTGGCGCCAATTTCAGCCAGCGAGCAGGGGCGATCATCATTGATGCCATAACGCATGGTCAGAATCTCACGCTCACGGGCAGACAGGGTGCCCAGCAGCTCCTGAATATCTTCAGACAGCATTTTATCAACCACGGTTTTGGTGGGATGCACGCTGTATTCATCTTCGATCAGATCCACCAGGCTGCGATCATCATCGGGCCCAATGGGTGTGGCCAGAGAGACCGTGCGCTTGACCACCCGCTTGAGCTGCCGGATTTTGCTCAGGGGCAGGCCGGCAGCTTCCGCCAGCTCTTCGTCTGAGGGATAGTGCCCCAGCTCAAAGGTCAGCTGGCGGCGAATTTTTTTCAGGCGCTGGATCGCTTCTGTGGCGTGGACCGGCAGGCGGATGTTGCGGCCTTTATCAGCAATCGCACGGGTAATGGCCTGGCGAATCCACCAGGTGGCATAGGTGCTGAAACGGTAGCCTTTTTTGTAGTCGTACTTTTCAACCGCACGGATCAGGCCGGTATTGCCTTCCTGGATCAGATCCAGCAGCGGCAGGCCCAGATCGCAGTAACGCTTGGCAATGCTCACAACCAGGCGCAGGTTGGCAATAATCAGATGGTTCTTGGCCTGGATGTCTTCCTGCTCAATCCGCTTGGCCAGTTCAATCTCTTCTTTGGCGGTCAGCAGGGGGGTTTTACCGATAGAGTTCAGGTAAACCTGAATCGAACTGATATCGTCTTCGCGGTTCAGGTGTTTGGTAGAGAGATCGATGTCTGCGGTGACTTTAGCGCCACTGTCGGCCTCTTTGATTTCGTCACCGTCGTTAAAGGCGTCTTCTTCTTCCGTGACAGTGTTTAAGCGCGGACTGTCAGAGAGGTCATCCTCCATCAGTTCATCAACGGTAAGGCTTGTTGCTTTGCTTCTCATGCTTACGTTTAAGTCGCACTCCTTACTTTTTTAAAAATTTAAGTACCGGAACGCCTTTTTTGAATACGCTGAGTCAGGTATTTTTGAATCACGTACTGCCTCAAAAAAGCCGTGGATACGGCCAGTTTATCGCCAGCTATTAATATTATCACAGCGACAAAAGATAAGTCAAAAGGATCGCGTAGGTTATTTCTATAACGTAATGTATATTTGTGTGCTGGCGTGATGGTTCTTTAGTATTTTTTATCTTCAGGCTACAATAGAGCAATGCGGCACTGGAAATATCTTAGGCTTCTTATCGTGGGGATCACCCTGCAGCTTGCGTGCGTCTTACCGCTGGCAGCACAGACACTGCCGGATCTGAAGCCGGGTCAGGTGGTTTATGACCTCTCTGAATCGCTTTCAGCAGACTATCTGCGTCTGACCGAAAGCCAGCTGGCACGCTACCCTTTTGCGGTCAGGGTGGTCTACCTGCCTCAAACCACCGGGGTCAATCTGGGACAATATGCCGCTAAACTCTTTCGCCACTGGGATCTGCCCCAGGACAGCCTCTTGCTGGTGGTGGCGCTGGATCGCCGCAAAATGGGCGTGCATGCCGGCAGTGAACTCAAAACGCTGCTGGCCGAAGAACCTCAGCCAGAGCAGGATTTACATCAGCCCACGCCCATACCGGGTGTCACACCTGACCCGACCCTGCCGCTGGATGTCAGTTCAGAGTTTGACCATTTAGAGCTGATTCCCCAGGCGGTGAATCAGATTGCCGACGCCATGCGCGAAGGCCCCGATAAGCGTCAGCCTTCAGGGGAACCCATGGCAAATGAAGACACGATGCAAATTGAACAGGAGTCCAATCCACGGCCCCGGCGTCAGCAAACCCTGGATCGCTCGACCTGGCTGCTGATTCTGGGTGTCTTTCTATTGATGGGTCTGGCTGTTGGCGGATTTTATGGTTTCCGGCTCTGGCGGCGCTGGCACCAGACCCGCGAGCTGATCGACCGCTACTCCCTGCAGGGGCAGGTGGTCTATGAGCAGCTCGAAGCCGTTTATGCCGATCTCGAAGCCGTGATGCCCGACTTTCACGGCTATCTGGGTGAAACCGAAAAAACCCTGGGCCTGTTTTTAAAGAGCATGCATAGCCTGCAAAGTGAGTACGAAACCATCTTTGACGCCTTTGACGCCGAAATCAAAGCCCTCGGCGGCCAGCGCGACGACCGCGAAGCTGCCATTGATTTTTTCAGGGAGCTGGAGCTGAAACTGGAGGAGGGCAAGCAGCTGCACGAACAGGCCTTTCAGGTGCTCAAAAACCTCAAAGACGTGCGACAATCAAATCAGCAGCTCTTTGCCGTCTCAGACCAGAAGCGTCAGGCCTTCAGCCAGGAACTGAGCGAAATGCGTAAACTGAACCCGCTGCTGAAGCTTAAACGCATCCAGCTGGTCTACCAGCAGCGTCTGCAAGAGCTCCAGCGCCTTGAAAAACAAAACGAGCGCGACCCGCTGGGCGTCGAAAAAGCCCTCAAAGACTGGCGCAAACAGCTCAGCCGGCTGGAGCAGGAAACCCGCTCGCTGCCACACCTCTGGCAGCAGTTTAATCAGGATCTGAAACAACGCATCCAGGATTTGCGCAAGCGGGTTGAAAAACAGGGCTCACCCGCTCAGCGCCAGGCACTCGAAGAAATAGAGAAACTGCACCGCACCCTGCTGCAGGCCACTCAAGAAGGCGATGTGTCACAGCTCAACCGCTGGAACGAGCGCTTTACCCAGAAGCTGCAGGCCCTGGAAGCCGAAGTGTAAATGTCTGCCACTGTCGCAGACGACTTCGCAGCGCTGACCCGCTGGTATGAATGCCTGCTTCTTACAATGGTCCGGACATTTTTGAGGTTGGTTTGAGGGAGTTGGGACATCTCAGT
>JACYMC010000204.1 GCA_015272195.1 Candidatus Sericytochromatia bacterium
TAATTTGATCTCTCTTCCTTGGTTTATCTCGGACAGAGAGTATTTTATTTTTTTTGGCTGCTTATGGCTACCTTTACCAACAGAATCCGTTAGAGTCAGGATATTCGGGCTGTGTACGATACCGTCGGCGTATTGACCCAGGGCCGCTGGCTCAGCACCAGTACCCTCGACCAGATGCTGCAGGTGGACCTGCCGCCTTTGGCTGAGAGCGCTGGCGCAGCCTCTTTAAAACCGTTACACTGAGTTTATGTCTGCACATGAATCTTCTGACACCGCGCCACAGCGCCTGGCGGCCTACTTTCATTTACTCGATCAGCTGGACCTCTTTGTCAACACAGGCCATGTCACCCGCATGATTGGCCATGTGATTGAAGCCGAGGGCCCGGCCGTACAGCTGGGCGAACTGTGCTATGTGCACTGTGAAGGCCAGCCCCGCCGGGCGGAGGTCGTCGGTTTTCGCGATCACACCGTGCTGCTGATGCCGATTGACGAGGTCAGCGGTATCCGGGCTGGTGCGCCGGTGGTGGCCACGGGCCAGTCCCAGCTGATTGCTGTGGGTGAGGCCCTCAAAGGGCGCACGATTGATCCTTTTGGTCGCCCGCTGGACGGCCTGCCCGCGCCGGTCACGGCCACGCGCTACTCCCTTGATGCTGACCCGCCCTCGCCCCTCAGCCGCCGCCGCATTGAGACGGTCATGCCATTGGGAGTCCGCAGCATCGATATGCTGCTGACCTGCGGTGAAGGCCAGCGCCTGGGCATTTTTTCGGGCTCGGGCGTGGGCAAAAGCTCGCTGCTGGGCATGATGGCCCGCCACGCCCGCGCTGACGTGAACGTGATTGGCCTGATCGGCGAGCGCGGGCGCGAAGTGCGCGACTTTATTGAGCGCGATCTGGGCCCTGAGGGCCTGGCCCGCTCGGTGCTGGTGGTGGTGACCTCAGATCAGCCGGCCCTGTTGCGCATCAAGGGTGCCTATGCCGCCACGGCGATTGCCGAGTATTTTCGCGATCAGGGCCAGAGCGTGCTGCTGATGCTCGATTCGGTAACCCGCTTTGCCATGGCCCGGCGCGAAATTGGGCTGGCGATTGGTGAGCCTCCAGCCACGCGCGGCTACCCGCCCTCGATGTACGCCGTGCTGCCGCGCCTGCTGGAGCGTTCAGGCACCTCTGACAAGGGCAGCATCACGGCCCTGTATACCGTACTGGTCGAAGGCGACGACGTCAATGAGCCAGTCTCTGACACCGTGCGCGGCATTCTCGACGGCCATATTGTGCTCTCGCGCGATCTGGCGGCCCGCAACCACTACCCGGCGGTGGATATTGCCGGCAGCATCAGCCGCCTGGCCCAGGACCTGATGTCCCCGGAGCAGCGCCAGGCCGCCGCCTGGCTGCGCGAAAACCTGAGCATTTACGAGCATTCTGCCGACCTGGTGCAGATTGGCGCTTATACCCGTGGCAGCTCCCCGGAGCTGGACCGGGCCCTGCAGGTGCTGCCGGATATCAGGGCCTTTTTGCAGCAGGATATTCACGAAGGGGCCGATTATGCCGAGAGTCTGGCGCAGCTGCTCAAGCTGGCCGCCAGCGGCCAGACCCCACCAGGTCGCGGTCTGCTTCAGCCCCACAACCGCCGGTAGTCGCCACTCGGATCATAGTTTTGGGCCTGCTTGCGCGGATTAAACACCCGCGTGCGCGGATCCGTGCCCACGCCGGCCAGATAGAGCCAGTTGCCCCAGTTGCTGCAGGGGTCGTAGTCGATCAGACAATGCTCAAACCAGCGGGCCCCGGCACGCCAGTCCTGTTTGAGATGGTGGACCAGATAAGAGGCCACGTTCTGGCGCAGGCGGTTGGAGAGGTAGCCTGTGGCCTGCAATTCACGCATGCCCGCGTTGATAAAATTATCGGCGGTCTGGCCGTCGCGCCAGCGCTGCAGCAGGTCCGCATCGGGCTGGCTGAGAGGCGGTTGATCTTTGAGCCCGCGGGCCCAGAACAGGCGCGGACCGTGCTGGCGCGCCAGCCAGAAAAAATAATCGCGCCAGAGCAGCTCAATATACAGCCAGTAGGTCGAATCATTGGCACCGTATTCGGCCTCGTAGCGTTTGACTTCGGCCATGATCTGCCGCGGCGAGAGGCTGCCGTTGGCCAGCCAGAGCGAGAACTTGCTGGAGTAGTCCGGGCCGATGGTGCTGTTGCGGGTTTCTTTGTAGCACGCAATGCCGTGACTGGTCCAGAGGTAGTGCTGCAGACGCGCCAGGGCGGCGTTCTCGCCGCCGCTGAAGGGCACGGCACTGCGGGCATCGGGTATGGGTGCCTGCAGACCCAGCTCGGTCAGTTCGGGCCAGGGATCCGAGCCTGGTAAACGGCCATCGGCTTCAACACCGCTGATTCTCAGCTCGCCGGGTATCCGGGGCAGTTGCTCAGGGACGGGTAGCGGCGCGCGCCAGCGCGCCCCGGATGTTTCGATTTGCCGCCGGAAAGGGCTGAAAACCTGGGGCAGTCGCTCGGGCTGGCTGCCCATCTTGCCGGGCAGATCGTCCGGGTGAAACAGGCTGCGCTGCCAGAAGGTCTTCAGCTGGCAGCCGGGGGGCAGGGCGGCCGCCACGGCCTGTTGCTGGGCGATTTCTTCAGGCGTGACCTCAGCGCCGGTCCAGAGGGTCTGCAGCTGGTATTGCTGCATCAGGGCCGGTAAGAGGCTTTGGGGTTCACCGATGGCAAACAGGAGCCCGCTGCCACGGGCGGCCAGCTGGGCGGCCAGATCACGCAGGCTCTGCAGTAAAAACTGCAGTCGCCAGGGACCCGCTTTGCTGAAGCCGTCGGGCAGGAGCGCATAGTCGCGGGGTTCCAGAATATAGACCGGCAGCAGGAAATGTGCCGGCTGGCTGAAAATGGGGTGATCGTGCAGCCGCAGGTCGTTGCGCAGCCAGAGTAAATGACAGGACATGCTTTATTTTAGAGTCTGACCCATCCTGGTAGGCGCTGTTTAAAGCGCGTCTTTTTAAAATGAATCTGACTCTAACGGATTCTGTTGGTAAAGGTAGCCATAAGCAGCCAAAAAAAATA
>JACYMC010000182.1 GCA_015272195.1 Candidatus Sericytochromatia bacterium
ACCGCAAGCGACGCCTTGCTTTTCAGAACAAATTTTGCAATTCCTCGCTGTAGTATTAGGAGCCCTGATGTCAACAGGCCCGCCAGTTATTATCTGAGCGGGCCTGTTTTGCTGTTTTATGGGTCTGATGCTGGCATCAGAGCACAAAAATGACTTTGGCCTGGCTTAAAACCTTGCCCTGGGCTTCGAGGCCCAGCAGCCGGCGGGTATCGATGTCTGAAATGATCACGTCAGCCCGGTAGGCACCGCTGGTGCTCAGTCCCTTGATAATCAGGGGCTTGCTGCCGACCCGGCGGTTCTGACGGGCCTGAGAAAGGCTGTGAGCGTAACCCACAATGCCCTGGTTGATCACATAATCCGGGTCAAAGGGCAATTCACTCAGATAAAGTTCACCGCCACTCTGGGCCAGAATGGCCGGGCTGAGGGCGGCTTCGAGGCCGAGGCCCCGGCAGTCGACGATCACGCCGGTATAATCACCGGGCTGGGGGTCCGCTTCAAGGGTCACAGGCGGAGGGGGCACAATGTGCTTCTGGGGCTGAAGAATGCCGTTGAGGCCGCTGCTGTTATAAAGCTTCAGTGCCAGATCCACTTCAATGGTGCCGTTGTCAAGATAGCGGGTGTCGAGGCGCTGGGCGTTTTTGACCAGATTGCTCACCTGCTCTTTGAGCATCGGGCTTTCGAGGGTGTAGTCGCGTACCAAGGTTTCGGCATCCACGCGCAAACTCTGGGTGACCTCTGCCAGCTGGCGAAAAGCGTCCGTCAGGGCCTGGCGCTCGGCCATCAGGCGGCGTTGGTGCAGATTGCCCCGATCCGGTGGGCTGCCGCTGCCGGTGACCTGAATCAGGCCTTCAGTCCAGTTGATGGTCACCGATCCACGCGTTTCGGTGACTTGTTGGGTTTTCATATCGCTCTGGGCCAGGGCCGGCAGCAGGGCAGCCGGTGAAATCAGGGCCGGGCTGGCCAGGCTGGCGAGTAAACAGGTGCGGGCAAGCATTGTGCGCATCGGAAGGTCCTTTCGACGGGATTGTCAGGAATTATACCCTTTTTTTGAAGTGGGTGTGCAAGGCGCTGCAAAGCCAGCCATTTGGTATAATGAAGCCCATGAAAAACCCTTGCTTTAACAAAATTCTGATTGCCAACCGGGGCGAGATTGCCGTGCGGGTAATCCGCGCCTGCCGCGAAATGGGTATTGCCACCGTGGCCGTTTACTCTGAAGCCGATGTAGAAGCCATGCATGTGCGCCTGGCCGATGAGGCCTTTTTGCTAGGCCCGGCCCCAGCGGCTGAGTCTTACCTCAATATTCCGCGACTGCTGGACGTGATTCGGCAATCCGGGGCTGAGGCTGTACATCCGGGCTACGGCTTTTTAAGTGAAAACGCCGGTTTTGCCCGCAGCCTGGCCGAAGCCGGCGTGACCCTGATTGGCCCTTCGCCCGAGGCCATGAGCCTGATGGGCAGTAAAATGGCCTCCAAAGAAACCATGCAGGCCGCCGGTGTGCCCACCGTACCCGGTTATACGGGCGCCGAGCAGTCTCTGGAGCGCCTGCAGCAGGAGGCGCTCCAGATTGGTTTTCCGCTGCTGGTCAAGGCCTCTGCCGGCGGCGGCGGCAAGGGCATGCGCGTGGTGCGGGATGCCGAAGCGCTGCCGGCCGCGCTGGCTGCCGCCAAACGTGAGGCTTTGTCAGCCTTTGGGGACGACAGCATGCTGCTGGAGCGCTATTTTGACAACGTGCGCCACATTGAGTTTCAGATTCTGGCCGACAGCCACGGCAAGACCCTGCATGTGCTGGAGCGTGAGTGCTCCATTCAGCGCCGCCACCAGAAGATTGTCGAAGAAAGCCCTTCGGTGGCCCTGAGCCCTGCCCTGCGTGCTGAGATGGGTGCGGTAGCGGTCAAAGCCGCCGAAGCGGTGAACTACACCAATGCCGGGACGGTCGAAATGCTGCTCGACGATCAGGGCCGCTATTACTTTCTCGAAATGAATACCCGCCTGCAGGTGGAGCACCCGGTCAGTGAAATGGTCAGCGGTCTGGATCTGGTCAAAGAGCAGATCCGCATTGCGGCGGGCTTGCCCCTGCCCTACAGCCAGGAGCAGATTCAGCCGCGCGGCCATGCCATTGAGGTGCGCCTGTATGCCGAAGATCCGGATCAGGGCTTTTTGCCCACCACCGGTCAGATAGCCGTGCTGCAGGAGCCCGTGGGTTACGGTATTCGTGTGGATTCTGCACTCTACCCCGGCTATGCGGTCAACCCCTTTTATGACCCCATGCTGGCCAAGCTGATTGTACACGGCAGCAACCGGGCTGACGCGATTGAAAAACTGCAGCGAGCCATTGCCGATTACACCGTACTGGGCCTCAAAACCAATCTGGGCTATCTGCGGCGTGTGATTGCTCACCCGGCCTTTGCCAGTGGCGAGACCTTTACCCATTTTGTTGAGACTCACGCCGAGAGCCTGCAGCGTCAGCCTTGCGTTCCCGCTGAATTGCTGGCCGCGCTGCTGCACATACAGGCAGCACCGGCCAGCTCACCAGCCGGTGCTGCGGGCCTTGAAGCTGACCCTTACAGCCCCTGGCTGCAGGGCGTCTCGCTGCGGCTGTAGCCTCAGTCTGCTTATAGTCAAAGCGAGAGCACAAAACTGCTGCTCTGGCTCTGTTACCGCCACCCTGAATTTGCAATGCCTCCGGGCTTTATGCCACACTATACTGCTCCCCAGAAACCGGACAGAATCAGCGTGATTTTAAGTTCCTGATCTGAGACAATAAAACCATCTCAGGACTCAATGTATCCACCTTTCATGCCGATAACCTGCTCAAAAGCGCCCGGTAATGAGCTTTTCGGGATCTAACAGACTCAAAACTGAGCAATTTTTGCTGCATACATTCGTTCAAAAATTGGTTTTTCAAATCGAAGATACTCCAGCTTTTGTCCTTGGGAATACTGTCTGCTTTCAGCTTCAGAAGCAGAGTATAGGCCAATAATGACACACCGATAGAATTTTCAATTTGATGAAAAGCTGTATTGACCTGATGGGCGCCAAGCCCCATGC
>JACYMC010000191.1 GCA_015272195.1 Candidatus Sericytochromatia bacterium
GGTACTCGGGAATACCTTCCCAAATCTTCAAAAGCGGTGTACAGTGGTGCATTTCATATAATCCTCATCAGGTTTTTAACTTGGTGAGGTTTATTTTATGCCCTTTCACGACTTTTGGAGAGCCCTGGGTGTCTGGGGCTGGCCCCAGCGCTTCAGCTCGCTGGCGATGCGGGGCAGGGGCAGCACCCGGTCAGCCAGGCCGGCTTCGATCACCGCACGGGGCATGCCGTAAACCACGCAGGAACTGGGGTGCTCTGCCAGACAGCGTCCGCCGGCGGCCTTGAGGCGCTGTACGCCGTCGAGGCCGTCCTGGCCCATGCCCGTCAGAATCAGGGCCAGCACCTTCTGCTGAAAGGCCTGAATCGCTGATATCAGCGTCAGATTCACCGAGGGGCGGCTGTGCCCCTCGGCGCTGTACAGCACCAGCTGGCCGTTGCGCAGCAGGCGCACCTGCTGGCTGCCGGGCACAATCAGGGCCTGACCTGCCTGCAGCTGATCCTGGGGCTGAACCTCGCGCACCTGCAGGGCACTCAGGCTTTGCAGCTGCTGGGCCAGCGAGTCGGTAAAGCCGCCGGGCAGATGCTGTACAATCAGAATCGGCAGGGCAAAGCTGGCGGGCAGTTCGCTCAAAATCTGGGCCAGGGCCTGGGGGCCACCTGTTGAAGCGCCAATCAGCAGCAGGCGGCAGGGCGTGGGCGTCAGCCGGCGGGATTCTGCGGCTTTGAGCGCGGCCGACTGCCGCTGGCGTCGGGATTCACGCCCCAGAGGCAGCAGAGCCTCAACATATTGCAGCAGGGTTTTAAGCCAGTTTTTTTCAGACATGGCCACGGTTTCAACCGCGCCCCAGTCCAGCGCCGCCTGCCAGAATTCAGAAGGCCTGGGATGGTGGGCGGCCTGCAAAAAGATCAGGGGCGGGCTGTGGGCGCTGGTCAACAGTTCGCGCAGGGCCGGGGCATCTGCTGCGCTGGTGATATCTGGCCCTACCAGCACCACCTGGGGGTTGAGGCGCTGCAATAGTGAATGCAGTTCCTGGGGCCCGGCCAGGCTGGGGTAAAAGCGCAGGGCCTTGTGCTGCTGAAAGTGTTGCAGCAGGTGGTGAGCCAGATCGCTCTGGCGGCTCAGCAGCAGAATGGTATCAGACATGTTCAGGCCCACCAGTGCTGCAGGGCATCGATCAGTCTGGTTTTGACGCTGCTCATGCTGTGGGCCTGGCCGCTTTCCTGCTGCAGGCTGGTCTGCAGGCTGGCGTCAAAGCCGCAGGGCCGGATGCCCCGGCTCAGCTGCAGATCGTTGTTGACATTGAGGGCCAGGCCGTGCCAGCTGACCCAGCGGCGCACGGCAATGCCGATGGCCGCAATTTTACGGCCTTTGACCCATACGCCGGTATTGCGGCTGTCGCGCTCACCCTGCACGCCAAAATGTGCCAGGGTGGTGATCAGGGCGGCTTCGAGGCCATGCATAAAGGCCATAATATCGCGCCGTGCCGGGGGCAGGGCAAAAATCGGGTAGGCCACCAGCTGGCCCGGTTCATGAAAGCTCACATCACCCCCGCGTTCAATGGCCAGGACGGGGGTGTTACCCGTGTCGAGCAGGTTGCTGGCCTGGGCTTTGCGACCCAGAGTGTAGACAGGCGGATGCTCGGTCAGAATCAGGCGATCCCCGATCGTGTCCTGAATCCGGGCCTGCAGCCAGTTCTGCTGGAGCTGGTGTACTTCGGCAAAGGGGCGCAAACCCAGATCATGCACTTCAAAGAGCGGCATGCGGTCATCAGGCTTCCAGCAGCAGACGGCGGGGGTTTTGCAGCAGCCGGATAATGTGGCTGGTAAAATACGCGCCGTCAGAGCCATCGACCACGCGGTGGTCAAACGAGAGCGAGAGGGTGCAGGCCCAGCGGATCGCGATCTCGTCGTTATAGACCATGGGCTTCTGGTAAATTTTGTTGACGCCCATAATGGCCACTTCAGGGTGATTGATAATCGGGGCTGACATCAGCCCGCCAATCGCCCCGATATTGGTGATGGTAAAGGTGCCGCCGCGCAGCATCTCGGGCGTGGCTTTGCCTTCGCGTACCGCACTGGCCAGGGTCTCTATTTCCTGGGCCAGTTCGATCAGGCTTTTGCGGTCGGCGTGATGAATCACGGGCACAAACAGACCGTTGGGCGAGGCCGTGGCCATGCCAATATGATAGTCATGTTTGTAGACCAGCTCCTGGCTGTCTTCGTCGAGGCTGGCGTTGAGGCTCGGGTATTTTTTGAGGGCAGAGACCACCGCTTTGACGATAAAGGGCAGATAGGTGAGCTTGATGCCTTCGGCTGTGAGTTCAGCGGCCATGGCCTTGCGAAAGGCCACCAGCTCACTGAGGTCGGCTTCGTCGGCATACAAAAAGTCGGGAGCCGTAAATTTGGCTTTGACCATCTGTTCGGCAATTTTGCGCCGGATGCCACGCAGCGGCACGCGGGTTTCGTTGGCTGTGCCGCTCTCCTTGCTGGCTGCTGCCGGCGCGGTGTCTGCGGGTGCCGGGCTGGTGGTCGGCGCTGCAGCCGCAGGCGCACTGGCCAGATCGCGCTGCAAAATGCGACCGTAAGGGCCGCTGCCTTTGACCTGCTGCAGATCAATGCCCTGTTTGCGGGCGGCCCGGCGAATGGCCGGGGTAGCCGGTGGCCGTTCGCTGCCGTGGCTTTCGCCGGAAGCTGTCTGTACTGGCGCGACCGCGACGTGGGCTGCAGGTGTTTCGGCTGTGGGCGCGGCAGATTCGGGTTCCGGGCTGCTGCCGGGGGCGCTGAGCTGTACGATCACCTGACCCACGGGTACGAGATCACCTTCGGCAAACATCAGTTTGTGCACCACGCCGGCGCTCGGGGCGGGAATCTCAACGGCAGCTTTATCGGTTAGTACTTCCAGCAGCGGGGCTTCAGCAGCCACGGTATCGCCCGGCTGCACACACCATTTGACAATTTCACCTTCGGCGATGCCTTCGCCAATATCCGGGAGTTTGACTTCAATCATGGGCTTGCTCTCTTCGTTGGGTTTCGATGGTGTTTTTTAAAAAGTACTCGCCGGCCCGGTAAGAGCTGCGCACCAGCGGGCCCGATGCAATAAACAAAAAACCTTTGGCCTCGCCGGCCACGCGCAGGGCTTCAAAACGTTCCGGTGGCACAAAGTGCTCCACCTGCAGATGTTTGCGCGTGGGCTGCAGGTACTGGCCGATGGTCAGAATATCTGTGCCCACGGCCCGCAGATCGTCCATCGCACCCAGCACTTCGGCTTCGCTTTCGCCCAGGCCGAGCATCAGGGCCGATTTGGTATAGCGGCTGGGGTCCTGTTGTTTGTACCAGGCCAGCACGTCCAGCGACTGCTGGTAGGTGGCCCGCACATCACGCACGCGGCGGGTCAGCCGGGCCACAGTTTCGAGATTGTGGGCAATCACTTCGGGCTGGGCTTCGAGCAGGGTCTGCATGGCGGTCTGATTGCCCTGAAAGTCAGGAATCAGCACCTCGACAATAATGCCCGGATGAGCGGCCTTAATGGCCCGGATGGTATCGGCAAAGTGCTGTGCACCCTGATCGGGCAGGTCATCGCGATCCACCGAGGTCAGCACCACATAATCCAGGTTCATGGCGGCCACGGCCTCGGCAATTTTGGCCGGCTCGTCCGGGTCCAGCGGCTGGCCTTTGCGGGCGGTTTTGACGGCGCAAAAGCGGCAGCCACGGGTGCAGGTGTCACCCATCAGCATAAAGGTGGCTGTGCCACCGCCCCAGCATTCACCAATATTGGGGCAGCGCGCCTCTTCGCAGACGGTCACCAGCTGGCGCTCGCGCAGCACACCTTTGAGGTGGGCGTAGGTATCGCCGGCAGCCAGACGAACCTTAAGCCAGGGCGGCTTGGGTTCGCGGCGTTGTGGCGCAGAAGGGCTTGAAACAGAAGGGGTCATGGCTTTACCTCCAGAAATGCCGGGCGGCCCGTAACAGGCCGCTCAGCAATAGTCAAACACGCTGACACAGCCTGGGGTCAACGCTTGGGGCGGAAGCTGCGAATCGTACGCCGGCGGGTGAGCAGGCGCTTGGCCGGTTTGGCGGCTTCGGCAGACTCTGTGCCAGAGCGACTCAGAACAGACTCAGCCAGATTGGCTGCAGGGACCCGTTCGGTGGCATCCGTGTCAGACTCCGCTTCGTCGTGGGCGCTGCTGTCGGTGCTGTCTTGAGCACTGGCTTCGTCAGGCTGAGCGGCTTCGGCTTCTTCTGCGTCAGGTTCAGAGACTTCGGCTTCAGCGGCTTTGCTGCTGCGTTTGCGCGTGCCTGAACGGCTGCGGGCAGGTTTTTTGACGGCAGCTTCGGGGGCTTCTTCGGTTTCTTCGGCTTCTTCCGGTGCTTGGGAGCTGCTGTCTTCGTCTTCAAAATCCTGAGCGGACGTTTCGTCAGCGTCGCTGTCGTCATCCTCTGCCTCCTCGGCATCAGTGACTTCATGTTTGCGCTGGCTCAGGCTGGCAATCCCTTCGGTAGCAATCTGCTCCAGAATGCTATCGAGGGTTTTGGCCAGCGCCGGGGGCACGTTCAGATCGTCTTCGCGCTCAATGTAGCTGCTCAGAATTTCTTCGGTCAGCTCACTGGTGAAGATGCTGTCATCAAATAGCAGATCTTCGGGCCGCTCATCGATTTGGGCTTTGCTGCTGCTGACTTCCTGCTCGGGTTCAGGCGGCGCAATAAAGCGGGGCTTTTCTACGGGAGCAGGTTTGGCCGGGGCGGGTGCAGCGTTGCGGTTGCGGCCGTTCTGACGGCTGCTGCTGCTGCTGCTGCTGCTGCTGCTGCTTTGCCGCTCTGATTTTTCGGGCCGGTCGTTTTTTTCGCTGCCGCCTTTGTAACGGCTCTGCTTTTCTTCGGGCTGAATCACGGGCATGCGCATTTTCATGCCTTCGCCGGTCAGAATGTCTGATCGGTACAGCAGGTTGCGGATGCGGCCAACACCCTGACAGGTGGGGCAGGGCATGGTCAGCATTTCGCTCAGGCGCTGGCGCTGGCGGCGACGGGTCATTTCGACCAGGCCAAAGTCAGAGAAGTAGTTGATCTGGGGCTGGGCTTTGTCGTGGTGCAGGGCGTCGGCCAGTTTCTGCCAGACGATCTGCTGGTCGCGGGGATTGTCCATATCAATGAAGTCAATCACGATCACGCCGCCGATATCGCGCAGCACCAGCTGGCGGGCGATTTCTTCGGCCGCTTCGCAGTTGGTGCGCAGAATGGTTTCGGGCTGGTTGTCGGTGGAGGTCATGGAGCTGGTGTTGATGTCAATCGAGGTCAGGGCCTCGGTTTGCTGAATGACCAATGTGCCGCCGCTGGGCAGATGCACCATGGGCTGAATGGCTTTTTCGAGCTGCTGGTAAATGCCATAGTAGCTCAGAATGGGCACCTGGCCGTTGTAAAGGCGCACTTTGTCACGGGCTTTGGTATCAGACCAGTTGCCAAAGTATTTCATGGCCCGGTCAAAGGTGCCCTGACCGTCAACAATAATGCGGCTGACTGCGCTGGTTGCACCTTCGCGCAGAATGCGCTCCAGAATGTCCTGATCGCGGTAGAGGGTGGCACCGGCGTTTTGTTTTTCGGACTGGGCCAGAATATGCTTCCAGCGGCCCAGCAGAATTTTCAGGTCGTCGCGCAGGGTCTGCTCAGACTGACCGACGGCTTCGGGGCGCAGCACAATACCATAACCTGAACCACAGATCATGCGGGCAATACGGGCCAGACGGGCGCGCTCGCGGGCATCAAAGATGCGTTTTGAGAGGCCAATCCGACGCTCAAAGGGGGTCAGAACCAGAAAGCGGCCCGGCAGCTGAATAAAGCCTGTCAGGCAGGCGCCTTTATTGCCCGTGGGTTCGCGGGTGACCTGGACCAGCATTTGCTGCTGCAGTTTCAGGTACTGGCGGATGCCACTTTGTTGTTTTTTGCTGGCGGGCAAATCAGAGACGTGGATAAAACCGCTTTTTTCGCGTCCGATGTTCAGAAAGGCGGCCTCAATGGCCGGTACAATCGATTCGACGGTGGCGAGAATAATATCTCCGACGTTTTGCTCGCCTTCACTCAGGTAAAATTCCTGAACGACGCCTTTTTCCAGAACAACTGCGATTTTTTCTGATTCGCTTACAACGATTTCTTTTGACACAGTGCTAAGTTAACCTCATTTCTATCGTGGGTACATGGTTAAGAGGATGGGGGGAATGTTCTTTTTATTTAATTGTCAAGGTGCATACTCAGGACACGTGGCGAAACGAAACGGGCAGCGTTTATGAAGTTCGCCCAGGCAAAAGATATGCGTTGGTTTAAATGGGAGGACCACGAAGTTTGTCGTGCCAGCCAGATCGTCAGGATGCTTTAGGCATGATGTGGAACCAATCCAGCTGTTATCAGAGAGATCAGAAACTCTGGGTTTCAGCAGGTTGTACGACAACTTCTTGTCTTTATTCTAACACAAACTTGTACGCATGACGTACAGATGCGCGCTGAAAATCGAAAGGTCCATGTGCCAGTGGCAACACGGACCAGGACAATGAATCAGGAGAAAAATTTATTTTTGTGTGGTGTTTGTGTTGCGGGTTGAATCGTTTGTGTTGGCACTGTAGGTGCCGTAACCGTAACCATAACCGGTGCCACCGGTTCCCCAGCTACCAGAGCCTGTACCCCAGCTGCCGCCGGTTCCCCAGTTGCCAGAGCCTGTACCCCAGCTGCCGCCGGTTCCCCAGTTGCCAGAGCCCGTGCCCCAGCTGCCGCCGGTTCCCCAGTTGCCAGAGCCTGTGCCCCAGCCGGTGCCGGTACCGTAAGGATCCTGATAGCCACCGCCCAGATAGGGCGAGCCATAACCAGGGTACATGGGGGCGTGCCCGCAGGCGCTTAAAGCAGTGCCCAGTGTCAGGGCAATCAATGTGGTTTTGAAGATTTTTTTCAACATAACCCGAATTCAAACTCCAAATTCATTTATCCATAACTTTATCTTAATATTGCAGTCTCAAAAAGTAAAGACTTTTCGCGTGAAAGAGATCAAAAAGAGATCAAAAAAAGCAGAAACAATCCAAAAACGCGACTTCGCCCGCTGCATATAACAGCGGGCGAAAGTGACAATACATTGACGGAGAGATGACGGATGTCAGCGGGTAGCGTTTTGTGTCTGGGTTGTGGTGTTTGCGTTGCTGGCGCTGTATGCGCCATAAGGGTTGGTGCTGCCGTAGCCGCCGTAGCCATAACCGGATCCGTAGCCGGTGCCACCGGTTCCCCAGCTGCCAGTGCCTGTGCCGTAACCATAGCCGGTGCCACCGGTTCCCCAGCTGCCAGTGCCTGTGCCGTAACCATAGCCGGTGCCACCGGTTCCCCAGCTGCCAGTGCCTGTGCCGTAACCATAGCCGGTGCCACCGGTTCCCCAGCTGCCAGTGCCTGTGCCGTAACCATAGCCGGTGCCACCGGTTCCCCAGCTGCCAGTGCCTGTGCCGTAACCATAGCCGGTGCCATAAGGATCCTGGAAGCCCATGCCGGGCTGCATCATTTGCTGGTTGCCGCAGGCAGCCAGGCTGGTCAGCAGTGCGGCACCGATAAGAAGGGCCTGAATTTTTTTAAACATGATCTCTCTCCCTGTCAACGTATAAACTTGGAAGGCTCTACGCTTTGAGCTGTCCTCACACTCTTATTATCAGCCATGGCGCCCAAAACTTTCTTAAGGTAAAATATTTTTTGAATTAAGTTAAGGTTAATGTGTGCTTATCTTTGAAGCGTGTTTTGTTGACAGGTGCCACGGGCTGTCTGGGATCTTATCTGCTGGCTGAACTGCTGGCTCAGACCGATTGCCAGATTACGGTCTGGGTGCGGCAGCCTGAGCGGCTCTGGCCAGTCTGGCGCCAGCATCCGCGGGTGCGCCTGCGGGTGGGTGATTTGTGTCAGGCATCGCTGCAAAAAGATCTTTTCAGGCACTTTGATGCCCTGATTCACCCGGCGGTGGCCTGGGGGGGGGCGCAGACCTTTTCGCTGAATGTTCATGCCACCCGGCGCCTGTTTGCCGCACTGGATCCTGAGCGCTGCCGGCAGATCCACTGCTTCTCAACCGCCAGCCTGCTGGATGCCCGGCATCAGATCTGGCCCCAGGCCCATACCCTGGGGACCGACTATATCCGCAGCAAGGCCGCCCTTGCGGCCTTGCTGCAGCAACAGCCGCCCGCAATACCCCTGACGCTCTATTATCCACCGCTGATTGTGGGCGGGGATGGCGCTGCCCATCCCCTGACACCGCTGACAGCCGGGCTGCCACAGGCTCTGCGCTTTGCCCCGCTGTTACAGTATTTGTCTGTTGATGGCGGTCTGCATTTTATTCATGCGGCAGATCTGGCCGCACTGGTGGTTCGGCGTCTGTGTACTGGCATTGCGCCGGCGGCGCTGGTTCCCGGTCAGAACTGGTGTTCGGTGATGGATTTAATGGCTGCGACCGCCAGAAGCGCCGGGGCTGCGCGGGCAAATTGGAAACTGCCCCTGCAACCGGCTTTGCCGGCGCTGTGTTATGCGCTACAGCGGCAGATGAGTGCCTGGGACCGTTTCAGTTTGCATGTCCGCAGCACCCGTTACCAGGTGGTGCGGCCTGAAGATTACGGGCTGACCTCGCGTTATCCGCGCTGGACGGATATTCTGGCGGCCTATACCTGAGCGTGTAGATGTGCTGATGCGGTCAGCTTATTCCCAGAGCGCGCCCCAGGCGTTTTTAAGCCGATCCATAAAGCCAGGGCTGCTGTTTTGCTGGCCAGGCGCGGGCGGCATGCCAGGCTGTTGCGGCGGGAAGCCGGGCTGCTGGGGCATGGGTTGTGGCATGCCTTGCTGCGGATAATAAGTCTGGCGCTGATCCTGTGGTGACATCACCCACTGGGGGGTCTGGGGCTGAACCTGTGGATACTGCTGAGGCACAATCGGAATCTGTGGGGGTGACTGGGGCATCACAAACTGGGGGCCGGACTGGGGCATGGCAGGCATCTGGGGAGCTTGCGGTGCCTGTGGTGCCTGCTGGATGCCGGCATTCAGACGCTGGGCGATGTTTTCATAGATCGCCATTTCCTGTGGGTTGGGGGTGTAACCCTGGGTGTTGACCCGCTGCTCAAGGGCCAGGGCCCAGTCAATTTCCTGCTGGGTCAGGCCGTTGGGCAAACCCTGCTGCTGCGGCGCCATCTGAGGCTGCTGCGGCGGCATCTGGGGCGGTGCCTGTGTGGGCATCTGAGGTGCCTGCGGCATCTGCGGCGGCATCATCTGGGGCTGTTGCGGTGCCTGAGGCTGTTGGGGTCTGGCGCCTGCCTGCTGTGCTGCCATAATGCGCTGGGCAATGTTTTCGTATTGTGCGGTTTCCTGCGGTGTGGGGGTGTAACTCTGGGTGTTGACCCGCTGCTCAAGGGCCAGGGCCCAGTCAATCTCTTGCTGGCTGGGCATCTGGGCGGCAGGTGCGCCCTGAGGCGCCATCTGTGGCATTTGCGGCGCTGCCGGCGGTGTGCCCCAGTTGGGTCCGGGGGCCTGATTCAGCTGGGCGGCCGGCGGGCTTTGTGGCGCGCCGCGCAGGGTGGTTGGCACGTTCACCACGGCCTGACCACCTGGTCCGGCAATGGGCAAAGGCATCTGGGGTGCGGCGGGCACGCTGAAGGGTTTGCTCCAGTCAGCCCAGTTGCGGGGACCACTCTGGCCATTGGGCGCGGCGGGTGCTGCTGCAGCACCGCTTTGCTGGGCCTGGAGCCGGGCGGCGATGTCTTCGTAACGGGCCACTTCCTGGGCGTTGGGTTCATGGCCCTGCTGCACGCGCTGCTCAAGTTGCAAAGCCCACTGAATGTCGGCATCAGGCACAGTCTGTGCAGCCAGAGCCTGGGGTGTGGCAGCAGGTGCCGGTGCAGCACCGGTGTGCTGGGCCTGCAGGCGGGCAGCGATATCTTCGTAACGGGCCACTTCCTGGGCGTTGGGTTCATGGCCCTGCTGCACGCGCTGCTCGAGTTGCAAAGCCCACTGAATGTCGGCGTCAGGCACAGCCTGTGCTGCAGGTCGTGGGGCTGCACCGGGTGCAGGCATGGCGGGTGCGCTGCCGGGTGCGGCAAAGGCCTGACGAATCTGAGCAATTTTGCTGTCAATATTGCCTGAGATCGCGTCCATATCCTGGTAAGAGCTGACAGGTGAGAAGGTATCGGTGCCCATGGGCAGTGGGGAAGCATAGGGGTTGCCGGGAGCCATGGGTACAGCCGCCGGATAGCCTTCATAGCTCGGCGGTGCGGCCCCTGCGCTGCGGTTAAAGGGGCTATAGGCGCTGGCGCCGGTGTTTTGCGGCTGATAACCGTTGGTATACGTCATAAATGCTTTACCCTTTCTCAGACCTGTACAGAATCTTTATCGGCACTGAAACCAAAAACATGCGTGGATCTTAATTCAAGTTTAAACTCAACGGGCGCTCCAGCTGCAGACGCGTGTAGACCTTGCCGCTGACCTGCAGCTGGTTGCTGCGGACATCCAGGCTGATGCGCTGGGCTTTGAGGACGCTGCTGCCTTGTTGCAGGGTGACTTCGCCCTGCAGCACCATTTTGATTACCTGCTGGCCACGGGGATCCAAAAAAATTTCTGCGCTCTGGCAGCGGGCCTGATAAGGTTCAAACAGCACCCGCACATTGCCGCTGAAACGACTGCTGTGCGTTTTGAGATTGACTTTAACGTCTTCGGCAAAAATTTCGAGGGGTGCCGGTCGCTGGGCCAGACCGGCCTGATCGGGCCAGAAAGTGAGCAACAGAACCAGCAGGAGAACACGGAGCCATCGGCGGGGGCTGATGTTTGTCTGCTGCATGTTAATCCGAAATACGGGCCGTAATATAGTGGTTGAGATTTAAAAAAATCGGACGCTTGATGTCGTCGAGGGTTTCAAAAAACAGGCGTGGATGATCCATGGCCAGAATCTGGTCATTGTACTGGGCCATAAATTCGGGGCGGGCCGAGAGAATCACCGTAAAATGCACGCTGAAGGCAGCAATTTTCATACGCAGCTTCTGGGCCAGAATCAAAACGTTTTCAAAGTCTGTTCGGCAGACCACGCGCATCGACAGCACCTCGCCCTGCTGGTGCTCAATATCAATCTGGCGCACCCGCAAGACCACCTCCTGGTGATTGTCGAGCATAAATTTAACGGTCTGATCCAGCTCATGGATCCGGCTCGAAACGCCGCGTGCTGCACGTCTGAGGCTGGTGTTCAGCAGGATGTTGGATGCGATCAGCAGGCGCTGGGCCGCCGCCTGTTTTTTTTGTGCCGCTGTTGCTTCGGCTTCAGGGCTGTATTCAGGTTCAGTGCCTGCCGGGGGTTGCTTTGGTTTATTATTCTGCATGGCATCATTATAGCTGAATGCAGTCAGGGGCTGCTGTGTTAAGGGGTACGCATATGATCTTGATGCCTTGCGCCACGAACGGCAATCTTTTAGTACGGGCAGCTGAGGCCGGCGTTGTGCTTCTGTAAAAATGAAACACAAAAAAAGACTTGCAAAAGATCTTGAAACTTAACTTATGATTAATTTAAAGATAGCGATTCTTTAACCGATTGACTTTCTGGAGTGTTCTTATGCCGTTCAAGCCCTTTGCCGCCCTGTCTGTTCTGTTGTTGTCTCTGAGCGCCTGTCAGTCTGCCCCGGTCTGGACCCCGCCGCCGGCTGCCCGCGCCCCCTTGCAGGCCTTTCAGGCGCCCATGGCGCAGTCTGCGCCGCTGCTGCGCATCAGTCCTGCTCTGCGGGCCGAGCTGATGCAGCCCGACACCGAACCTGAACCCCGCAACGACAGTTTTGACGAAGAGCTGGCCCGCCGTATTTTTGACACCCAGTACGTTAAATCCCATAGCTATTACTACCAGACGCTCGATAACCAGGACACCAACATCGAAGCCATTCTGCGCCACGATGGCCATGCCCGTGCCGCCGATCTGCTGCGTCACTGGCGCGATACCCTGGGTCAGAACGCCGTCTGGCCCGACGCCCAGAGCACAACCTATAACGGCCTCTGGCCTGCCCTGGAGCATGCTGAGCTGAGTGGTGGCAAAGGCTGGTTTGGCCTGCGCAGCGCCGGCACCAAAGCCCAGGAGTATTACCAGCGGGCGCTCGACAGCTGGAATCCGGCCCTGCCACCAGATCACCCGCAGCAGGCCGAGAGCTGGGCCTGGTTCTCGCGGGCCAGCCACTTTTTACAGGATATCAGCGTGCCTTTTCACACCATGTCGCTGGTGCGCCCGGCCCAGCTCTTGTATCACAAATCCTACGAGCGCGCCTGCGATGAATTGTTTGGCCGTTACCTGCCTTCGCGCAATCACAACCCCGACGGCGTCTGGCTGAACGGCGGGCCTTACCCGGCCAGTGGCCAGTGGGGCCATTATTATCCGCCCGGCACCAACGCAGCCCAGATGGTCAGTCAGCTGGCCAACGAAGTGCGCCCTTTTTATAAGCTGGTCAACCGCCGTGATGGCGATAACCGCTGGGAGCGCACCCGTGCAGTGATGGTGCCTCTCGGTGCCAAAACCACTGCCGGTATGGTGGTCAGCTTTTTGCGTGATGTGGGCGTGCAGCCCTGAACGGATAATTGACAGCCTCTGCTGCTTACCGTCTGCGCCCGTTGCGTTTGACGTGTGATGTCTCAGGCTCTGTTAAAATGAGGGCATGTCTGAAACATCCCCTTTAAGACCCGCGCGCGCGCCCAGCGTGGCCGATTATATCCAGGGTGTGCGCAGCGGTGACCGTAGCATGCTGGCGCGGGCCGTGACCCTGATTGAGAGTCGCTTGCCCGCCCATCAGGCCAAAGCCCGTGAAGTGCTGCAGGCCCTGCTGCCTTACAGTGGCCAGGCTTTGCGCGTGGGGCTGACCGGCCCACCCGGCGTGGGCAAAAGCACCCTGATTGAGGCCTTTGGCCAGCAGTTGCTGGCTGCGGGCAAGCGGCTGGCCGTTCTGGCCGTGGATCCCAGCAGCAGCCTGAGCCGGGGCAGCATTTTGGGCGACAAAACCCGCATGCAGGCGCTTTCAAAGCATCCCGGCTGCTTTATCCGGCCTTCGCCCTCGGGCGGTGCTCTCGGCGGGGTGGCCCGCAGCACCCGCGAAACCATTTTGCTCTGCGAAGCTGCTGGCTACGATCTGATTCTGATCGAAACGGTGGGTGTGGGGCAAAGTGAGATCAGCGTGCGTGAGATGGTGGATGCCTATGTCTTGCTTTTGCTGGCTGGTGCGGGTGATGAGCTGCAGGGCATCAAAAAGGGCGTGATGGAAATGGCCGATATTCTGGCCATAACCAAAGCCGATGGCCAGAATCTGATCCGGGCGCGCCAGACCCAGCAGGAGTGCCGGCTGACCCTTAAATACCTGCGCAGCTTTACCCCCGACTGGGACGTGCCCGTGCTGCTGCTGTCGGCGCTTGAAAACACGGGCCTGAACGATTTATGGCAGGCCCTGATCGGCTTTGAGCAGCAGGCCCGCCAGCGGGGACATTTTGCGCAACGCCGGCGTCAGCAGCAGCTGAGCTGGTTTGAAGATCTGCTGCGCGAAGCGCTCTGGCACCAGGTGCTGGGCCGGCCATCGCTGCAGCAGCAGTACCAGGCCCTGCGGCGTCAGGTGGCCAGCGGCCAGTGCTGGCCATTGGACGCGGTGCAGCAACTGCTTGGCGCCCTGCCTTAGGCCTGTGTTAGATTAAAAAAAAGCATAAAGGAATTGCCATGAAAAGCATTGCTCAGATTCAGGAAGAGATTGTGGCCGAGTTTGCCGAGTTCAGCGACTGGCAGGAGAAGTATGAGTTTATTATTGAACTGGGCTTTGACCTGCCGCCGCTGGATGATCAGTATAAAACCGAAGAACACCGGATTCTGGGCTGCCAGTCCAATGTCTGGCTGCAGGCCGCGTATGATCCGGCGGCGGGTGTCATGCGCTACGGTGCCGACAGCGAGTCGACCATTGTTAAGGGGTTGATTTCATTGCTGATTCAGGTGCTCTCGGGCCAGAAGCCCGAGGATGTGCTGCAGGCCCAGCTGGGATTTTTGCACCAGATCGGTCTGGATCGCCACCTGTCGGCCACGCGCTCCAATGGTCTGGCCTCCATGGTGCAGGAAATGAAGCGCCAGGCCGCCCAGCATCTGGAAGCCAGCCAGGTCTGAAGCCCCCTGACTCTGTTATAATGGATTCCAGAAGCCCTGTTTTTGTGTTGCAGAAACAGTGTGATAACGGAGGCGTAATTGTATGTCACATCCCAAAAAAGACAGCCTGGGCATTATCGGCTGGGATACTTTTGATTTCTTTGTCAACGATCTCGACCGCAGCCTGCAGTTTTATACCGAATCTTTTGGCCTGCCCCTGATGGCCCGGTCCAGTGAGCGTCACAGTGCCGAAAGTGGCGAAAACACCCTGCTCTTTGGCAAAAACGGCATTGCCATGGCCTGTATTGCACCGACTGAGCGCGACAGCCGCGCCGATCGCTATCTGCGCCGTCATCCGGACGGCATTGGCGTGGTGGGTTTGCGGGTGCGCAATCTGGAGCACGCCCGCCAGCTGCTGGCCCAGCGCGGTGCAACTTTTGCCACCGGCGTGCAGCACAGCCTTGATTATGCGGGTCAGCCCTACGGCTGGTTTGAGATCACCACGCCGCTGGGTGAGGTGCGCTACCGTTTTGTGGAGCGCCAGCTCGAAAGTCTGCCGCCGGGTCTGGTGCCTCTCGACAGCCCCCAGGGGGATATTCAGGCCTACCAGCACATCGACCACGTCACGGCCAATATGCTGACCCTGCAGCCTTATATTCACTGGCTGCGTGACGTGATGGGCTTTGAAGAGTACTGGCGCGTGGAGTTTCATACCTCAGATGCCAAGGGTGATGAGGGCTCTGGCCTGGCCTCGATCGTGATGTATGATCCGGAGTCCAAAATCAAAATGGCCAATAATGAGCCGGCCATTCCCAATTTTGAGGGCAGCCAGGTCTACACCTTTGTCGAAGATAACAACGGCCCGGGTGTGCAGCATGTGGCCTTTCATGTGCCCGATATCCAGGAGACCGTCGACACCCTGCAGCGGCGGGGCCTCAACTTTCTGGAAGTGCCCGACACCTACTACGAAATGCTGCCCCAGCGTCTGAAAGAACACCGGGTCACCAACTTTACCGAAAACATCGAACGCCTGCGCGAGCTGGGCGTGCTGGTCGACGGCGAAGACGGTAAGTACCTGCTGCAGCTCTTTATGAAAGAGGGTGCCCTGCTCTATGATGACGCCAAAGCGGGACCTTTCTTTTATGAGATGATCCAGCGCAAGGGCGCCACGCTCTTTGGCGAGGGCAATTTCAGGGCCCTGTTTGAGTCGATTGAGCGGGATCAGCTGGCCCGCTGACTGTGCTAGAATGAAGCAAATTTTTGAAGCATGAAAGCAGGATAGCTTGCCGGTGAGCCAATCGTCTCTTGCTGTGTCCGGGTTGCTGTTGATGGCCTATGCATTCGCCTGAATCTGAAAACATTCTGATCGTGATTCCGGCTGAGGCTGTGCGTCAGCAGGTGAGTGACGTGCTGCAGATCAGCGGCTTTGAAACCGAAGTGGTTTCAGATGCCGCTGAGGCCGTGGCCCAGGCCCAGTCAACGCCCCCGGCCCTGATTATTCTGGATTACGAAACCCAGTCTTTGCACCCCTCTGAAGTTGAAGAAATCCTGGCCTCGGATCTCGACACCCAGGAGATTCCTTTGCTCTGGATCGTGGACGAGGAGTTGTATCAGATTCATCTGCTGGGGGCTCAGCACCCGGAGCGTGATTATCTGCTTTCGCCCTTTCGCCCTGAGGAACTGATGCTCAAAGTGCATCACTACCTGCCCAATCACGCCGGCAACCGCCATTTTGCCCTGGCTTCCTCGCCGGTGATCACCAATGTGAGTATTCCTTCCCATTATTATGATGCGGTGACCCAGCTGCCCAATCAGACCCTGTTTCACCAGATGCTGATAGAGGACGTGCAGACCACGCCCGAAGAGCTGCTGGTGGGCGTGCTGGTGGTGGATCTGGATCGCTTTCGCACCATCAACGATGCCCTCGGCCACGATAAAGGCGACCTGCTGCTGCGGGCCATCAGCCAGCGCCTGATCAACTGTGTCGGCTCCCAGGAGCGGGTCTTTCATCTCGGCAAAGACGAGTTTGCCGTGCTGCTGCCCGATCTGATCCAGGAAGAAGACGCGGCCAAGGTGGCGGCGGATATCAACCAGGAAGTCAAGCAGATGATCCCTTTTCAGGGACACGAGCTGTATATCACGGTCAGCATTGGTATTTCTCTCTACCCCACCGATACCCGTGAGATCAAAAAGCTGCTGCGCTGCGCTGAAACAGCCATGTATCAGGCCAAGGAGCAGGGGCGCAACACTTACGCCTTTTACAGCAGCTTTATTCGCAACCGGGCCTATGAGCGCCTCAATCTGGAAAGCGCGCTGCACAAGGCCCTCAAGCAGGACGAGTTCCGGCTTTATTATCAGCCCAAAATCGACCTGCGCAGCCGCCGGGTCACGGGTATGGAGGCCCTGTTGCGCTGGTATCATCAGGATTTTGGCTGGGTTTCACCGACCCAGTTTATTCCGCTGGCCGAGGAAACCGATCTGATTCTGGCCATTGGGGAGTGGGTGCTGCGCCGGGCCTGTGAGCAGAATCTGGCCTGGCAGGCCGCCGGGCATGATCCGCTCTGCGTGACGGTTAATGTCTCGGGCCAGCAGTTCAAGCGCACCGATATGGTGCGGCTGGTGGCCAAAGTGCTCGAAGAAACTGGCCTCAATCCCCAGCACCTGCAGCTGGAGCTGACCGAAAGCGTGCTGATGAAAAACGTCAGCAACACGGTGGTCAAGCTGGGTGAACTCAAAAAACAGGGCGTCTCGATTGCCGTGGACGACTTTGGCACGGGCTATTCTTCGTTGGCCTATCTCAAACGCTTTAAGCTGGATATTTTGAAGATCGATCAGTCCTTTGTGCGCGATATTGAGCACAACCCCGACGATGCGGCGATTGTCTCGGCGATTGTCAGCATGGCCCACAGTCTGGGCATGGAGGTTGTCGCTGAGGGCGTTGAAAAATTTGCCCAGCTGGACTTTTTAATGCAGAACCGCTGTGATATGATTCAGGGCTATTATTTCAGCAAGCCGCTGCCACCCGATGAGTTTATTGCGCTGGCAGCCCAGGATCTGGGCTCTTATTTTGAAGCGGCTGCTGAAGCTGTGGAAGCCGAAGCGCCGTAAAAAAAGCGCAGCGGGTGCTCAATGCGGGCCGCCCAGGCCCGTTCGCTGTGATCAGCATCCGGAGCGACGTGAAAGGCCAGGTTGCGAAAATGTTCAAAGCCGCGCTGCTCCAGGGCACGGGCCATATCTTTGGCGTTTTGCAACATCACCTCAGGCTGGCGGCCTTCGCGCGTGCCCATATCCAGCCAGATGCGCAGATCCGGGGGCAGGCCGTCAAGATCGTTTAGAATCTGGCGATCTTTCCACCAGATTGAGGGCGACATCAGCCCCACCTGACCAAAGACCTGCGGGTAGGCGCGGGCGGTATAAAACGAGATCAGCCCGCCCAGCGAAGAACCCATCATGGCGGTGTGCGCACGCTCCGGGCGGGTACGGTAGGTCTGGTCGATCAAGGGCTTGAGTTCTTCAACCACAAAGCGGGCGTACTGTGCGCCCTGCCCGCCCTGCATCTGGCCGTTGAGGGCCATCGGGTGCCAGGTGTATTCGTCCATTCGGGCCGGGCTGTTGTAAATGCCCACAATGATCACGGGCTGAATGCTGCCCTGGCGGATCAGTTGCTCAGCCCGCTCGTCGACTTCCCACTCGCTGCCGCCAAAACTGGTGCGCCGGTCAAAGAGGTTGTTACCATCGTGCATGTAGAGTACCGGGTAGCGCTGTTGGCTGCTGTCGTAACCTGGCGGCAGCCAGACCAGCACGTCGCGGGCATGCTGCAGATGCTGCGAGCGCAGCTGAGCGTGCCGGGCCACCTGGCCCGTGATGCTGTGGCTGCTGACACTGCGCGCTGTGACCGCAGTGCGTGGCCCGGGCAGGGCGGCCGGCGGCAGGCTGACACCGGCCTGGCAGGCCAGTAAAAGCGCGCTGAGGCTGATCGAGAGCAGGGCGTTGATCTTCATAGGCTCTATTATAGCCTTTAGTTGCGCTGCGCGCCCAGTCCCAGGCTCAGATTGACGTAAAAACCCTGGTTGTTGAGGCCGGGCAGATTGCCGCTCAGCAGGCGTGGCCCCGACTGCCACTGGGGCGGTGAGGGTACCAGCAGGTAGCCCAGGCGCAGACCCACCAGCAGGCCGGCATCCCAGTCCGGGTGGGCGCTGAAGTTGACCAGATAGTCTGCGCCCAGGCCCAGATCCAGCACCACCTGGCTGGATTGCATCTGGTAAACATTCTGGCTGCCGGTCAGGCCAAAGAGGCCGTTGAGCGGCTCTGAGCTGCTGATCTGGGTGCTGCCGGAGCCAATGCCCAGGATGGGGTAAAGGCTGAAGCCGTTTTCTTTGACGATCTGATAACCCAGCTGAAAGACCCCATAACCGCCGTTAACCGAAACGGTCTGGCCTGAGCTGGCCGCGCTGCGGAAGCCGCTGAGGCCTGTGCCGCTGGCGCCGATCAGAATCTGATCCAGCAGCAGGTGTGCGCTGCCGCTGTGGCTGATAAAGGTCGGGCTGTAAGGGCTGAAGCCGGCATATTCCAGGCTCTGGTTAAGTTCACCCGTGCCCAGAAAGGCAAAGCCGGGCCGATAAAAGATTTTGGCCCCTTTAAAGGCTTCCAGATCGATGGGGGCAGACTGTGCCTGGGCAGCAGTGGGAGATAAACTCAGCAGCAAGAGAGACAGGGCCAGACCATAGCGCATAAACAACCTCAATGGTGGGGGTAATAATTTGCAGACGGTGGGCGGGGGGTTCAGGTTCCCTGGCCGCTCAGCCCCAGCCAGTCGAGGGCATTGCCGGCCAGCAGGCGCTGGCGCAGCGCAGGGCTCAGATCGGCCCTTTCAATCAGGCTGCCGGGCACGGCTTCGCCCAGCGGAAAGGGGTAGTCGGAGCCCAGGCAGACGTGCTCCGGGCCGTAGACCCGCAGCAGCTCCTGCAAAGCGGGCAGTTCGTGCACTAAGCTGTCGACATAGACCCGGTCGAGATAATCACGTGGGCTGCTGAGGTTGTGCAGATTACAGAGATCAGGCCGCACATGAAAGCCGTGCTCAATGCGCCCCATTAAACAGCCAAAAGAGCCCCCACCATGCGCAAAGGCAATGCGCAGACGGGGCAATTTTTCGAGCACGCCGCCCAGAATCAGGGAGGCCATGGCCACCGCCGTTTCAAAAGGCATGGCCAGCAGCCACGGCAACCAGTATTTCTGAATGGTTTCACTGCCGCGCATATCCCAGGGATGTACAAAGACCGCCGCACCCAGATCCTGGGCCGCTTCGAGCACACGGAACAGGCCCGGATCGTCGAGGTTCAGGCCCTGCACATGGGTGCCGATCTCTACCCCGGCCAGGCCCAGCTCGCGCACGCAGCGCTCCAGCTCGCTGATGGCCAGCTCAGGAGACTGCAATGGCAGCGTACCCAGACCGATAAAGTGCTGCGGCCATTGCCTGACAACGTCGGCAATATGGTCATTGAGACAGCGCGAGACCACCAGGGCGTGTTCAGCCGGGGCCCAGTAATTAAACAGCACCGGAATGGTCGAGAGCACCTGCAGCTCCACACCGTGCTCAGCACATTCGCGCAGGCGGGTTTCGGCATCAAAACAATTGGGCTGCACCTGCCTGAAGCGCTGGCCGTTTTGCCACATCCAGACGCTGCCATCGGGCTGGTGCTGCAGGCTGATATAGCCATCATAGCCAAAGCGGGCGCTGAAATCCGGTAGATCCGGCGGCATAATGTGGGTGTGGATATCAATTTTCATAAAGGCTCCTGTTGCGTGGGGACTGCGTTGTGACTTGTTAAGACTGCAACGGTCTAACGCGTCATGACCTGACCGCACTGGGGGCAGGTACAGTGGGCCGGGTTGCCATAAAAGCGGTCAAAGACCGGGGGCAATTGGGTCACGAGATCGCTGACGTATAAAAATTCTTCGTAGAGCTTGTGGCCGCAGTCGCAGTACCACTGAAAGCCGTCCAGCTCGTCGGCCCGGCGCTGGCGCTCGATCACCAGGCCGATGGTATCAGCCGGGCGCCGGGGGGAGTGGGGCACGCCGCCGGGCAATAAAAAGATTTCGCCGGGGCCGATCACAATGTCTGTCATTTGGCCTTGCTCAATGATTTTGAGGGTGATGCTGCCTTCGAGCTGATAAAAAAACTCCTCACCCTGATTCACGTGATAATCAGTGCGCGAATTGGGGCCGCCCACTACCATGATAATAAATTCGCCGTTGTGAATCAGCTGGTTGCCCACCGGGGGTTTGAGCAGGTGGCGGTGCGCATCGATCCAGACCTTCAGATTCAGCGGGGGCAGCATCAGGCTTCACCCAGCCAGGCTATGCACTTGAGCTCAATCGCAATCGGGGTAGGCAGGGCATTGACCTCCACGGTGGTGCGGCAGGGCTGGCTGGCCGGATCAGGGAAGTATTCGCGGTAAATGGCGTTAAAGGTGGCAAAGTCCCGCTGCATATGGGTGAGAAAGACCGTGATATCTGCCAGCTGCTCCCAGCGGGCGCCAGCAGCTTCAAGAATATGGCGCACGTTGGCAAAGACCGCATGGCACTGGGCCTCTATATCTTCGGTTATGATTTGCCCGGCGCTATCGCGGGTCACGCCGGGAATGCTGCTTTGCCCGGCCTGACGCGGGCCCACCCCTGACAGGATCAGCCAGGGGCCAAAACGGCGGGCGTGGGGGTAGGGACCCACCGGTGGGGGCGCTTGTTGTGAGTCTATACGTTGCATAAGGGTATGATAGCGCGGTGCCGGGCTTGCTGCCAAGCTTGCGCTGCCGGGCTGGTTTTATTCAAAATCGCCCAGCGCGGCCCGGCCAAAGCCGTCAAAGCGCTTGCGATCAGCTTCTTTGGAGAGATCGTAGGTTTTGCGTACCACGGCCTGAGACCAGTTTTTGCCGTCGGGGCCTTTGCCTGAGGTGTTGCCCTCTACGGTTTCGAGCTTGCCGGTGCTGGGATCGTAAGAAATCACCTGGCCCACGTGGCCATGTGAAAACAGGGCAATATCGCCGGGCTGGATCGGCAGGTTGCGCCAATCGTGGGTCATGCTGGGAAGATCGACGTGGCCATAATAGCGACTGTAGTTTTTGACGTATTGCTCGGTGGGCGAGCCGGGCATAATAAAGTACTGGCGGCTGCTGCCCTCGGCTTTGTGTTCAGCGCGCAGGTTGTCGAGACGCTGGTGCAGCCCGCTGTCGCGGCTGGTGTACGAGCGGTACAAAAAGAAGTCGCGGGCTTTTTGGTAAGACGCAAAATCCTGGGGGTGCTTAAAGCCGGCCTGGGAGTAGTTCCAGGCCGTAAAAAAGCCACACCATTCGTAGCCGGGGCCAAATTTTGAATTGCGGGCGTATTCATTGATGCGCGGGCTCTTGTTGCTGCCCTGGGTTTCGCGCACGCCGCTGCGCCATTCGCTCAGGCCGCTGTCGGTAATGATCTGCTGGATTTGCTGATGGCGAACAGCCTGATTGGGGCTCAGAGCCTGGGTGCGCGGCAGGGGGCTCAGGCGTGGGGTCTGGGCCGGCCGGCTGGCCGCAGGGCGTGAGATGGGCTGCCAGCTGTCGCTGTTGGCAAACAGGGGCTGCAAGGCCGTGGGGCGTGTGGGGGTCAGTGCAGGCATGCTTAACTGCACCTGATCGGGTCGGGCGCTTGAGCGCTGGTTGAGCAGGTTCGAGACGCTGTTAAAACTGTTGCGGGGGAAGCGCGGGGGTTGAGGCGTCGCAAAGAGCTGATCGGGTGAAAGCAGCGGGGCACGGTAACTGTTTGAAAAGTTCAGGGCGTTCACCGCAGCAGCTCCTTTTTGTAACAGACTCTATATATCTGTCATGGGCACTGATGCGGTTTTTCTTTCTTATTGCCGGTTTAAATTTTTCTTAATTTGTGGGCTTCTTTTGGGGGTCTTTGCCCACCACATAACCCAGCAGCTCCAGTTCATAAGCAGGCCAGGGCAGGGGTTTAACCTGGATTTTACCGGTCTGAGGCTGGTACACAAAATCCCGCTGCAGGGGATCTTTGGGCAGTGAGCTGACCATGCCAGCTTTGACCAGCTCGGCCAGGCTGGCGGGATAGAAGCTGGCGGGGCGGGGCGGCAGGGTGTCGGCTTCGGCTTTTTTGGCGGCTGCGACGCTGGCTTCCCATGTGGCCAGGGCGTCGCGCTGGTATTTTTTGATCAGGGCTTCCAGCAGGATCAGATCGCAGTGAAAGCGGGTTTCAATGCCTCGCTTTTCTGCTTTGGCGCGCAATTCGCCGTCGGGGGCGTTTTCAAAGGCATCCTGCCAGAGGCGCAGGCCGAGCTGGCAGCGGCTGTAATCGTTGGTGCGGCGGTTGAGCTGGGCGGCCATCTCCTGGGCAAGCCTGGGGGCCTCAGGTCGCTTCGAAGCCAGCACAAAATAATCTGCTGCTTTGGCGTAGTCTTTCTGGTGCAGATAACTGACAAAACCGGCCTGAAAAGGAATCATCCAGGAGTCCGGCATTTGTTGCATGCCCTTTTCGAGCAGTTGCAGCGATTGTTTGACCTGCTCCGGCGTATCGCTCAGCACATAAGAACCAAAGATATAGGCGTCTTCAAAGTCGGGGCTCAGGGAGGTAATGGTGTCGACATAAGGGTACAGGTACTGGCGGGAGCTTTTTTCCTGCGCAGTGGCGCCATAGTACTGAATCAGCTGCAGCCAGAGCATATCGGCCATCAGATTGCTGTGGCCGAGGGTCACAAAGCGTAAAAAGTCCGGGGGCATCAGGCGAATTTTGTCGTTGGCCGGATCGGTCAGGGGCAGCGCTTGCTGCAGGCGCATATGCAGCAGGTGACTGCCAAAAGCCACTGTGCAAAAAAGCGTGGCCAGAATTAAACGGGCCAGTGACATCAGAATTCGCGTCCTTCAAAGATCATCATGCTCAGCAGCAGCAGGCCCGCAATATAGAGCAGGCCATAGCTCAGGCTACTGGCAAAAATTTCCGGACTGACAGGCTGATTGACGAGCACGTTTTTGAGGTTGAGCCGTTCGAGATCGGGCACGATATAAAACACGGTTTCAATGACCTGGTTCAGGCTTTCCTGGCCGGTGAGCTTGCCAAAATTGAGCATGTCATTGCTCATGTGGCCGATCATATACAGGCCCAGGGTAAACATGGCACTCATGACCGGGGTCGAAAAGGTCGAAAAGAAGATCGCGGCAGCGGTCAGCAGCAGCATCTCGATATAGATCAGGACCAGCGCCATACTGCCATTGGGCAGCCAGGCCATAAAGTCACTCTCAGTCAGGCTCATGGTGTACCAGAGCACAATAAAAAAAGCGGCGGCCATGGCCAGAATAATCACGCCCAGGGTCAGGCTCAGGCCCAGAAATTTGCCCAGAATAAAATCGCCCCGGCGAATGGGTTTGCTCAGAATCAGATAAATGGTCTTTTTGTCGATTTCTTTGCTGACCAGGTTGGTGCCCACAAAGACCGTGATAATCAGGCCAAAAATCGAGATGGCCGAAAGGCCCAGGTCAAAGACGATTTTGTCCTGCTGGTTGAGGCTCAAAAACGAGAGCAGAATGCTGGAGGCAATCATCAGCAGGGCAAAGAGCAGGATGACGTAAAGAATTTTGTCACGGATGGTTTCGCGCAGGGTATTGCGGGCCAGGGGTAAAAAGTTCATTGCGCTTCCTCCTGCCGGGCTTTTTTGACTTCTTTGACAAAGAGCTGCTCCAGGCTCTGGTAGTGGGTGCGCAGCTCCAGCAGCTCGGCCCCCGACTGGCGAATCACCGAGACCGCTTTGAGGGCCTGCTCCAGGCTGTTGAAGGTGGCTTCAATCTGGCCCTGGCCCGTGCTGACACAGCGCAGCGAAAGCCGTTTGAGGTTGGTCAGGCCCAGTTTGTCAAGGCGCTGAACGCGCACCTGATAGAGGTTGTCCATCGGGCGCTGCAATTGCTGAATCGGTCCTGATACCACGATTTCACCATTGACCATGATACCCACCCGATCACAGATAGCTTCAACGTCTGAGAGAATATGGGAGTTGAATAAAATCGTGCGCCCTTCTTTTTTAAGGGTCAGAATCAGCTCGCGCACGTCGTGCCGACCAATCGGGTCCAGGCCCGACATGGGCTCATCCAGCAGCAACAGCTGGGGATCGTTGATCAGAGCCTGAGCAAAACCCAGACGCTGCGTCATGCCTTTGGAATAGGTGCGAATTTGCTTGGCGGCAGCTTCTTCAGACAGTTTGACCTTGTCGAGCAGCTCGGGGATTTTGCTTTTGAGCTGGCGCTGGGGAACGCGAAAGAACTTGCCGCAGAGCTGTAAAAATTCTGTGCCTGTCAGGTAACCATACACCGTGGGGTGCTCTGGCAGATAGCCGACTTGCTGGCGAATTTTGGGATTCCAGGGGGAGCTGCCTAAAATACTGACCTCACCGCTGCCCGGTTTGACCAGGCCGGCCAGGGTTTTGATGGTGGTGGTTTTGCCTGCACCGTTGGGGCCCAGCAGACCAAAGGTTTCCTGGGGGTAGATCTGCAGGTTGACGCCGCGCAGAACGTCTACTTTTTTACGCCAGAAGCCCAGGTAAAAGTGTTTGTACAGGTCATTGATATCGATGATTGGGTTGCGTTCACTCATGCTCGGTCCATCACGATCTTTTGCTTTGCTGCGGTATTGAATGTCTAACCTATTATACGCAGAACCCCGCTTTGCGAACAGGATCTTGCCGCTTGTGGGATCCCTATCACCTTATTTTGACCGGGGGCCTCATGTATAATAACAGCTGGAGTTGTTTAATTTTTTTAAAGAGTCTGTGTTTGTAAATGAGTACTGCCA
>JACYMC010000105.1 GCA_015272195.1 Candidatus Sericytochromatia bacterium
GCTGCGGGACGAACGTCAGCGCATCTGTTTCGGGCCAACCAGCTTCGGCTCTGGTTTTCAGGGCTGGCGTATGTTCTGATGCAAGCGATTCGCCGGCTCGGATTGACGGGCACAGAGCTTGCCAAAGCCCAGGCCGGAACAATTCGGCTCAAGCTGTTGAAGGTAGCGGCGCGCGTCCTGCATGTCGGTGGGCACCTGATCTGTCAATTGGCGAGCGCGTGCCCCTTTCGTTCTCTGTGGGGACAGGTTCTGAAGCGATTGCGAATACCGTGAGCCTGAGCCCCTTCACCAAGATCTCAATCGCCTGAAACCAGGTTATCTTTGGCCTGTCGTCTTTCACCCAGCGAACGAACAAAGACAATGAATCAAGCGTGAAACGGCCTGTTCAGAGGCTACCGAGTTCAGTAAAAACTCCCGAAATATACCCTACGCCCTATGTGAGCGCACCCTTGTGAGAAATGCGGGCTAACCTCATTTCTGCAGCGCATTCTGTATCACAAAAGTATAGCGGGCATTATAACAAATCAGTACGTTCCCAGAATCAACAGCGCTTCAGTTCTGGGCGTAACGCACCATCACGCGGGGCGACTGCCGCCAGAAAACCGGTTCCTGCTCTTCCCCATTGAGGCGGCGGGCCATATAAGGCACCTGCTGGCTGAGGTACTGCTGCAGCTCTGCATCGGTCAGCTGGCCATTGCGATTGAGATCTGCTGACCCCTGCAGGCCCTTTAAAAAATAATAGGTAAACAGCGAGTGGCGCTTTTCGTCGTACCGGTGGCTGAGCTGGTTCTGACCTGAGGAGTTAATCACCAGGGCTTTGCCCAGCGGCGCCGGATCCGGGCCGGCAGCCTCCAGCACCAGGGGGCTGCGGCCCGGAAACAGGGTACCACGGGGTGAAAAGCCACTGAAGCAGGCATCAATCACCACCGTCAGCTCACCGTAAGGGGCCCGCGAAATATTCTGATAGAGCGTCTCCAGGGCATAACCGGTCTGGGGTAGGTAATCCAGATTGGCGTCAACAGGCACCAGATAGCGCTGACCGTTGAGGCCGGGCGCGCCGTGGCCGGTATATTATAAAAAGACCGGCGCGTCTTTTTTAAGCCAGTTGTGAATTTTGCCCTGGGGGTACTCGCGCGTGCCAAAGAGGGTATCCAGATCGGCTTTGGTGGCATTGGGGTAATACAAAATGTTTTCTTCGCGATAACCCAGCACCTGAATCAGATAGCGGCGCATCAGGTTGGCATCCCGCAGCGCGTATTCCACCCCTGGCGCGCTGCGATAATCGCGGTTGCCAATGATCACCGCCACGGCCTCAGGCTGAGGCGTGGCGGCCAGCGGCAGGTTTTCGGCAATTTCACTGCCCAGGGCCGGTGCTTCAGCCGGTGAATCCGTCTCGCTGCCCTGGCCCGGTATCAGAATGGTTTCGGGCTTGCGCAGGGGCTGGTAAAGATTGACCTGAATGTCACCGGAGCGGGCATAGCGTCCGTGCTTTTCCTGAATCTCCAGGGCAATCGTCAGCTCACGCGCGGCGCGGTGGTTGGTGTAAAAGCGGAAACTGATATCTTTGTAGCCCCCTGCCGGCAAATCCTCCAGAGAAATACTGCGCGGCGAATCTACGGTCAAAAAGAGATGCTCCGGCAGATTCAGACGCACCTGGATATTCTGGGCCGGGCCGATGCCCCGGTTGTGCAGCCGGGCCGTGACGGTAGAAATTTCAAGGGGCTCCACCTTGCCATTGCCATTCTGGTCCTCAATCACATGATCCGCCAGGTAAAGGTCCGGGCGGCGAAAGGGCAGGCTCTGAAACACCAGATGTTTGGCCGGCGGTTCAAAACCATTGAGTTCACGCAGCTGCAAATGCAGATCCACCTCCTGCGCCGGCGGGTCATGTGCGGCCTGCAGAGGGATCCGCCACTGGCGGGTTTCACCAGCTTCAAGATTGCCGAGCGCCAGACGCTCCGGGAAGCTTAAAAAGGCCTTCGCCTCCTGGGCCGCAAGCTGCAGATCCAGCTGATAGGCTTTGCCGGGCCCCTGATTATGAATCTCCAGCAAGACTTCAGCTTGCTCTTCGCCTTCGATGCGTCCGTCGCCGCTGGCATCGCTGAAGCGCAGTGACCAGTTCAGATGGGCCGGCGCAATGGCAATGTATTCACGAAAGGCCTGCCGAAAGGCAATCAGACTCAGGTCATCCAGCGGCAGCAGAACCGGTTTATCAGTCAGACCTTCAAAGCGCAGCGCCAGGGGATCACGTCCCATCACCGCACCGGGCATTTGCTGCAAAGACAGCGTCAGGCTATTTTCTTCGAGGGGAACATTCACAGCCCACTCACTGTCAGGCACGCTGACGCGCACCTGCTGCCTGCTGATCGGGGCCGGGGTCTGCAGTGCGCCTGGCTGCCAGTCAGAAACCTCGGCCTCATACACCGTGTCAAAGTCTTCCAGAAAGAGCATGGCGGCGGTCATATCCAGCAACATCACCATGATGGCCGTCAGAGCAAAAAACTCCGGTTCTTCAAAGGGTTTGGTCTGAATACTCTGATCCAGCCAGACGCCCAGCGGCAGCAAGGCCAGATTCAGGCCAACGCCAAGGGCCATGGCCATAAAATGCGGTTCAGAGTAGATTTTTTTCTGAATCACCTGCCGGGTTTCTTTGGGCTGAACCGCCTGCAACTGCAGACGCAGAACGGGAGGATCCACAGAGATAATCTCGTGGTCGTGAATTGACCAGTTCAGCGGCCCCAGGCGGGATTCTTCACGCGGGGTGTCACTGACATGCGACACATCACGCCAGCTGGCCAGCAGCACCGTGCAGCCAGACAGACTCAGCTGCAGGCTGAGACAAAGTATCAGAACACAACGCAGAGCGGGTAGAGGCATCCGGGCCTTCGCTTTCAGATAGATGCGGACATTTTAATTATAGCACAGTTCAAGTCTTGAATCCCCGCGCCAGAATCGCTATCAGGGCTCTCCAAAAGTCGTGAAAGGGCATAAAATAAACCTCACCAAGTTAAAAA
>JACYMC010000229.1 GCA_015272195.1 Candidatus Sericytochromatia bacterium
CCAGCCCCAGCGCGGCCTCCTCGCCTTTGGCCTGCGCCTGGGCTTTGGCCACCAGTGAGGGCAATCAACTGGTTGAAGACATCGGGCGGATGTGGTGTGATGTGGCGTGATGTGGCGTGATTAACAATGATGATGCGGTGTTGATGTGTTTTGGGCTGACGGGGCTGAGTTTAAGACACTTTTCACCAGGCATAAAAAAACCTGCTGAGTAATCAACAGGTTTAAGACACAAGCTAGATTTTAAATCAACGTTTGAATACCATTTAAAACCGCTATAACGCAACATCACCGAGTTTAAAGCTGAGACTCTTATCTGACGCGTGATCATATGTGTCAGGAATAGGAGAGAATCCAGCGTCAAGCTTTAAAGTTAATCCTTTTGCTGCTTTATCTACCTGAAACACAATATCGCCTGTGATTGATTTCCCTGGGTTTAAAGGACTTAAAGTTAATTCATCAATGCTTTTAAATAGTTCGGGTGCATAGGTGTCAAAGTGTCTATCATATTTATTTCCACCTTGCGCATAAACAGAGCCCGTAGCCAAAGTAGACATAATATTTTCAGTGTACTGATCTTTCATTTGATTGGTTACGGTGATGTTTACTATACATAACGCCATTCCTGGGTCTGCTTTAGCAGTTGTAAATTTAACAGAGTTGGCCTTCAAGCTCACATTACCTTTCTCTGGGTGTGACATGATAGTGCCAGTTCCGCCCATTTCGAGAACAGGGTTTGCAGAGGCTTTATTGGCTTCTTCAGCGGCCCAGCCAACCAATATTTTCCACTCGTTATTTTCTTTAATGAGTTCAATAGTTTGAGATTCTGTTGTCATGGGCGGCGGAGTGGTGCCATCTTTATATTTAGCCAGGTTTTTCTCAGCTACTTTTTCAGCCTCTTCTTTACTCATGGAAGCCAGGGACAAAAGTGATTCACCACCAATGGCTTCTTCAAATAATTTGGCAACATCCACAGTTGTTATATCCGCTTTAATTGTAGCCTTGTCGGCAGATATTTCAGAGCTTTTAATTTCGAATTTATTGAAGCTTTTAAAAGCATCTTCCCACATTGTGGTTTTATCGTTTACATACTGATCTTTTGTCTTTATTTTTTTATCTTTTTCTGAAAAATAATCGTAAGCAGCGCCTATATCTCTTTTGACAATGTAGTTCTCATAAAAGGCTTTAGCTACATCCTGGGGTGATTGCGAGGGTGTTTTTTTCGCTTCTTGTTGGGTTTCGGATGGCTTATTTTCTGTGCCTTCAGTATTTGAATCTGGGCTACAACCAGCCACGGCAAAAGCAATCAGAGCAACGATCAAAGGTGTCTTCTTCATTTTTTAGTCCTTCTCATGAGATGCTACTAGGGTTTCTAGCGCTAACATAATATTACATGTTTTTTCAGAAGACGTTTTTTTGAGTGCGTTTTTCATGGAGTTAATTAGCTCAAACTCTCTTTCTGTAAGCTTGTGCTGATCTTGGGTTTTCACTGGTATTTCTCCATGCTAATGCTCATATAAAAATACTATACAATAGCATACGGAAATAATCAAAGGGCGACGGTAGCTAGTCGTCCTTTTGTTGTTTGATGATACGCTCTAACTCAGAGAGCCTGGCTGCGTCTTCTACCCTGCTGAGCATCTCCATCAAAACCGCTTCGCGGCGGTCTGGGTCAATCAGCAAGACAGCCTCTATGAGACGCTCAAAGCGTGCTTCAAAGCGCTCCAGCTCAGTGGGTAGTTCTCGGTGCTGATCCCCTGTTTGGGCTATCTTTCCCTGGCCCGTCAGCAGCCAGTTGATATTCACGCCAGTATTTGCAAATGCAGCCAAGGCATCGCTGCCCGGCTGACGTGAGCCAGCTTCATACCCTTTGAGTGTTCTAAGTGGGATTCCCGTTTTTGCTGAGAACGCAGCTTGGGACAGCCCTAAGTGGTTTCGCCATTCTTTAATTCTTGAACCGATTTCCATTTCGCACTTTCCTTGCGAAAGCGCGAATCTCGTTTGCGCACTTTCGCACTTTCGCTAAAAACCAATGTTCACGCTATTTCCTCTTTGTTTTTTCCGCTTTTCTAAACTGCGAAAAGCGCGAAAATAAACAGGTGCTCAAATGATGCTTGACTAGGTGCTCAATTGGTGTCTATAATTGGCATATTATTCCATAACTTTTTAGAACTATAGCACGGAGGCTTATGAGCGCAAACAAAGATATTTCAGACCGTGTGTTAACACGTGCTGAAGCCCGTCAGCGGCTTGTTAGCCAAGGTCTTACAATACGCCAATGGGCACGCAGCAACGGACTGCATGAGCGCACAGTATATGAATTATTGAGGGGTGCTCAAAAGGGTCTGTATGGTGAAGCTCATCGGGCAGCGGTTTTGCTGGGTATGAAAAAAGAGTGGTGCTCAAATGATCACCAGTAAGTTCTCTATTTCTGATATTGCTCAAGCATTGGGATGCTCGAAGCGTAATGCAGAAATGCTGGCCAAAAATAATAACTGGTCATATGAAACTATTGCGGCCCGCGGTGGCCGCAAGCGCTTGTACAATCTCGCTGACCTGCCCGCCGACATCCAAGCCAAAGTGACGTTACACTTGATCCAAACCGGCCAGCTTGAAGAGCCCGCTGCAGACCCTGCCCCCCAGGCGCAGCCTTCAGACAGGCCGGCCACACGGACTCGCTCAAATACATATAATCGCGACGATCTGTGGGCGTGGTTTGAAACCCGCAAGCAGAGTATCAAAGACGAAGCCCTGCGCCGCGCTGGCATCTGTAACGAAGTGCGCCGCCTGATTGAATCAGGGCTCGGTGCCCGGGCTTCCATTGCCCAGGTTGCCGCAGCAACAGAAGGTGTCACCGAGGGTACGCTCAGAAATTGGTGGTACGGCACCAGCAATATTCTGGGGGCCTCAAAAGTAGATAAAAGCGATTATGCACCCGCTCTGGCTCCCCGATACCACGGCAGCACCAAAACCGCAGACATTTGCGAAGAAGCCTGGGCCTGGATCTACAACGACTACATGCGCCTTGAAGCGCCGACTGCAGCCGCAGTGATCCGCCGCGCCCGCAAAGAAGCAAAAACCCAGGGCTGGACCCTTCCCAGCAATGCCACCATCAAGCGCCGCCTGGATGCCATTGACTGGAAGCAGCGGGTGCTGGCCCGTGAGGGCACAGATGCCCTGCTGCGTAAGCTGCCCCACGTGACCCGCAGCAAAGCCCATCTGCACGCCATGCAGGCCGTCAACGCCGACGGCCACACCTTTGATGTGCTGGTAAAACTGCCCAGCGGTGAAATAGGTCGCCCGGTCATGTGCGCCTGGCAGGATCTCTACAGCGGTAAGCTGCTGAGCTACCGCATCAGTGAAACACTGAATTGGCATACGGTCCGCCTGAGTTTTGGCGATATGGTAGATAATTACGGCATCCCCCATGAGGTCTTTTTAGACAATGGCCGCGAGTTTGCCAACAAGTTTTTAAGCGGTCAGCTCAAACACCGCTTTCGCTTTAAAATCCGCGAAGATGAACCAGAGGGTGTATTCAAGGCGCTCAGCATCGGTGTGCACTGGACAACACCCTACCACGGCCAAAGCAAGCCCATTGAGCGCATGTTTCTTGACCTGTGCTGCGAGCAGATTGCCAAGCACCCTGCCTGTGCCGGGGCCTACACGGGCAATAGCCCGACAAACAAGCCCGCCAACTATGGAGCCAAAGCCATGGAGTGGGACGACTTTTTAAAGATCGTGGCTGAACAGGTCGAAGAACACAATGCCCGCCAGGGCCGACGTTCTGAAGTTTGCAGGGGCCGCAGCTTCAATGATGTGTTTGAAGAGTCGCGAGCCAAATTCAAAAAACTTGACCCCACACCAGAGCAGCGCCGCCTGTTCCTACTGGCCTGCGAAGGGGTCAAAGTTCGGGATGGCGGCCATATTGAGCTGCAGCGCAACCTGTACTGGAACTCTGACCTGGGCCATTTAAAAGGCAAAAAAGTCATCGCGCGTTTTGACCCGGACGATCTCACCAAAGCTGTGCACATCTACAGCCTCGACAACCAGTATCAGGGCACAGCCGAAGTCAAGCGGGTCAACTTTATTGATTCAGAGTCAGCAACCGAGCATAACCGCCAGAACAGGCGCGTTATCAAGCACACCAAAAAAGCCCATGAAGCCCAGGTGCGCAAAGACCTTATCGAAGAGCAGCAGCGCATCCCTGATGTGGTCATACCCATGGCAAAGCCCAAACCCAATTTTGCGCCCATACCTGAGCCAGCCTGCAAAGTCGTTGGCGGCTGGGCACTCGAAGACGATCAGGACCGGCCAGACGAACGGCGCATGCTTGAACTGCTGCCGTTTCTACCCCGCCGCACGGAGGATGACGAATGATGCAACTGGCCATTCCCCTGGTGATCGAAACCAAACCAGAGCAACAGCCCACCATCCGGGAACTGACAGCACATCCTGTGGACCTGCCAATCTATCCGCCTGACGAGCAGGTAAACATCCTGTGCCAGGCTGCTGGCCTGGCAGGCCGAGCTGATCTCTGGCGAACCGAGTTTGAGAAAACAGGCACCCGCTTTCTGGATTTTCTGGCAGCCTCAGCTGGCCATGATTTTAGCTGTGGTGAACCCATTCCCCAGGCACGGGAGATTCAGCAGCGCATTGCCCAGCTATTTGGCCTGGCCTTCTTTCCTGTCGGCAATCGCGAAAACCAGGTGCCCGGATATATACGCCGTGGCCGGGCCAGAACGATTGACTACATCCCAGCTCGCAAAAAACGTGCCAGAGGCCCGCTGCCTGAATCCACAAAAATCATCATCCGCAAGCGCAACGCCATGAAACGGCACCTGCGCGATTACGGCATGCTCGCTGACCAATTCATTGGCCAGGAGTATGAACGCAAAACCTGGCTCTGGGGCCACGACGATGACCGGCTTTGGCAGGAGGAAAAGGCCAAGTGGCTCAAGCCCAAACCCAAACGAAAGCGAGGTGGTGCGCGACGAAAAACCGACAACGACGAGTATTTGAGATGAATTAAAGGAAGGAATTTGATGGAACCAACAAAAATTTACATCCACCGCTTTGAGCAGGTGGATCAAACTATCGAGCTACGCCCCGACGGTGACGCCCTGGTAGTGGCGGTAACGGGTGACTGCGGTGCGATGGTTACTCAATCTGAGGCGCGCCTGGGCCGTCGTGGTGTTCAAGAGCTGTACGTAGCGCTTGAAAACTACCTGATTTTTGATCTGAATGCGCCACCTGATCGGGACCCGGCTTTCGGACATAACCAGGCTAAAGCGCGTCTGCGTCAGCATCATAAACAGCTGATTAAGCGGGCTCAAGAGTCCGTAGCCAAGGGAGGCTCCCATGCCTGAACTGAACACCGCCGACAAAGAGATTGTGAGCCCCTATTCTGGCCATGACCTGCTGCATCTGCGCCCCGATGAAGACCATCCGGGTGTACTTGAAATCACTGTGATCGAAGACTGGGTGTCGCCCTATGACTCTCTGACCACATCACAGGTGCGCTTTGAAGTTGCCCAGGTGCGCGAACTGCGCGACTATCTGTCGGCCTGGCTGGCCCAGCGGGAAGGTGGTCAGCATGTCTGAGTTCGACGCAATCATGCAGGCAGATGCCGCTGATGATTTTGATGATGTGATTGAGAGTGTAAATAACCCCGGTCAAAGTCTGCGCTTGCGTCAGCATTATGACGAAGTCTTTGATGTGCCGTCCCTTGAATTGACTGTTTCTGAGGCTGAGGGGGGATCGATACCGTTATTCGGAGAAGAGCCCAAGTTCCGGCGATTTGGATATACAGCTTCGATTCTGCTGGACGAAGACGCGGTGATGAAGCTCGTTGAAACAATGCAGAAATGGCTGGAGGCATAGCCAAATGGATAACACCTGGTATCACCTGCTCAACATCACCACCTTGACCATCGGCAGCGGCGTTGTGGGCCTGGCGCTCGGCTTCAACTGGGGCCGCGAGTCAGCTGCACAGCCGCAGCAAAACGCAGCCGTTACCCGCGACGCTGCCCGTATAAATGGCTTTAAAACTGTCTTTGAGGCCGGCGTAAATCAAAAAAAATCAGCCCCGGTTACAGGGGCCAAAACTAATACTCGGAGATAATTATGACGCAAACACTGATTGAAAGTCCAGATCAAACCATCCTTGACCGCTTCCGCACTGAGATTCAGCGCCGGGGCATCACCCAGGCCGCTGCAGCCAAAGAGGCCGGTCTGAGTGCAGCAGCCCTCACCCAGTTGCTCAACGGCAGCTACAATGCCAACCCCGCCAGCCAGCTCGAAAAAATCGAGCGCTGGCTGGGTATGCAGGCAGAGCAGGCCTCACATCCTGAGATGCCTGCTGCCCCCAGCTGGGCACCCACCCCCACCGCTGAGCGCGTGCTGGCTGCCCTGAGCTACGCCCAGATGGCCTCAGACGTGGCCGTGATTTATGGTGGAGCTGGCCTCGGCAAAACCACGGCGTGCCGCGAGTACCGCCGCCGCATCAGCTCGGTCTGGATCGTCACCATGACCCCGGCCACTGCCAGCGTCGCCACCTGCCTTGAAGAGATTTGCTACGCCCTCGGCCTCAAAAGCCCGCCCCAGGGTGCAGCCAAAATGCAGCGCGAAATCATCCGGCGCATTGCCGACACCAACGGCCTGCTGGTGATCGACGAGGCCCAGCACCTGAGCGTGCAGGCCCTCGACGCCCTGCGCAGCCTGCACGATGCCACCGGCGTAGGCCTTGCGCTGGTCGGCAATGAGGCCGTCTATACCAGTATGACCGGCGGTAACCGGGCGGCATACCTTGACCGCCTGTTCAGCCGCATCGGCAAGCGCGTCAAACTCACCCGCCCCACCAAAAACGACGTGCTGCGCCTGTCTGCTGCCATGGGCATCAGTGCCGACGACAACGACAGCCTGCGCATGCTCTTTGAAATCGCCAGCCGGGCCGGAGCCCTGCGCTCTGTTGTCAAAACCGTGCGCCTGGCCACCATGATGGCCGGCGGTGCCAGCCCTGCCCTGAAACATCTGCAAGCCGCATGGAAGGATCTGAGCTTATGAGCTTCGCTGTTTTATCTGCGTTCATTCTTTGGGCGGCCACTGCTCTCATTAATTATTTGCTTGGGTTCCACGCTGGCATCACCCAGGCAGAATTTATCGCGTATAAAGAAGCCCAAAAGCAGAGGTGGATTCGATGAATAACCACATCTGCAAATGCCACTTGCCTGCCTGCACCTGCCCCAACAATTGGGCGCTGTGCAGATACTGCAAAGCTGAAATCACCTGGGTCAAAACCAAAGCCGGACGCTCTATGGCCATTGATGGCCACGTCAAAGCGGGCTTCTTTGACCGTGACACCCAGCGCTCACACTGGGCAACCTGCAGCAATCCGCCAGAGCGCCAGCCCCGGCCAGCTCAGCCCAAAGCTGAACCGGCCCCAAAGGTCAATCCCAAGCAGCGCAATCTGTTTGCTGACATGGCTCTCGAAGAGCTGAAAACAACAATGCGCAGCATTCTGTAAGAAAAAGGAGAAGAACCATGAAATACGAATCCACCCAGTACCTGGGAATCTACCGTGCCAGCAATGGCGCTTACTACCTGCGTGACCTGCGCACAGGTCAGATGCTGCCGGAGCGTTACCTGCTGTTGAATGAAGCCCGCACAGCACAGAATTGTTTGGAGTCTACAGCCAACCCTGATGATGATGTCTTGATAGATGTTCAGATTGACGCCATGCGAGCAGAGCTGGATGCTCTGGAAGATGCTCTCGGCTGGCTTGGCGTCTGTGGGCAGGTAGCGGTGTCATGAAAAAACCGCGCCACATTGATGAACAGCGTAAGCGAGACCGTAAAGCTGATCTGGGCATCATCCACAAAGGCAAAAAAGAACTGGGTCTGGATGACGATAACTACCGCCTGTTGCTGAGCAGCCTCACCGGCAAAAGCTCGGCTGCTGAACTGGATCAGAAAGAGCGCCGCGTGGTGATTGAAAGTATGCAGCGCCTGGGCGCAGATGTTACGCCCCGCAGCCCAGGCCGGCGAATCCGGGTCGGCAATGGCAATCAGGCCATGATGCGAAAGGTCTATGCCCTACTGCATCACATGGATCTGCCTATCAGCTATGCCGAACAAACCCTAAAAAAGATGTTCAAAGAGCAGGCCCCCGACCGGCTCGAATGGGCCAACGGCGAACAACTGCACAAACTGATCGTTGCACTTGAATACCACAAAAGGAGACACTTCTCAGAATGAAATGCAAATGCCCCAGCTGCTACGCTGAATTTGACCTGGCTGCCGCGCTCGACTCCGACGCCGGACGTGAGTTTGTGCGCATCATGAGCAGCTATGACGGTCACGTTATCCGGGCGCTGACCGCCTATCTGGGCCTGTTTCGCTCAGCCAGCCGCGCCCTGAGCTGGGACCGCGTGCTGCGTCTGACCACCGAGCTGATTCAGACCGAGCCAGACCCGGCCCGTCTGAGCCAGGGCCTGCATAAGGCCACCGAGGCCCTGCGCCAGAAACAGCGCGGCGGCGACTGGAAGCCCCTGGCAAACCATAACTATCTCAAGAACGTACTGGCCGGCCTGCCCCAGACGCAGGCTGCAGCCCCAGCGCGTTATGAGGCCCAACAGCCAGCCGCCCAGTCACAACAATTTACCAGCCGCACATCCCAGGCCATGCTGGCTCTGAAGGAGTTTGAGCATGGCAGATAATCGCACCGCTGAACCCTGGCTGCGCAGCGAGATCAGCAACGGCCTGCTGAGCCTGATGTCACTTTCTCTGCCAGGGCATCCACCCTATGACACCATCAAAATGACCGCGTATACCTGGTGTGATGTGCTGATGGCCGAAAACATCACCTGGGATGCTGATGCTGATATCCAGCGTTTGCGCGCTGGCTTCCGTGCCCTGGCCCGCAACAGCGAGCGCTGGCCCCAGCCCAGACACCTGCTGGCATCCATGCCAGACCGCCCCCGGCCCCTGGCGCTGTCCGAAGGCAAACCCAACCCCGACAACATGAAACGCCTGGCTGAAATGTTCCGGGGATTCAAAGAAGCGCTTGAGAAGAAAGGACGGTTTATCTGAAATGGACCAGCGCACCCTGTTTGACCTGAGCGAATACACAGCCCCTGAGCCCGAATCAGAGCAGAGCCTGTTTGAATACTACTTCGGGCCAGAGGATGCAGCAAAAATCGAGCAGGCACTGGGTGGGCTCAACATACGTGTGCCGGTAAACCCCAATGCCGCAGAGTATAAAAAAATTGAAGAAAGGCTGGGCGCTGAGTTGACAGCAAAATTAGCCCGCACATTTGGGAGAGAATCCATTTACATCGGCATGGGCCGGTTCAGAAAGATCAACGAAAAAAAGGCTGAAATCCGCGCCCGCTACCGCGAGCTGCTGCAGGCAGGCAAATTAAAACGCCCCGCCATTCAGCAATGCGCCCGCGAGTTCAAAATCTCAGATCGCCACGTTCGCCGCATCATCTCCTGACCTTAACCCCTGATTGTATGACCCCTGTCACTGCGACGGGGGTCTTCTGTTTTTTGTACCGTAAGCTCAGGAGGCGAGCTGATGTCTGTCTATCTGAGTCCCAACTTTACCCTGCAAGAGCTGATTGTCAGCCAGACCGCTGCCCGTCAGGGCCTGCGCAATCTGCCCGGCCCCGGTGAACGGGTCAACCTGGAGCGCCTGGCCAAAACCGTACTGCAGCCCTTGCGCGACCATGTGGGCCGTCCTGTGGTCATCACCAGCGGCTACCGCTCCCTGGCGGTCAACCGTGCCGTGGGCGGTTCCTCTGGCTCTGCCCATATGTCCGGCCTCGCTGCTGACCTGCACATTCCCGGTATGAGCGTTCGCCAGGTCATGCACACCATCAAAGGGCTCCAACTGCCCTTTGATCAGATGATCGATGAGTTCGGCTCCTGGGTGCATGTCGGCCTCAGCACGGGCCGCAACCGTCACCAAATCCTGAATGCACGCTTTGTCAACGGGCGCGCACACTACACGGAGCTGAAGCTATGAAGTCAAAACCCTTTTACCAATCCAAAACCATCTGGCTCAATGTGGCCGTGGCGCTGGTGGCCGGCATTGAAGCTGCCACCGGCGCACTGCAGCCCGTCTTTGGCGACAACGGCCTCTACGCCCTCATTGCCACCAGCCTGCCTGTAGCCAACATGATTCTGCGCGGTCTCACCACCCAGCCGCTTGGGAAGGCAGACACCCAGCCCGAATGATTAGCCTGGAGTTTCAGCACATCGCCTGGCTGATCGGTCTGCTCATTGCGTGGACCGGTCTGCTGGTGGGCCTCATACGCGCCCTGTTTAAACAGCTGGTGGTCAACCTCGAAAAAGGCATTGAAGACGACCGCAAAAACTGGCACCGCATTGATCAGGAGTTCAAGCAGCTGCTGGTGCGCCTGCCACTGGATTACCAGCGCCGCGAAGACAGCATCCGTGAGTACACCGCCCTGAATATGAAAATGGACCGAATTTATGAACACGTGAGGAAACCGTGATGGATATCGCCCGTGCTGAACGTGAATCCCTGCGCTGGATGATTCTGCTGGCGCTGAACCATGCCCGCCCGACGGGCACAACTGACCATGTGCTGGTCCGCACCGCCCAGGATATTTACCTGACCGTGACCGTTGACGTGATCCAGCGTGAGCTGGACTACCTCAAAGGGCTGGGGCTGGTCAGCGTGACCCGCAGTGATGACAACCCCCTCTGGCATGCCTCTCTGACCTCTGCCGGTGTTGATGTTGTGGAATACCGTGAAAACGCCCCGAAGGGTGTTGCGCGACCCAGGATGTATTGATATGGCTCCCCGCAGCAAAATTGCTCAGATGCCTGCTGAGGTCCGCGACTGGCTCAATCAGGCGCTGGTCGATCAGGGTTTCAGCGGCTACAAAGAGCTTGAGGCCCTGCTCAAAGAGCGGGGCTTTGACATCTCACATGCTGCCATTCACCGCCACGGCCAGAAACTGGAGCGTAAGCTTTCTGCAATCAAAGCCAGCACAGAAGCTGCCCGACTGATTGCTGAGTCTGCGCCCGATGCCAGCGACCACCGTTCAGCTGCTGTTATTTCACTGGTGCAGACCGAGCTGTTTGATGCCCTGCTGAACCTGCAGGAACTTGAAGAAGAAGTAGACCCCGTGCAGCGCGTCAAGCTCATGGCGGGCGCAGCCCGTGCCATTGCCGAAGCCAGCCGCGCCAGCATGAATCAAAAGCGCTGGGAAAATGAAGTCAAGAATAAGCTGGCGGCACTCGAAGCCCAGGCCCAGAAATCCACTGGCAAATCAGCCCTGGATCAAGCCACTCTTGACCGGGTCAAAGAAGTACTGCTGGGGGCATATGGCCAGTAATGTCTTTACTGTACCCCTATCAGCGCCGCTACCTGCAAGATAAAGGCCGCTTCAAAGCGGGTATGTTTGCCCGTCAAACAGGCAAAACCTTTACCACCACCCTGGAAGCCGTAATCGATTGCCTGGAGGGTGAAGCCTCCGGCCACCCGCGCAAATGGACAATCCTGTCTGTATCTGAACCCCGCGCCAAAGACGCCCTGGATGACGGGGTCAAACTGCATTTAAACGCCTTTAAAACCGCATTTCAGGAACTGGAAGTGGAATTGCCCAGCTCAGAGAAAAGCTTTGAAATCCGTCTGCCTGGCGGCTCCCGCATCCGGGCCATTGCCGCCAAGCCCAGCACCGCACGCGGCATGAGCGAAAACCTGATTCTGGACGAGTTTGCCCACCATGCTGACAACCGTGCAATCTGGACGGCCCTGTTTCCGGTGATCTCCCGCAAAGACCTCAAGCTGCGTGTCATCAGTACCCCCAACGGCAAAGGGGATAAATTCTACGAGATTATGACCGACCCTGGCATGGGCTTCTCAACCCACATCACCGACATTTACCAGGCTGTGGCCGATGGCTTGCCCCGAGATATTGAAGAGCTGAAGCGCGGTCTGAATGACCCGGAAGCCTGGGCACAGGAATTTGAATGCCAGTTTGTCGATGCATCCACCGCCTGGCTGACCTATGACCTGATTGCCAACGGCGAAGACGCTGCTGCAGGCGAGCCCGACAACTACACCGGCGGCCCCTGCTTTGTCGGCATGGACTTTGCCCGGCGCGGCGATTTGACCGTTATTGTGGTACTGGAGCAATTGGGCGACGTGCTCTGGCTGCGTGAAATGGTCGAGCTGCCCCGCACCAGCTTTGCCGCCCAGCTGGCCGAGCTGGATCGCGTCATGCAGAGTTATCGCGTGGTCAGAGCCGCGCTGGACCAAACCGGCATGGGTGAAATGCCGGTTGAAGAAGCCATCCGCCGCCATGGCTCCTACCGCATTGAAGGTGTACTCTTTACCGGTCCGCGCAAACTTGAGATGGCCGGTGCCCTCAAGCAGCGTCTCGAAGACAGCCAGTTGCGCATCCCCATCAGCCCCACCCTGCGCCATGATCTGCACTCTGTCACCCGCACCATTGGCCCCAGCGGTGCCCCACGTCTGGGAGCTGACCGCAAAGACGGCTCCCATGCCGATCGATTCTGGGCACTGGGCCTGGCCTGTGCCGCTGCTTATACCGACGCCCCATGGGATTTAAGTCTGATTCAAACCACCAGCGCATTAAATGCCTTAGACAAGCGCAGCGGCTGGACTGTGCCAGGAAAGGTGAAATACCGTGGATACTAAAAAAATTGAGCGCCCCATCACCCAGGCCATTGCAACGACCGCCAATGGCCGCGATATCACCCGAGGTTACATTGAGGGCCTGCCATATATCGATGCGTCTGATCGGGTGCTCACCAAAGCGGGCGGCTATGACGGTTACGAAAAACTGCTGCAGGATGATCAGGTCAGCTCCTGCTTTGCCCAGCGCCGCCATGCCGTTATCTCGCGCACCTGGTCTGTCACCCCCGGCGGCAAAAAGCGCCGCGACAAACAGGCAGCAGACTTCATCACCGAAACCCTTCAGGATCTTGACTGGGACACCATCACCGACCAGTTTCTGTACGCCCGTTTTTATGGTTTTGCCGTGGCCGAAATGCTGTGGTGCGTCAAAAACGGCAGGGTTATGGTTGAAGATATCCGGGTGCGCGACCGCCGCCGCTTTGTCTTTGGCACAGATTTTCAGCTCAAACTTCTGACCACATCCAATCCCATGGGCGAAGCCCTGCCCGCTAAAAAATTCTGGTACAAGGCCGTCGGGGCCTCCCATGCCGATGACCCGTATGGTTTGGGTCTGGGCCATGCGCTGTACTGGCCGGTCTGGTTCAAGCACAATGGCGCAAAATTCTGGGCTGTTTACCTGGAGAAATTTGGTGCGCCCACCGCTCTGGGTGAGTTCCCCCGGACCGCCAGCGAGACCGAGCAGCGCCAGCTGCTGAGCACCCTCAGTGAAGTCTCTACCGAATCCGGTATTGCCGTGCCCGAGGGTTTTAAAATCTCTCTGCTCGAAGCCAGCCGGGGCGGCAATGCCAGCTATGAGAACTGGCAGAAGTACTGGGATTCAGCCATCGCCAAAATTATTCTGGGCCAGACCATGACCACAGACGACGGGTCCAGCTACTCACAGGCCACGGTGCATTATGACGTGCGGCAGGATCTGGTGGCCGCTGATGCCGACCTGATTTGTGAATCAGCCAATTGCTCCTGGGTCAAGTGGCTGATTGACTGGAACTTCCCCGGCGCGGCCTACCCCAAAATCTACCGCGACATGGAAGACGCCGAAGACATCGACGCCCGCGTGACCCGCGACAAAACCCTCTTTGATATGGGCTTTCGCCTCAAACCCGATGCCGTCACACGCATCTATGGCGACGACTATGAGTTGGCCCCTGAGCCAGCGCCCGCCCCTGCTGAAAAGCAGTCCCCTGATGCAGCCGGCGAATCGGACCTGAAAAAGTCCATCGGTTTCAGCGTCGATCTGCAGGAAGCCCCGGAGCCACCCAGCCCGATTGAGCCCTGGGCTGAAGTACTCGACAAAGAGGCCCGCGCCCCCTGGCAACACATTATCGAGCAGGTCACACAGCTGGTCAACAACGCGCCGGATCTGCCCACGCTCCGCGACCAGCTGATTGCAGCCTATTCAGACCTGCCGGTCGATGAGCTGGCTGATGTCATGGCGCAGGCCTTTGCAACAGCCGAGCTGGCCGGGTTCTATGAGGCGGCAAATGAGTAAAGCCTTCAGCGCCAATTTTGACGAGCCGTTCAGCAAACAGGCTGAGTTTTTTCGCGCCAAACTCGGCAACCAGGTGCCCACCGAAAAATGGACCGACATGCAGAAAAACGCCCACGACAAAGCCTTTACCGTGGCCGGGGCCATGAAGGCCGATCTGCTGGCGGACCTGGCCCAGGCCGTAGACAAAGCCATGCTCAACGGCGGCACCCTGCAGACCTTTCGCGCAGACTTTGCAGACATCGTCAAAAAGCACGGCTGGGACTACAACGGCGAATTTAACTGGCGCACCAAAACCATCTACATGACCAACCTGCGCACCAGCATGGCCGCAGGCCGTCTCGCCCAGCTTCAAGAAGGCGGCTACCCCTATTGGGTCTACAGGCACTCAGGCTCAGCCAACCCCCGCCACCAGCACAAAGCCTGGAACGGCCTCACCCTGCCAGCTGATGACCCTTTTTGGCAAACCCATTACCCGCCCAATGGCTGGGGTTGTGGCTGTCGTGTAGTGGGCATACGCAAACCCGAAGACGCCAGACGCTATGGCGGCGACGGCAAGTTAAGCCCGCGTCCCGTCATCCAGATCGACCCCCGCACCGGCACCCCCGTCGGCATCGACAAAGGCTGGGACTACATGCCAGGCGCGACAGCCGCTGCACAGTTAAGAGGAATGACGCCTGAACTGGTGGATGAACTACCAAAGGGCAAGCCGGTCATGGATGGCCCTGTCTGCAAACCTCGGCGCGGACCCCTGAAGTTTTCTGAAAATGAAGAGTGCCCAGGGCCTATCCCAAAACCGCGACTATTTGACGCCAGCAAATTGCTGAAGCCAGGTCTAAGTGAAGTGGCGTATATTAACGCGTTTCTCGGTGAGTTCGGGGCCAGTATGAATAAGCCAGTGACATTTACAGATGTCACCGGTGAACGATTGCTGATCAGCGATGAGCTTTTTACTGACCGTAAAAAGACTGCCAAGCTTGGGGAAAAGGTTTATAAGGTGCTGAAAAATGAGCGCTATCCTTACTTACCTATGTTAGCGCAAACCATTATAGACCCGCAGGAAATCTGGCTACAGCAGGAAGAAATCAAGGCACTTGGCAATAAGTTAGTATGGCGTCGGCGTTACCTGGCGTGGTGGATATTGCCAGAAAGTGAAAAGACCGGCTTAGCTGTTTTTGAATCTATTGATAAAGATCTCTGGAGTGGTATCACTACATTTGTGCCTGAAAAAGATACGCCTGAAGATTTGGCACAATACCTGAATGATATTAGAAAAAAGGGTGTACTGGAGTATCCAAAAAAGTGAGCCCAAATACACGGCAACATATTTGGGCTTCTGATGCTCCTCGGTCGCCCTTGCCGGGGCCAGGCATCAATGAATTTTTCACTTCTCTAAGGATATTCTAACATGATTGAAATCAAATTTGAAGACGCTCAGATCCAGTCAGTGCTGAGAAAACTCAAAGTCCAGCTGGGCAATCTCAGCGACCCTATGCACGATGCCGGGCAGTATATGGCGGACTCAGTCAAAGAGCGTTTTGCCACCAGCACCGCCCCCGACGGCTCCAAATGGGCCGAGCGCAAACCCTCAACCATCACCGCCATTCTGAATCAGCGCAAAGGCAGCCGCAAAAAAGATGGCTCTGTCTCTGCTGTGGGTAAGCGACACCTCGCAAGCCGCAGCCCCTTGCGTGGCTCGGGCGCTCTTGAAGAAAGTATTGCATTCGAGTCAGACGCCAGCTCAGCCACCCTCAAGGCGGGCGGCCTGCCCTATGCCGCTGCCCACCAGTTCGGCGGCAAACCCTATGTGATCAAGCCCAAAAACAAAAAAGCCCTGGCCTTCAATGGCATTGTGCGCAAACGGGTCCAGCACCCCGGCCAGACCGCCAGGCCTTACATGGGCTTCTCCGACGAAAACCGCAGCGAAATCATGCAGATCCTGAAATCCCACCTGTCTGATTGACATACTCCCCTCCCTAAAGGAAGGGGAGTATGTCAAAGCTGTCCAGCATCATTTGCTCAAACGCTTTTAGCTGAGGTGTTGGGCTGACAGTGGCTGTGGCTGTGGGAATTGGAGAAGGTATAGTGCTCTTTTTGCTGACTACTTCGATTATTTAACATGCCGCCCCTCTGCAGATCCATTTAAAACCCATTAGAAACCCGTTTAAAAACGTTTGAAAGATCACGGCAGGTGTCTTGATGCCTGACGGGTTTTAAAATCGATTCTAAGGCCCTTTACGGCGTTATTTAGAAATCCGCCCTGTATGACCTCTGTCACTGCGACGGGTTGACCCTGCCCAAACTAAGATAAGGGCATGTCAAAACGCGACCTTCCTTCGATTCTCAGCCAGGCACAGCGCTCTGAAATGAGCGCTGTGCCTGGCCTTGTTCCGGTCTGGATTCATGCCCTGGCCGCTGGACGGCACACCGGCACATCCGGCCCGGTCGAAATCAGCAGCGCGGATATCCAGCGCATTGCTGACAGTTATCAGCCAGAGGTCCACGAGGCCCCGGCAGTTGTCGGCCACCCTGCCACCGACGATCCCGCCTATGGCTGGATCAGCAAAGCAGAGGCCCGCACAGATGGCCTGTGGCTGCTCGCAGAGCTGTTGCCTGAAATGGCCGACTCTGTGCGGCGCAAGCTCTACAAAAAAGTATCAGTCAGCCTGTATCCGCCGGACCACCCGGCAAATCCCTGGCCTGGTGGACTGGCACTGAAACACCTGGGCTTTTTGGGTGCCCAGCCACCCGCAGTCAAAGGGCTGAAGCCCATCGCGTTGAACGAAGTCTCTGATGTTATTTCCATTGAATTTTGTGAAAAGGAGCCCCCACATATGGACGAAGAAGAGCTGAAGGCCAAAGCCCAGGCGATTGCGCTGGCTGAAACCCAGCTGGCAGAAGAAAAGGCTGCCATGGCCGCCGAAAAGGCCGAGTTTGAAAACCGCAAAAAAGCCCTGCGCCGCCAGGAACTGGACAGCATGCTGCAGAAGTATGTGGCCGCCGGCCAGGTTTTGCCCCGGCAGCAGCCCGTGCTGCTGGCCCTGGCCGAAACCCTCGACGCCACCACTGAGACCATCACCCTCAGCGAAGGCGGCGAAAAAGCACCCCTGCTGAAGGCCTTTGAAGGCTTTCTGGCTGAGCTGCCCACGCAAATCGACCTGAAAGAGCGCAGCGCCCCGGCAGCCCCTCCGCACCCGACGCGGGATTTTGCAGCCCCGTCGGGTTATCAGGTGGATCAGGCCGACGCTCAGCTTTTTCGCCAGGTCGCAGAATACCGCCAGGCACATCCAGAAGTCACCCTTGTTGAGGCCATCAAAGCCGTGAAAGGAGCCACAGTATGAGCAAATATCATCCGTCGTTTGTCCGCACAGTAACCGCTGCAGCGGCTTTGACATCCAATCGCTTTGTCACCTATGCGGGGGCTGTACCCGCAGCCGGTGCCAGTGTGTTGGGTGTAGCCAACAGTGATGCTGCCAGTGGAGAGGATGTGCCCGTCATCGTGCGCGATACCGCCATCGTTGAGGCGGGCGAAGAAATCGCGCTCGGTGCAGCGATTGAAACCTCCAATACAGGCAAAGCCCTGACGAAAGATACCGGTGTGACCGTAGGTCGCGCCCTCCAGGCCGCCACAGGTGATGGCCACAAAATCGAAGTGATGTTGCTTCCCAACTAAGAAAGGAGCCAGACAATGGCAATGACCCCATCCAAGGCCCGCGTGGTCAACCCCGTACTGAGTCAAGTGGCACGGGGCTATCAGAATCAGGATTTCGTCGGCACCAAGCTGTTTCCCTTTGTGCCGGTTGCCCAGCGTGGCGGCACGGTGATTGAGTTTGGCAAAGACAAATTCATCCTTGAAGATACCGCCCGTGCGCCTGGTGCACATGTTTCCCGCTCGGATGTTGCGTTTGGTTCCAGCACCTATGCACTCCGCCAGCATGCCATCGCCAAAGGCGTGCCTGTTGAGCACCTGGAAGAAGCGGCGGGCGTGCCTGGTATTGACATGGCCACAGTGGCCATCAATGACGGTATGCAAAAAATCCTGCTGAAACTGGAACATCAGCAGGCAACGCTGGCCCGTGATGCCAACAAATACCATTCCGACAATAAAATCACGCTGTCTGGCAGCACGCAATGGTCTCATGCGGATTCAGACCCGGCTCTGGCCGTTAAAACGGCCCGGTCGGTGATCAGTTCCAAAACGGGTATGTACCCCAATACCCTGCTACTGGCTGAGCCTGTTTTTTCAGCGCTGACCGTGCATCCCAAAATTCTGGATCGCATTAAGTACACGGGTACTGACAGCATCACAGAAAAAATGCTGGCCCAATTGCTGGGCGTAGATGAAGTGGTGGTGGGCAAGGCTGTTTATCTGAATGCCAGCGGCGCTTTTGTGCGGGTCTGGGGCAAAGATGCCGTACTCGCCTATACAGCCCCCGGCACTCTGGCGGCGATGGGTACACCCAGCTATGGCTACACCTACCGCCTCAGACAGATGCCCGTGGTCGAAACCCCACATTATGACCCTGACACCCGCAGCTATGTCTACACCTCCATTGACGAGCATGCGCCCGTGATGCCCGGTCCTGATGCCGGTTATCTGTTCACCAATGCGGTGGCCTGATCATGCGTGTAGAAGTGCTGATCGATACCCTGGTGCACGACAATGAGCGGATTGCGCTCGGTGCGGAGCTGGATCTGGAGCCTGAACAGGCTCAGCAGCTTCTGGACGTGGGGGCAGTTCGTGCAGCTGTTTCAGGCCAGGGGTCCGCAGCAGCGTCAGCAAAGACTGCATCAAAGGCAAAGACGCCTGGTAAGCCGAAAGCTAAAGGCGGCTCGACGGCATGATGTTGTACGCCACCCCCGAAGAGTTCATCGCTTCTGTGCCCGAGCATCTGTTGCTGCAGCCGACGGGAAGCGACGATGAACCCGATGCCGCTGCCATTCAAAACGCGCTGTTATCTGCCAGTGCGACCATGGATGGCTACATCGGCAGCCGCTACACCCTGCCCCTGTCTACCGTGCCCGAGACGCTGAAGGTCTACTGCGTGGATATCGCGCTGTATTACATGATGCGCCTCCGGGCGCTGGGCGACATCGAAGACACCCGGCAGCGCTACACCGACGCCATCGCCTTTTTAAAGGATCTGGTGCGCGGCATGGTATCGCTGGGGCTGCCTGAAGACAGCGCCGCCCCGCCCTCTGCTGGACCGTCTTTTAACAAAGGCAGCAGCATCATGAAAGGACTCGATTACTGATGCCTGAAGCAGAGCCCGTCACGCCCTGGCCACAGGCCATGGAGGCCGCCATGGTTGAACGGCTCAAAACCTTTATGCCCGGCGTGCATATTGAGGCCATCCCCGAGCGCGAGTGGAACTTTACCCACCCGCGTGGGGCCGTGCTGGTCATGCTGCAGGGCATGCGTCCGGCAGGTCAGCCCCGCAACCTGGGAGCGGTGGTGCAGGATATGACGCTGACCTTTGAAGTGAATCTCATGTCGCGCTCCATGCGTAACCATACCGGCCTGTACCCGATGCTGACCCTGGCTTTGCAGGCACTCTACGGCTGGGCAATACCCCAGACCACTGAACCCCTGCAGCTGGCTGCCGGTGGCGGCCTCAGCTATGACGAAGGAGCCTGGAGCTGGAACCTGCGCTTTGAAACCCGCTTTGTGCTGGTGCCCTGCCCAGATCCAGACCCTGAATACCCGCTGATCAAAAATATTTCTGTTTCAAATTGTGGAGAGGACTGTGAATCATGTCAGTAAAAACCTATACCTACCACGGCCCAACAACCAGTGTGACGCTGGCTGACGGCACCGAGCATAACCTGTTTGACGGCAAAGCCTGCAGCCTGCCCGAAGACAATCCCTTTGTGGCCTCACTGGTGCGCCAGCGCCGGCTCAAAGAAGCGCCAGCCGCTCCGCAGGCTGAACCCAAGCCCCCGCGCAAAAAAGCCCCTAAAAAGGCCAGACCCGCCCAGCTGCTGGCTGATGCCCAGACCCCCGAACCCCAAACTGAAACCCAGGAGGCCCAATAATGTCTGTTGCCTATCATCACGGTATTGAAACCGTCGAGGACCTCAGCGGCCCGCGCCCGGTCCGCACTGTAAAATCTGCTGTGATCGGCATTGTCGGCACAGCGCCTGCAGGCACATTCAATGAGCCTGTCCGCCTGTATTCAGAACAGGATGCCGCCCAGTTCGGCCCTGACCTGCCAGGTTTCACCATTCCCCAGGCCCTCAAGCGCTGGGCCGAAGGGGGCGCGGGCACAGTGATTGTGATTAACGTGCTCGACCCTGAAACCCATGTCGATGCCGTGGCTGACGAGGACGTGACCTTTAACGCTGTCACAGGCCGTGCCAAACTGGCGCACGGCGCTATTTCTGATCTGGTGCTCACAGATGGCGCTGACGTTACCTATGTGCTCAATACAGATTATGAAATCCTGGATGCGCTCAAAGGAGAAATCCGCGCCTTGCCTGGCGGGGCGATTGCGCTGGGTAGCACCAAGGTCGCCGATTACAATCACCTTGACCCGAGCCAGGTGCTGGCCGCTGACATCATCGGCGAAATCGACATTGACGGCAACCGCTCTGGCATTGAGGCCTTCAGACTCTGCCAGACCCTGTTCAAGTTCAAGCCCAAGATTCTGATTGCGCCGGGTTACAGCTCGCAGAACTCTGTGCGCGCCGCCCTGGATACCATGGCCCAAAAACTCCGGGGCGTGGCCCTGGCTGACGCCCCCGCCGGTACAACCGTCACCCAGGCCATTGCGGGCCGGGGCGCTGCAGGTGCCATCAACTTCAACACCAATTCAGGCCGCACGGTATTGCTGTACCCGCATATCAAGGCTTTTGACCCCAGCACCGGCGGTGAGCGCCTGGAGCCGTATAGCCAGCACTTTGCCTCTGTTATCTGTCGCACCGATCTGGCCCGTGGCTTCTGGAAGTCGCCCAGCAATGAGCCGATCCCGTCTGCCCTGGGCCTGGAGTTCCCCATCACTGGCTCACCCAATGAAGTGGACTCTGAAGCCAATGCCCTCAATGAAGTGGGCATCACCACGATCATGAATGAAGACGGCATTCTGACCTGGGGCAACCGCACAGCGGCCTGGCCCAGTGAGACCCACCCCATCAACTTTTTGAGCGTGCGCCGCACGGCAGACATGATCGAAGAGAGCATCGAACTGGCGCAGCGTCAATTTGTCGATGAGCCCGGCAGTCCGGCGATGATTACCACGGTACAGGAAACCGTGGCTGCATATCTCCGCCTGCTGGTCCAGCGCGGCGCGATTCTCGATGGCCGGGTCTGGTGGGACCCCGCCGAAAACCCACCCGAACAGCTGGCCCTCGGCAACTACACCTGGTGTTATGACTTCATGCCGCCCACGCCCATGGAGCGCATCACCAACAAGGCCCGCATCAATATGGGTTATCTCGCTCAGCTGTCTGAGCAGATGGCCAGCGCATAAAGGAGCAAACGCATGTCTGACAAAATTCAAATCAACCGCTTTACCAACGCCAATGTGTACATTGACGGCAACAGCCTGATGGGCCAGGTCGCCGAAATTGAGCTGCCTGACATTAAAACCAAAATGTCAGAGCACAAAGCCCTGGGCATGATCGGCGCCATGGAGCTGCCCTCTGGCATCGACAAACTCGCCGGCAAAATCAAGTGGACGGCATTTTACCCCGACGCGCTGAAGCGCTTTGCCCACCCGCACAAAACCATTCAGCTGCAGGTGCGTGGCAGTCTCGAAAGCTACCAGCCCCAGGGTATCGCCTCTGAAGTGCCGGTGGTGGCCGTGCTGACCATCATGTCTCAGAACCTGCCCAAAGCCGCGATCAAACCCCAGGATAACGTCGAGCTGGATACGGATTATTCCGCCTACTACTACAAGCTCACCATCAACGGCGAGGACATTGTCGAAATCGACCTGTTCGCCAACATTCACAAGGTCGGCGGCGTGGATATTCTCGAAAACTACAGAAATAACCTCGGAGGCTAAAACCCCATGACGATGAACATTCAGGCCGATAACGGCAAAATTATCCAGACCCCCAGCCAGGCCGCCCAGCCCGAACAACTGCTGGGCCGGGCTGCATCTGTTGCTGTGGCGAATCACGGTCAGAACACAGCTGATGGTCTCGCCGCAAATCAAACCAGGCTGTTAGATGGCCGGGTCGTGACGATGCGCCGCGCCATTGGGGATGATCTGATTAATGCTGACAGAATTTCTGGCGACTCTGATATTGTCCGTGGATTTGCCCTGGCTGCCAGCTGTGCAAGTATCGACGGGTCTCCCCTGCCCTACGAAACGTTTCGTTCCATGGATTTAGCTGATTGTCAGGCTATTGCTGGTCTTTATCACGCTGTCATGGGAAACTCACCCTACCCAACACCACGCACATAGTGCATCTCTGTCATGTCACCGGCTGCACCCCAGCTGAAGTCAAGGCCATGGATCTGGCGGATCTGTCTTGGTGGTGCCGCCAGGCCATAGACTATTGGAATCAGATTCACACCCCACCCAAAGAATGACTGAAAGGAGATTGTGCCCATGTCCGATACCATGACACTGAGTATGTTACTGATGCTCAAAGATGCAGCATCAGGTGGGCTGGGTAAATTCACCGATACCGTCAAGTCTACATCGGCGCAGCTGATAGCGATGGGCCAAGCGTCCAAAATGATGGGCCAGCAAATACTGAACGGTCTGCGGGCTCCCATTGATGCGTTTACCGAAGCTGAAGATGCCGCCCTGCGTCTGGATGCGGCCATGATGGGGGCCAACAATCAATCCCACAAGCTGTTTCCAGAAATGAAAAAACATGCGGTTGAACTGGGCAATGAGTTGCCCGGTACAGCCCGCGAACTCCAGATGATGTTTGCTGCCCTGATCAAAGAAGGGGTCGCAGCAGAAGATATTTTGGGCGGCATTGGTCGCGCTGCAGGCAGTCTGGCCGTGATAACGGGTATGGGCTTTGAAGAGTCGGCTAAATTTGTGGGTCAAGTCAGCAAAGCGATGAGAATTGAAGCCAAAGACATGACTGGCTTCATCGATACGATTCAGCGTGCTTTTCATACGGGTGTGAGTACCGTTGACCTGGGCTATGCTTTTGCAAAATCCAAGGGCGCGTTGGATAGATTTGGGATTGCGGGCAAGGCTGCTGCTGATGACCTGGCCCCGCTGTTTTCCCTGCTGATTAAGTCCGGGCAATCCGGCGAGACTGTCGGCACAAACATTACCCCATTTTTAAGTAATCTGTATGACTTTGAAGCTGGTAATACCGCAAAAAAACTCTCCAATCAGCTGAAAGCCGTTGGCGTAGAACTGGATATATTTGGCAAGGACCGCAAATTTCTTGGGGCTGACAACCTTGTGAAGCAACTGGAGAAAATCAAAACCCTGCCGATTGAACTTCAGGATGCTTTTACCAAACAGGTTTTTGGCGGCGGTGTTGATGGCGGCTTTGCGCAATCACTTATTGGCTCAGGTTCTAAAGACCTGGCTGCTATGAAAGCGGAGTACGCTAAACAAGCTGATCTCACCGCGCGTATTCAAAAAATTCTGACCTCATTCAAAAATATCAAAGAGTCTGCAATGGGGGCCTTTGAAACCCTGCTGGCCGGCGTCGGCGAGTCTATCGGGCCAGAGCTGAAAGCCATGGCTGATGGTTTCGGCTGGTTGTCTGACAAAATCCTGGCGTTCACCCAGGCTCACCCCCAGCTCACCAAGATGCTGACCCTGTTTACCCTGATTTCTGGTGCAGGCCTGGCCATCGGTGGCTCACTGATGTTTGGCCTCGGTGCGGCGATGAGTATCTTTGGCCCCCTCGGCAGTGCTGTTGCGTTTGCCAGCACCCGTTTTATGGGCCTCTGGAGCACCCTGCTCAAACTCGGAGCCTGGAACGCAGCGGCAGGCGCTAAATTAACAGCTGGCGTGGCAGCAATCCCCGGCAAAATTGCAGTGGGATTCTGGCGTGGAATGGCGTTTATCACCCAAATGCCAGGCCGCATCGGGACCGGGCTGGCGCGGATGGGCTCTATGTTTGGCGCGTTCAGAAACACAGTGATGGCTGCTCTCAGAGGTCTTCCCGGCATGATTCGCGGCATCGGCCCAGCCCTGGCCACCAAAGCTGCCGCCCTGCGCCAAAGTGCTGTGGCTTCTGCTGTATGGTTTAAAAGCACTCTAATGAGCCGACAAGGGCTCAAAGGCCTGGCCAGCGCAGGTTACGCAAAAATAGTAGCAGGGTTCAGGGCTGTAGGAGCCGCAATTAAAGCCGCAGGAATGGCGACCATGGCCAATCCGCTGGGTATTATTGCAGGAGTTCTTGCTATTGCTGCTTTGCTGGTATACAAGTACTGGAAGCCGATCACCGGCTTTTTCAAAGGTGTCTGGCAAGGATTAAAAGCCGGACTAGCACCCGTTTTGCCTATGTTCAAAGCCACTTTCGCCCCTCTGGCTCCGCTTTTAAGACCCCTGATAGGTGCTGTAAGAGGTGTTTGGAATTGGTTCAAAAATCTGATCAAACCTGTCGATGATGTTGGGGGCCGAAGTCAAGCCATGGGCGTCAAAGTAGGCCAGGCTATTGCTAAGATCATCAATAAGGGAACGGAGCTATTAACCGCTTTCTCTAAATTGCCGGGCGAGTTGATGACCATAGGTACAAATATGGCCCAAGGCCTCATAGACGGCTTCATGAAAATTCCAATTGTCGGCTCTGTTGTTGGAAAGGTTCGCG
>JACYMC010000005.1 GCA_015272195.1 Candidatus Sericytochromatia bacterium
AATGCCGTTTACCGCGGGCCTTACGGTACTCGGGAATACCTTCCCAAATCTTCAACAGCGGCGTACAGTAGTGCATTTCGTATAATCCTCATCAGGTTTTTAACTTGGTGAGGTTTATTTATGCCCTTTCACGACTTTTGGAGAGCCCTGCTGCCTTCACACTCCGATTCAAATTCCCTGAAGAGCATGCTACAATGATTGTGGATTGCACTGACCCTCATGCACTTTACCCCTTTCGACATACTCACAACTGCGCGCCGCAATCAGACCTGCCAAGGAGCGAAATCCAGGTGAATCCGTCTGCCCGTCACACCGACTCACTGCAGCTCGACAGCCTGAGCGAAGTGCGCGGCGCCCTGCTCACATACACAGATTTGCATTGCCCGCCCGATCCCCTGGCCGATGAAGGTGTACCTCAGCTGTGGGTTGAATTGCAAAGCGGGTACCTGTTACGCATTTTTTGCGCCAATCAGCTGCTCAGTACACCCGATAAACCGGATGTCTCCGGCGTATTTTATTTTGTGCTGCGCTGTCCGGTCCAGCTTCCCGACAGCGCCCGGCCCGAGGTACAACGGCTACTGGACGTGCTGAACAAGCTCCTGCCCTTTGGCGCCCTGGAGCTTCAGGCCGATGATTCGGATCTTTTTTTCAGACATCTGGTCCTGACCGAAACCGCCACGCTGGACGGCTTGCTGGGCCTCGATCTGGTCCTGGCACTGCAGTCGTTTTTACCGGCAGTCATGACCTGGCTTCAAAGCGTCATTCAACAGGCTCCCCTGGGCGACAGCCTGCATCAGCAAGACCTGCGTCAGGCCTTTCAGGCCTTACTGAAACAGCTGCCCCCGCCCCTCCAGCCCGTGCCCGATACCAGCCTGGGGCCTTTGACAAAAAAAGCACCCCGCGGCACCCCCCTGCAACGCAGTATTGCCGGCGCACTGGTGCTCAGCCTGGCCAGCACTGCCCTGCTGGGAAGCGTCAGTCTCAGTCTGGGCTTTTTCATCGGCGGCCTGATCATTCTGGGTGGATGTTTTGTCGGCCTGCGCCGCCAGCAGCAGGCCGAAGAAGCACAAAAAAATCAGAAACAACAACAACAGAAACAGTTTTTCTGGCATATGCTGGAGGTCGAAACCATTAAACTGGCGTATCAGGATCACGCCCTGGAACGCCATCGCCATGAGGTCAGCGATAAGTTACAGCATCTGGCCCAGACGCCCATTGCCTATCCCTCAGACATCGTGCGCCTGAGACAGCAGACGCGCTTTTTAAAGCAACTGCAAAGCCACCTGCTGGACCGCTCCCATCAGCTGAAACTGCAACGCCAGGAACTGGAAGACAATCGTTTTCAGTTTTTCAGAAACAATCTGTTTCAACCGTCTGAGCGCCCGCTGAGCCAGCCCCTGCAGACAGGTGATGCAGCCGAAGATTTGCTGATGCAGAACCTCGTGCTGAGCTTGAGTTATCTTGATTTTCAGCTCAAAGTCAATACAGCCCCGGAGCTGCCCCAGCCTCTGGTCCTGGTTTATATGCGGCCCGATTTGCCCCCTGTTCGCCTGTTCTGGCAGCGCCAGTGGCACCCGGAGCCGGCACCGCGCCACTCCTGGATGCTGGGTTTTGAGTTAAAACTGGCTTTACCCCAGCGCCTGCATCCGGAGGAGATCCAGGCTCTGCTGGATGTTTTCCGCCGCTTTTTGCCCCTGGGCTGCCTGCTGCTGAACCCCGAAACCACCAGCCTCTGCCTGCGGTATCATTTTGTGCGCTTGCGCGGAGATCTGAGCACCCTGCTGGTGGTCGAGATTCTGGAGGTCCTGGCCAGTTTTGGCGAGCGCATACAGGCCCAGCTGCAGGCCTGTCAGCAGCCCGACAAAGACCTGCAGGTGCTGTTGCAGGAAACCGAAGCGGCTTTTGAGGCCCTGACCTGAACCCACAGGCAGCGGGCACGCTGTTATAATACGCTCAATGAACATTAAACGAGGAACACGCTATGTTGCTGAATCTGCTGCATGCCCATGTTTCCCAGGCCCTGGATGCGGCCCGTGCCGCCGGCGAGCTAAGCTGGGAAACCCTGCCTGAAATCAAAATCGAAGTCCCCAAAGACACCAGCCACGGCGACTACGCGACCAGCGTGGCCCTGGCCCTGGCCAAACCCGCCCGCAAAGCCCCGCGCCAGATCGCCGAATGCCTGCTGCCCCATCTGCAGCACCCCATGTTTGCACGCATCGAAATCGCCGGGCCCGGCTTTCTGAACTTTTCGCTGGCCTGGGACTGGTTACGTCAACAGCTGCGCGAGCTGCACGCAGCCGATGCCAATTTTGGCCAGCAGCCTGAAGCCGACACCCACCGCTACCTGCTGGAGTATGTTTCGGCCAACCCCACCGGTTCCCTGCACTTTGGTCACGGACGCTGGGCCGTGCTGGGTGATTGTCTGGCCCGCATCATGCGCAAGGCCGGCTTCAGCGTCAGCACCGAGTTTTACATCAATGACACCGGCGCCCAGATCCAGAACCTGGGTTCCTCGGTCAAGGCCTGCTATCTTGGCCATCTGCAAAGCCTGGGCCAGAACCTCAGCGAGGACAACAGCGCCCTGCTGGCGCGCTACCGCGCCGAAAAAGACGCCACCGAAAAAGGCCCGGTGCAGTTTTATCACGGGGCCTCCGTGCAGGTGCTGGCCGAAGCCCTGGCCGCTGAATACGGTCTGGAGGCCGGTGATCAGCCCGTCAGCTTCTTTTCTGATTTTGCCAAAGCCCGCATTCTGGCCGAGCAGCAGGATGAGCTGGAAGCCTGTGGCGTCCGCTTCGACAGCTGGTTCCCTGAGAGCCGTCTGCATGCAGAAGGGGCCGTGGCCGAGGCCATTGAGACCCTCAGACAAGCCGGGGTCACCTATGAGCAGGACGGCGCCCTCTGGTTCCGCTCCAGCGACTACGGTGACGACAAAGACCGCGTGCTGATCAAGCAGGGCGGCAGCACTACCTATTTTGCCAACGATATCGCCTATCACTGGAACAAGCTGCAGCGCGGCTTTGACCGCCTGATCAATATCTGGGGAGCCGATCACCACGGCTATATCGCCCGCATGCAGGCCGCTGTACAGGCCCTGGGCTACGGCAAAGAAACCCTGGAGATTCTGCTGGGCCAGATTGTACATCTCTACCGCAACGGCGAGATGGTGCGCATGTCGAAGCGCACGGGCGAAATGGTCACTTTTGGTGAGGTCTTTGAAGAGGTCGGCAAAGACGCCACCCGCTACCTGCTGATGCAGCGCAGTGCCGATACCAGCGTGGACTTTGATCTGGAGCTGGCCAAGCAGCAAAACGCCGACAACCCGGTGTTTTATGTGCAGTATGCCCACGCCCGCATCTGCAGTATTTTTCGCACGGCCCAGCAGTCTGAAGTCATGGCCCGCCTGGCAGCCGACTACACCAGCGCCGATCTGGGCCAGCTCACGGCCCCCGAAGAGCGCGCCCTGATCCTGAAGCTGATGGCCTACCCCGACGAAATTGCCTTTGCCGCCGTGCTGCGCGCCCCCCATCGCCTGAGCCACTACGTGGAGGATCTGGCCGCCCAGTTCCACCAGTTTTACAAGCAGTGCCGCGTGCTGGACGAAAAGGCCCCCGCCCTGTCGCAGGCCCGCCTCTTTCTGGCCGAAAGCACCCGCCGGGTGCTGCACAACGCCTTAACCGACATCTTCGGTATCTCTGCCCCTGAGGCCATGTAGTGTCGGATCAGACCTTTATGGATGCCGCCATTGCGCTGGCCCTGCAGGCCGAGCAGGCCGGCAACCTGCCCGTGGGGGCGGTGCTGGTGCTCGACGGTGCGGTGATTGCCGAAGGACGCAACGCCCTGCTGCAGCCCCATTACCATCCGGGCCGTCACGCCGAAACCGAAGCCCTCAAAGCCGTGGATCCGGCCCTGTGGCCCCGCGCGCGTCATATGACCTGCTACACCACCCTGGAGCCCTGCCTGATGTGCTTCGGTGCCCTGCTGCTGCACGGCGTAGGCCAGATTGTCTTTGGCGCCACCGACCCCGACGGCGGCTTTACCTGGAGCTATGATCACCTGCCGCCCTATTACCCCCGGCAAGCCCCGGCCCCTCGCTGGGAGGGGCCGATCTGCCCGGAACGTTGTGACGCGCTCTACCAGCGCACCCTGGCCCGCTTTTTAGACACCCCGGCGGGCGGGCAGGGCTGAGTATGGCCTTGCAGCTGAGTGCTCTGGGCCCGGAAATCTGGACCCTGGCGCAGCCCCTGTCGATGCTGGGCACCCAGGTGGGCACCCGCACCACCGTTGTGCGCCTGCCTGGGGATAAGCAGGGATAAGCTGTGGATACACTCGCCGGGCCCTGAGCTGCCCTGCCTTTACCGCGCGCTGCGCCAGCTGGGCGAAGTGGCCTTTGTGGTGGCACCCAACGCCTTTCATCATATGTTCCTGCCCCAGGCGGCCCGCCTGTTCCCTGCGACCCAAATCTACGGCCCCCGGCGCGCACGAAAAAAATACCCGCAGCTGCAGATTGCGCACCTGGCAGATGCCAGCTGGGGCGAAGAAGTAGAAGCCGTGCCCTTGCAGGGCCTGCGCTTCGAAGAATGGGCTTTTTACCATCATGCCAGCCGCAGCCTGATACTGACCGATCTGCTGTTTAATCTGCAGGGGCCCACCCGCCTGATGCTGACCCTGGAAGGCGCCGGCGGCAGACTGGCCTGCACCCGTCTGGTGGCCACTGTGCTGCTCAAAGATCGGCAGCAGCTGCGCCAAGGCTGTGAGCAGCTGCTGCAGCACCCCATTGAACGCCTGCTGATGTGCCATGGCAAAACCGTTGAACACCAGGCCCGGCAGGCTTTTGCTGAAGCCATGGCCTGGACCGGGCTGAACCCGGCGGATTATAGTTGAACAGCAGGCAGAAATTACAAGGGCTTTAGTACCGCAGAATCGCTGCTGCGCGCTGGGCACCGCCCAGCTGTTCGGGGCGGGCCGCGCAGATGCGCCCGCCGTTTGTGCAGGTGTAAATGGTGGCCCGGTTCAGAATATCGGTGCTCTGGTTCTGCAGAGCGCTGGCGTCTTCACTGGCTTCATAGCCTGTGACCAGAAAGAGGGTGCTGACCCGGCTGTTGTATGCGGCACGGGTCAGGGCCATCAGATCGGCCACGGTCTGGCCCTGGGCCTGCAGGGTCAGATAACGGTTCAGCAACTGCTGGTGCTCAGGAACCAGCAGGGTATCGACCTGGCTGCGGGCCAGGGCGTACATGTCTTCAGGAGGGCATTCAGGCTCCAGCTGGTGGCAGGGATTGGGCAGACCGGCGGCCTGCAGCCGCGCCTGCAAGCCCTCAAAACGCGAGCGTTCAGCGGTAACCACCACCAGCGGCGGCTGACTGCTGAAACAGGTGGGGGCCAGATGATCTTCGAGCACACCGGGCAGTTCCTGGGGGCTGCTGGCCTGCGGCAGCGAAAGTTCAAGCAATTGATGCCCCGCAGCAAACAGACGGGGCGTCCGATCGACCCACCAGAGCAGATAAAAGGGTTGCTGGGTCAAAAAGTAGTTCAGCAGAGGCAATACATAGAAATAGTCGTCTACCCGCACCTGATATTGTTGCAGCGGGCAGCGGTAAGCCTGCAGCCGCTCAGAAGAAAGATAAAGCGCCAGGCCCTGGTGGCTCTGGGCCCAGAAATCCGGCTGATTGCTGTAGCGCAGCAGCTGGTCCAGCAAGATTCGAATGATGCGGGGTTCAAAAGCAAAGGCGTCCAGACGGGCTTCAGCCTCATGCAGGACCCGTTCAAACACCGCCTGCTGCTGTGCTTCGGTTTTGGCGGCAGGCAAATAAATTGAAAGTGAAGGGTTCTGCTGGTGCTCCAGCAGTTTGACCAACGCCTGCTGACAAAGATGGGTTTTAATTTTTTCGGACAAGGGTCTGATCATAACGGTTTAACGCACATGTTTATTTTCACTGACAAAAGCCTTTGCTTGTTTTTAAATTAAACCCGATACACCATAAAAAATGTGTTAAAAGAACCCGGCAGCCCGTGAAAAATCAATTAAAATACCTAAGTAGCCTGTTGGCTGCTGCCCCCACTGGCAGCTGCCCCAAAGGAGTTTTCATGACCCCGCCACGTCACCCCCGCGCCCGCTTTCGCCAACGCAAACTGCAAACGGGCATTCTCAACTACCCCAGTCAGGCCCATCTACACAACACGCGCGACATGCGCTACCGGCATCTCAGTCTCAAAGGCCGCTTTGACTATCACGGCCACTTCGTTTCGCGCTATCTGGTGCACAACCGCAACCTGATTGTCTACCTGCCGCCCAGCTATGATCTGAGCCAGCGGCGCTACCCGGTGCTGTATATGCACGACGGCAACAATCTGTTTGACCCCGCCACAGCCTTTATGGGCCGGGAGTGGCAGCTGGACGCCACGCTCGAAAAATGCTTTTATCAGCGCCTGCTGCCGGAAATGATTGTGGTGGGCATTGCCAATACTCCCGCCCGTCTGGACGAGTACACCTTTCATGCCCACCACCATGAGGGCCACCCCTGCGGCGGCGGCGGCAAACCCTATGCCCGCTTTATTGTAGAGGAACTGAAGCCCTTTATCGACAGCCACTACCGCAGCGAAAGCGGACCGACTCACACGGCCATCATGGGTTCTTCGCTGGGGGCACTGATTTCATTTTATACGGCAGCCAGCTACCCGGAGGTCTTCAGCAAAGTGGGTATGATGTCGCCCACAGTCTACTGGGCCCACCATCAGATCCTGAAGGATGTGGCTGCCCTGCCCACAAATCTGCGCCTGTGGGTGGATATTGGCACCGAAGAAGGCAGCAACCCCCACACCGAAGAAACCGTCGAAAGCACCCAGGCCTTTGTGCAGGCCCTCGAAAGCCGGGGGTTCGTACAAAATGTCAATCTGGGCTTCTTTATTGATTATCTGGTCGGTCACGACGAGTGGGCCTGGGGCAACCGGGTCGATAAAGCCCTGCGCTTTTTATTTGCCGGCTGAGGCTTCCAGCTGGGCCAGAATCGGCTGAAAGCCAAAGTTATACTTGCGCAACGCAGGATTGCGGGCCCGCGAAAAACGGCTGAAATCAATCTGGTCCCAGCGGTTATCGGCCAGGGCATCGGCGTAGCGGCCGACGTTGTGTGGGTAAAAGGTGTACATACCCAGGCGCATCATGGTGGACTCACGGGCAAAGTCATAGCCCGAAAAATAATCATAGAGCAAAACCATTACAAAACCACCCAGCAAAAAATTGCCGCCCACTGAGACCTGAATACGCTTCTGCTGCACTTCACGGGCCCCCGGCGGGGTGCTGCCGACCCCGCCAATGATCAGCTGCTGACGGCCCAGTTCTGTGGCGGCCCGCCGGGCACCCACCGGCATGGTGTCATTGGCCGTCCAGAGCAGATCCAGGTCAGGATGCGCCTGCAACAGGCGCAGGGCCTTGCGATAGGCCACCGGCTCCTGCCAGAAACCGGCCTGGATATCGTGCACCAGCACATCACTGTGCTGGGACAGGGCAATCTGCAGGCCCTTGATGCGGTCAGAAGAGGAGGTTTCCTCCATATTGCCGGCAATCACCCCCATCTGAATCGGCCCTGTATCATCAGGACCACGACGCTCACGGGCCAGGGCAATCAGGGCCTCGGTCAGGGCATAACCGGCCTCGAGATGATCGGGCACAAATTCACCCAGCCAGTATTTAAAATGCTGGCGTGGCCGGCCATAGCGCTGGGCCTCACTGCGGGTCAGACCATCTTCAAAGATCAGGGAATAGACCCGCTGTTTTTCGGCCAGCTCCAGAATAGGCACGGCAGTGCCGTCATAATTTTTGTAGATCAGCACATCCGGGCGATCGCGCTGGCGCTGTAGCACGGCCTGCGCATCACGCAGCTGCTTCTGGGCATCATTGAGGGCTGGGATCCACTCCAGCCGGACGTCCAGGTCATCGGCCGCAGCCTGGGTAATCTGGGCAAACAGCGTCCAGAAGGCATCGTTGCGGGGCGTCAGCAATACCACATGCAAAGCCTTGCTGCGTGCTGCCTGCAGGGGTGCCGGTGGCAAAAGCAGCGCGCAGAAAAGCACCAGCATAAGCCAGCGAGCAGCCACAGACATCAACTGGCTCAGCTGAACAGCTCCATCCAGCGATCGTGAGGCATAATATCGCGCAGCGACTTATAATAGCGCTCCAGCGGATGAAAGAAAAAATTGCTCACCCGGCTGGTGTACAGACTGGCATAACCCCTGACCTGCACAGCAAAGCGCGACATTTCGTCTTCCACATGAAACAGCGGCCCCCAGACCGGATGGTAATAATTGCTGATTTCTGAACGCAGGTGCCGGATTTTTTTCTCGGTGCGCTCAATATCCTTACGGCACAGCGCCAGATTGCTGTTCAGCTCCTCGCGGGTTTTGTCGAGTGCCCTGCGTTCAGGCTCCGTAAAATCGACTTCCGTCTGCTCCAGGCGCTGCAGGGTATTCATCTGACTGGAATACATGTGCAGCTCATAGTGCAGCTTGTCGAGTTTATTGGTCAGGCGGCGCATGCGCAGCTGGCGGTCGCGCAATTCTTCGGTTTTGCGCAGCTCGCTCTCCAGCTCTTCGACCACCAGCACCGTCTGCCAGTTGGAATCCTTGTCTGAGCGCAGCACGTCGCCAAAGATATGGTCGCCGACATAGAGGATCTCATTGCCCTGGGCGCCGATCAGCTCTTCGAGAGCCAGGTAGTTGCCCTGGGAGTAAATTTTGCCCTGCTCCAGGGGACCCGGCGGCAGGGGCAGGTCGGCTTCGGTGGTTTCGTCCACCAGATAAAAGGGGTTTTTGCCGTTAAAAAAGCTGGGTTTGCGCCCGTTGACAATAATGATTTCAAAATAATCGCGCCAGGAAGTGTATTCCAGGTTGTCACTGTCGAGCAAAAAGTCCATCACTTTTTCGGTGTAATAATACTCCGAATTGGTCAGCACAAAGAGCTTTTTGCCGCTCTGAATAAATTTATCCAGGGCCAGCGAAAGATGCGGGTCCTGATAAATATAACGGGGCAGATCGGCAATAATGGCCGACTTGAGGCTGCCATCACGATGTGTCATATCAATGCTTTCGCGGATATCATCATAAAGCTCGGCATAGCTGTGCTCTCCCAGCAACCCCGCATCCTGGCGGTCGACCAGCAGCACAAACAGATAGGCTTCAGGCAGTGAAAACAGGGTATCCACCGAAGCATAACGTTCGGCATCCGACTGATCCACGCGGTCGTTGTAATAGGTGCTGACTGGCAGCTCCTGGGTGCCGTGATAGACCCGCTGAACCTGCTTAAAACGGTTGATCTTCAGCAGATTGCCCTTGTGACGATCCACCAGCAGCCCGCGGATAATGTGCTCGGCATTGTATTCCAGCTGCAGGAGATCTTCGGGGTAGCCCTTCTGGCTGACCAGCTTTTCAAGGGTCTTGTGAAAGGCCAGGGCCTCGATCTCCTGCTTGTGGTAAATCGCCAGCGTGTAGTCCATATCAAAGCCGATATAGCGTACATGCTCCATATCCACCGGACGGTTCACAAAAATATCGCGTGTCCCGTCAATCGAGACCTCCACCAGATCAGCCAGCAGCTGCAGTTTTTCGGGGCTTTTTCTCAGGGCACGCTTGAGGGACTCCATACTTAGCCTTCGTCCGCAATCACTTTGACATCACGGATATCGCTGGAGTAGATTTTCCACTCAGGGTTTTCATCCGTGGGGTATTTATGCAGGGTGTGGATCACGGTGACGCGGTTGTCAAAAAAGTTTTTGGTGTTGGCGTCTGTCGAGCGGGTCAGCTGGGTTACTTTGACTTCTGCCTTGAGGGGCCGTTTGCTCAGCGCAGCCGCTTCCTGGCGCTGACGCTCTTCGGCTGCGGCCTGCTCTTCTTCGGTAATAAAGCTGTCAATGGCAGCGTTAAGACCAGTCAGATCCTGGCTTTCCTGGGCAGCGCGCTCCATTTCTTTTTTCTCATCGAGGGGTTTACTCATCACGCTCATGGACTCAATTTTAAATTCCAGGTTATAGTCTTTGAGCAGGCGGGCGGTCTGAGCACGGGTGCTCTCATAAGCGGGGGACTGCGGGTCAATGGTGCTCATCACCAGATCAATGTCGTTGCTCTGCAGCCCCGCCATGTTGTCCGTCACCACTTTTTCAATCGGGTCAGAACAGGCTGTCAGGGCCAACAGTGCACTTGCTGCGAGTAATACCTTCTTCATCATGGGCTCCTCTCTTGAACCGTTTAATTTTAATGGATCTCTGCTTTGAGCTTTTCGAGACGGGCCTGATAATCTGAACTGGCTATATTTTCAGTCCACATAATCAGGGCATCTTCCCGATCGGCCTGGTAATAATTCTTACGTCGGCCCATCACGGCAAAACCGAACTTTTCGTAGAGCTTCTGGGCCTCCAGATTGGAAGCCTTGACCTCCAGGGTAATCCAGTTGATCTGACGGGTTTGACAATCTGCAAGCATATGACACATCAGGCGCTGGGCCAGACGCTGCTTGCGGTAATCGGGATGCACCCCCACAGAGGTGATGTGCGCTTCTTCCAGAATCTGCCAGTAGCCCAGATAAGCCACCGGGGTCTGCTGATCCGTGATCACAAAATAGTGATAACGTTCATTTTGCATCTCGCGTCCAAAATCAGTCGGGGTCCAGTTTTTACCAAAGCACAAACGCTCCAGCGGCTGCAGGGCCGCAATATGGCGCTGCTGCATGGGCTCAATGGTCAGTGCAAGGGTATTCACTTGGCCAGACGAACGATATCTTTAAGATAGCGCGGCAGCTCAACGTCCACCACCTGATCGTCAGCCGGCGCATAGAACGTGATCTGGTAGGGCTGCTGTAACCCCACATCGATCACCTCTTCACGCGTAAAACGCAGGTGCTGGGTTTCCAGCTCACGCAGGGAGCCGCGGTCGGCATCAATCAGCAGCAAACGCTGGCCGTCTGACGACAAAGACAGATGCCGGGGATTCTGCCCCATCTGGCGGCGTTTCAGCACCTGATGGGTGCTGGCATCCAACACCAGCACCTCAGTATCTGCCGTCAGCAGATAAAGACGCAGACGGTCGGGCGAAAGGGCCATATCCAGAATATCCGCGCCCACATCCAGCTGGCGCGGCAGCACGCTGGGGGCCTGATTCAGATATTCAGCAAAGAGCGCACCGTCTTTGAGCGCAAAACGCTGATGGGCCGGAAAGGAAACCCCCACAGCAGCCTGACGCGGCTGCAGCTGGGCCTGAATCGGTACTTCAATACGTGGATAAAGGGATTGCGCCTCAAAACTGGCTTTGATCTGGCTTTCACCATCCCACAAAAAAACGTTGCCGGCCGCAGCTGCCAGCTGCAGTGGTGTTTTGCTCAAAAACCGGGAATCGCGATAACGCCTGATCACAGAAAACTGATGGGGTGTGCGCGCGCTCAGCTCCACCACGGACACCTGTCCAAAGCGCTGGTGGTAGACAAACAGGCGCTGGCGATCGGGCGAGAGCACCAGATCATCAATATTAAAATCGAGGGGCAGCACGCCAATCGTTTTGAGGCTGTCGCGATGAATCATGCGCACATAATCGGTGTTGCGGCTGGCCATAAAAAAGACCTTAGAAACCGGCGGAGGATTGCCGTAGGCTGTTTGCAGCCGCACCCGCGTCGGGTGCCAGACATCGGCACGGGCGCCACCGCCCGGCTGCAGTTGATCGGGCTGGTCAGCCCGCCACTGAAAAGGTTTAAAGGCTCCACTGGCGTGAGCCAGGCCCAGACCGATATGCTGATTGCTGTGCACCTGCAGCGCGGTCACCCGCTGATAGTCTTCAGGCAGGCTGAGCTCACGGCGGATTTCTCCACTGGCCAGATCCACCCACTGAACTTTGTCTGAAGCCAGCACCAGTGAACGGCCATCTGGCGTCAGGGCCATCTGGCGGGGGTTCCAGACCGGGGTGCTGTTCATGCCGGGTGTAAACAGGGGCAGCTTGCGCAAAACGATATCGCGCTGGGTATCAATTTCCCAGACCGAGCCAAAATAACCGCCGCAAAGCACGTACAGACGGTGCCGCTGGGGGTCAGCCAGCAGGCGTTCCACGCGACGCCCAACGCTGATGTGGGTGCGCACTTCATTCTTACTGAGATCACGCACACGCAGCAGAGACTGGTAGTGTTCCGGGCCTTCAACCAGCTCGTACTGCTTCATCAGAGCCGGCGCAGACCGGAATTGTTTGACTGTTTGCACAGGCAGGGACTGGCGCACCGTCTCAAAACCTTCGGTGGTGTATTGTGAAGGCTGAATGGTGGGCCGCTGCTGATAGTTCAGATGCCCCAGCAGCTTTTTTTCGAGCACAAGGTTAACCAGCGGATGATCCTGGGCCTTAACAGCCTGTGCCGAGAAGAAGAGCAGTGTAAAAGCGAGCAGTTTTTTCATCGGCTGAGATAGGGGTATTTGAGTTGTTCTATACTTTTGCGGTTCAAAAGCATTTTGAGCACGGGCGACTGAAAGAGGGCAAAAAGCCCGCCCAGTCCGGCAATCGATACAATCGCAAGGGTTTTCATGACGGTTCTGGCTCCTACTCGGCAATTGGGGCGTTGTTGATTAACCACGTTGCAAAGGTTTCAGAGATTTTCCACTCTTTTCCGATGTATTTACCTGGATAAGCCTTCACAAAGCCCAGGAAAATGGCAACATCATCCTTGTTAACATTGGACATGATATCATAGATTTTTTTGCCTGCGTAGATGCCGGTAGAGGGGCTGGGCAACTCCGCCGTAAACTCCGCACACTCAGCAATTGCCAGCAGAGCATTGGACACAATCAGGTCTTCTTCCATCGCGCCCAGCTTTTGGGTCATGCCCGGCTTTTTTTTGTAGAGCGCTTTTTTCATATTGTCGGTAAAGAGAATATTCAGCTCCAGCATATCGGAAAAACTGGCGGTTTTGGCCGCCGGTGGCGCCGGGGCCGCTTCGGTTTCTTCATGCAGGTCTTCGGCTGCGACTGTATCTGCCTGGGCGGTGCTGGAAGGGGCCTTGCCCGACATGCGTTCATTAATTTTGCGCGACAGCAGATTAATAAACTGCAGCGGCGCGTTGAGCAGGCGCAGCAGCGTGTTTAACAGGGGCAACAGCGGCGTGATCACCACCAGCGAAATATTTTTGGCGGCAGCAGAGGCATTGGTCATCAGCACGCGCACCGAACGGTTAAACTCTTCTATTTTGGCCAGAATATCGTCCAGCGAATCATCGATGGCATCTTCTCCGCGCAGGGGCGGGGCCTTTTTGGCCGGCTTTTTTTTCTTATCCTGATCTTTGGCTGCGCTGTCTTTGGTTTTGGGAGCGGGTTTGGGCGGCGCCAGTTTTTCTTTGGCTTCTTCTTCGTTGACGCTCAGGGTGCTATCGGCCTCTCCACGGGCCCGACGGCTCATATTTGAATAAGAACTGGCGGCCTGCTGAGACTTTTCCAGTGAAACCAGACTGAACTGTTCTGAGCCTGGGTTTTGATTTGTGCCTGACATCTCTACTTGTGCACCTTTTTTTCTCTTTCTTCATCATAACGTTTTTCAGGCTTTGAAGCTAGTCTAAAATGCAGGCGACAGGGTGGAGCGGCAATGTGTTATAACACAGTATGCGCGCAATCTTTTCTGATCTTGATGGCAGTTTGCATGACAGCCAGCGTGGCTTTCATCCAGATGACTATGCCAGTTTAAAAGCCCTGCAGGGTACGGCTCTGCGGGTGATCATTACTGGACGTTCTCTTCACAGTGCCCTGAGCATATTGGACCCAACTTTTCCGATTGATTATCTGATCTTTGCCTCCGGTGCAGGGGTGATGGAGTGGTCACGCCAGCAATTGCTCTTTGAAGCCGGCCTCAGCGCAGCTGAAACACACCAGGTGGTGGAACTGCTCCACGCCCTGAAACTGGATTTTATGCTGCACGATCCCATTCCTGACAATCACTGCTTTCAGTACCATTGCTTCTCAGACGATAATCCTGACTTCAGCCACCGTCTGCACCTCTATCAGCATGTTGCACGGCCCTTTCAGCCAACCGAAAACCTCAGTGCCTGTGCGGCCCTGGCCATTGTTTCAGCAGATCAGACGGCCAGCTGTTTTACAGAGCTGCAAGCCGCCCTGCCTGAACTCAGTATTATCCGGGCCACCTCTCCACTGAATCTGCACTCAGGCTGGCTGGAAATCTTCCCCGGACATATTTCCAAGAGCCAGGCCGCTGAACGCCTGAGCCAGCTGCTGGGAATTCAGGAGCACATGGCCTTTGGCAACGATTACAACGATCAGGATCTGCTGGGCTGGGCCCAGCGGGCCTTTGTGGTGGCTGACGCTCCTGAGCCCCTGCGACAGCGTTTTGAAGTGGTTCCCCGCCCCAGCGAAGCCGGCTTCAGCCAGGCTTTGCGCCGCTGGTTAAAAGAACACTGATTTATTTCAGTGAATCTGATTTACACGGCCAGACGCACTTGCTATACTTGTTTTCAAATCGCCGAGGTGGCGGAATTGGCAGACGCGCTAGATTCAGGTTCTAGTGTTCGCAAGGACGTGAGGGTTCGAGTCCCTCCTTCGGCACCTAAAAAATCCCCCCAGACAAAAATCTGGGGGGTTTTTACTTTAAGGGCTTTCAGCGGCATATCAATTCAGTGCCAGCCCATACGCCAACGACTCGCGTCTTTTAGCTCGCGGTAGTTCAGTTCCAGACGGCGGCGTGTCAGCACCGCTTCCAGCTCCAGTGTTTCCAGCGGCTCGTCGGGCTGATACTGTACCCAACCCAGAACACAGAAGTGTTTTTCGCGCTGCTGCGGATCCAGGGCCGTCCATTTAGAACCCGGTAGTTTTTTTTTGCTGAAGTGGTTGTGATTTACGCCCAAAGTTTAATTGCCACCAGCACCCGGTGTACCAATTGGGCCGGTGGGACCACGATCAGGCAGACCTCTGAACAGCGGAAATCCGGGAGGCAAGCCCTGCTGGCGCTGTTGCTGCACAAAATTCTGATTGCGGTTTTGCTGCCGCCAGCGGGCGCCCTCAGCCGCTGCGGTGATGGCATTGTGGGCATTCAGCGACATGCGGTATGAAAAGTCCTCCATCACCGACAGCAGGGTAGACATAATGATCGTGATCAGCAGGGCACCGGTGGTGGGCTTCATGGCAAAGTTCAGCTCCAGAATATTGATCTGGGGGGCCACACGGTTCATCATACCCAGACCAAAGTCAACCACAAAAATAACAATAATGATCGGCAGTGCGATCTGTACCCCCACGCTGAACATTTGAGAACTGATATTGATCAGTTCCGCCACAGCCAGATTGGAGCTGAAGTCAAAGGTCCCGATAGGCATGATTTCAAAAGTATCAAAAAAGGCCCGCAGCATAAACAGGTGGGCATAGGAAGAAATCATCACAATCAGGGCAAACTGGTACATCAGACGGCCCATAACGGTGGTCTGGGCCTTGGTCTGGGGGTTAAACTGCGAAACCATGCTCAGACCAATCTGCACGTCGATGATTTCACCCCCCGCCTGAATCGCCATCAAAATAATGCTGGCCGTAAAGCCAAACAACAGGCCCACAAGCACTTCCTGAATCATCATCAGGGTATAGGGCAAAAAGCCTTCAGGAATATCTGCCGGCAGGTTGGGATTGCCCAGGAGATAGAAAAAGGCCAGGCTCAGCGCAATGGCGACCCGCACCATGCCGGGCACGGTCTGGGTACCGATATAAGGAGCCTGAAGGGTGAGGGCCATGGTGCGCGCAACCACAAGCATAAAGATGGGCACATAATGCTCCAGGGTCAGAACAATGGTTTCCATCAGCGCGCTCCGTCAGGCATTATTGCTTGAGGAAGTAAGGCAGATTCAGAAGGAGATGCCGAACGTACTCGTTGATAGTGGTCATATGCCAGGGGCTGACCAGAATCAGCATGGTAAACACGCTGATGGTCTTGGGCACAAAGCTGAGGGTTTGTTCCTGCACCTGAGTGACCGCCTGCAGAATACTGACCGTCAGACCCACAGCCATGGCTGTCAGAATCATGGGCAAGGACATTAACACAATCAGTGTCACGGCCTGCTGACCAAGGGTCAGAATAAGTGCTTGAGACATGACAACTCCTTTGCGTCAGATATGGAAACTGGTCACAATGGCCTGTAGGATCAGAAACCATCCATCAGCCATGGTGAAAACCAGGATTTTAAAGGGCAGCGAAATGGTGACAGGCGAAAGCATCATCATGCCCAGCGCCAGTAAGGTGTTGGCCACCACCAGGTCAATAATCAGAAAGGGCAGGAAGAGCACAAATCCCATCTTAAAGCCGGTGGTCAGCTCACTGACCATATAAGCCGGCACCACAATATGCAAAGGCACATCGGAAGGTTTCTGCGGCTGTTTTTGCTTGGCAATGCGGATAAAAAAGCCCAGCTCCTGCTTGCTGGTATGCTTGAGCATAAAGGTTTTCAGCGGTGTTACGGCCCGCTCGACGGCCACAGACTGGGTAATATTGTTATCAAGATAAGGCACAATGGCATCATTGTTGATTTGCTCCCAGACCGGGGCCATGGTGTAAAGGGTTAAAAAGATCGCAATGCCCACAACCACCTGGTTGGGGGGGTTGGTCTGCGTACCCATGGCTGTACGCAAAAAGCTGAGCACAATGACCGTGCGAATAAACGACGTGGTCATGATAAAAATAAAAGGCAGAATGGTCAGCAGAGACATAAACACAATCAGCTGCAGCGGTGTGCCCAATTCAGAGAGCTTCATTGGCGCACGCAGATCAATGGTATCCAGCAGATTGGCTGGTGCCACCGGGTCCTGGGGCGTGGTCGGCAAAGGACCTGTCTGGGCCAGCACGGGCAGGGCAAGGCAGAGCAGCAGCCCCAGCAACAGGAGCACGGACAGAGCTAATTTGCGCTTATTCCAGTGTATGTGTTTCATGACTCTCAAGATAATCCGAAAAAACTTTGTTAGGCCCGTTTTCACGCAGGGTGCGTGCAGGCTGAATCTGACCAAGGGCTTCGATTTGTGTATCGGTTGTGCCCAGCAACCAGTACTGATCCTCAAACACTCTGACAAGATAGAGTGTTTTGCGGGGCTCCAGAACCTTGCGTTCAATCACTTCAATCTGGCTGACCTCAGCAGCACCGGCATTGAGACCTAAAAAAGGCAGTCGTGGCAGGGATGATTTTGCGCTGCTGTCACGCGACTTGAGTTTGACCAGAAGATAAGACATGGCCCCCAAGAGGATGATCAGAAACGCCATGTTTCTGAGGTAGCCGAAGTAGTCGAATTGAAAAGGTTCCATATTTTAAGTCAGGCGGCTTTAATAACCCCCGTCGTCGAAACCACCGTCCATCATATCCTGGCCCATGTCGTCTCCCCCATGGCTGGCGCCCTGGGGCTTATGAACCTGGGTGATTTTCACGCCAAAGTTGTTGCCAATCACAACAACCTCACCTTTGGCAATCAGGCGCCCGTTTACCAGCAGGTCAACGGCTTCACCCGCCAGGCGGTCCAGTTTGATCACCGAAGAGTCTTCCAGTTGCAACACGTCTTTCAAGGGTAAATTGGTGCGCCCCAGCTCGACGGTTACGTCCATTTTAACGTCTTTGACCAACTCCAGGTTACCGAGCACACCGGTCACCGCAGATGTGGGCAGGTCCCGCACCAGCGGCGCAAATTTTACGGGGCTGACCGTCATTTTGCGGGTCGGTTTTTTATCAGCTTTAATATCTGCCACGAAAGAAAATGCCTCCTCTAAGCTTACACAATACTACTATATCAGGGATCCGTGACCGTTGCCGCTTTGGAACTGGGTCTGTGAAACCCGAACGGCCAGCGCGTCATCGGCAACAATCAATTTTCCGTGCCCTTTACGCACGCCGTTGAAAAGGATATCAATATCTTCATCAGCGGATTTATTCAGGAGCACCAGCGTGCCTTCACGCAGGTTCAGCCAGTCGGTCAAAGGCAGGGTAGCCTGACCCAGTTCAGCTGAAATTTCAACCGGCACATTGCCCAGTTCACCAAAAGATTCATCCAGGGCTGAAGCCAGCTTTTTGCGATCCACTGAAGCCTGGCGGTGAGCCGGCTGGGCAATCAGCTCGCGGGTGTCAATCCCGAACACAGATTCAAAGTCGCGGCCAAATTCCTCAATGATTTCAGCCGTGAGGTTGTCATCTTCCATGGCCAGTTCATTCATCAGACGGTTGTTGGCCAGTTCGGTTTCCAGCTCATCGTCAGGAATCATCACAGCGTCAAAGTTAATGGCGGCAGGATTGTTGGCCAGCCCCCCCGCCATCAGCGGCTGATCAGCCGGCACAAAGCGGCCAGTCGGCTTGATTTCATAGTGCTGACGCATCAGCTCTTCACTGACAGCCATGCCCTGGGGAGCCATTTTGGTCAGAATCACGACCAGGGGAACAATCAGGCCGGCCAGCGTGACACCCTGGGTAAAGGCCAGATCAGGCTGGGTGGTAAGACCCAGGGTCTGCAGCATGGGGGCCAGATTGGGGTTCATCAGACCATTGCGGAAGAAAATATACAGGGGCAGGACCACCATCAGGCCCAGCGCAAAACCCATGCTGGCGCCGTAGAACAGGCCAATCAAGGCTCGTGCGGCAATGTTGATGGGTTTCATAATCGGTGCAATCGGCTGAACATCAGCGGTGACTTCACCGGTTTCAATATTGATAATTTCCACTCTCTTCTGGGAAAACGGCGTTTCAAAGCGGCGCAGCAGACCAAAGAGTGCACCGGCAAGTCCGATAACGAGGGCATAGCCAAAGGCTGCGCACAGCACGCCACCCAGGAAAAAGCTGTTAATAAAGGCATTGTCAGAACTCAGCACGCTGGGACGATTGCTGCCGGGCGAAGGCATCATGGCCTGCGGCAGCTCTTCACCACCAATCACACCCACGGCGGCACCCGCCACCGGATCAGGCAGCATTGCGTTGATATCATTGCTGCGTGAAGGCGCACCCACAACACCCACGGCACCACCCGCAACTTTGCTGGCCTGCTCAACCATAGCGGCGGTATCAAGGGGTTCCTGCGCCTGTTGGTCAAAAGAAGAGAAAATGACATCTTCTTCTGTTTCAGCAGGTGCGTTCATCTGACTGACCATCGGCACAGCCTGACCGGAAAGGGTCAGTGGGTTACCCTGGCCCAGGCGGCCAAGGTTCCAGAAGGACAAACCTATCAGCACAACAGAAATCACAATGACTTCAGGCCAGAAGCGGAAATAGGTGCGTACATCAAAACTGACGGTAAACTCATAACCATGCTGAAAGCCATAGATCAGATTGTAGACAGAGAGAGCCAGACCGGCCAGCAGCGCCGCACTGAAGAACATCATGGTACCGCTGAGGCCTACGCTGAGACCAAACATCAACAGCATGACGAAGGGAACAAAACCAAAAAGGGTCATCAGACCATAGCCAATCAGGTTCCGGCGAATACCGGGACGCGTAAAGAGCTTGGTTTGCTCAGGTGTGGGCTCAGGTGCTGCAGCCGCTTCGGCTTCAACATCACTCAGCGGTGCCTCAAAAGCATCCCCTTCTTCTTCTCCTTGAGCCGCCTGGAGCACGTCGTCTCCAAACAGATCGTCTTCATCATCTTCATATTCTTCTTCGTACTCATCGTACTCGTTGGAGGCCATCTGCATCGGCCGGCGCAACAAGTCGTCGAGGGACGGATCATGCTGATACATAAGGCGACAGTTCTTCTCTCTTCATTGATTTTATTCTACAATCTGCACGGCCAGATAACGACCGTCTGGCGTGGTGCCAGGCATGCCTTTCATCACGGTGTCTTTGCCGACTTTAACCGTCAGCGGCTTATCAATAGACTGGTCGAGCACAATGAAGTCATTGAACTCCATATTCTGAATATCAGAAAAGCTCATGCGGGTAGAGCCCAGCTGTACGGCCACTGGGGTCGTGATGTCGTCAACCATGGCAATGCGGTTCTGAACCTGCTCAAAATCCCCTTCTTCAAGCATGCCGTCGTTCACTGCTTTAAGCACATGATAAAGCGGTGCGAGGTAAGGCTGGGGAAAAATCAGGGCCGCTCGCTGAACTTCGCGGGCAATCATGGTGACCTGAAAAGTCAGCACAATAGACGGCGTTTCGGGCTGAATGCCCATCAAAAGGTTACGAAACTCATCAATCGTCGGGGTATTCGGGAAGGTCGCCAGCTGAAGACTCAGCGGATGAAACTCACCCCAGACCGTCGAAAAGGCCTCTGAAAACTGCTGGATGCGGTTGTCGATCTGGCCCAGTTCAAATTCAGTGATTTCGTTTTCAGACTCGGGCGCAATTTCAGCGCCCGCCTGACGCACCATGGCAATCACGGATTCTTTTTCGATGACCAGCGCCACACCCCCAACCAGCGATTCGCCAAATCCCAGCAGGGACCAGACAGAGTCGCGCGGGTATTTGCGCAGCACATGATGAAAGGGCTGCTGCTCCACACTGATGACCTGCCAGGTGGCTGCCGAGGAAGGTTCAGCAGACAGGATTTCTGTCAGGGTCTGGGCCACCCGATCGTGAATATAATAAAGGGCTTTTAAATCATCTGCCGTAAGCGGTCGGGTACTGGCGCTGCGGAGTGATTGTAACGGGTGTGCCTTAGCCACTGAAATTTACCTCGTCATCAACAGAAAATTCTGGTTGTGTTTTACAATTTAACATTATCTTGTAGATTCACCAAGCACCCTGTTGCATTTTTGTACTGCATTTTAAGTGCAAGGGACGGCAATCCGTGTCCTGTTTAATGTGCTTATCTTACAACAGGAACTGTCCTGGATGCGCGTGAGCACATCACATTTGTATCTTCCCCTTCGTACGATAGCGCGCTGCACTGTGACGTTCCTCTGAACTGTGCAGACATCACACGTGCTTACGACCTGCCAAAACTTAACATATAATTCTATCAAGCTTTATCTCACCTGGAGGGTCAGTGTTACATTTCTTTAAGAAAAAACGGGATTTTAAGCTGCTTTTGGGGTGCTTCAGCTGCTTTATGCTTTTGTGGAGCAGCCCCACCCTGGCCAGTCCGGCCATCTGGCGGCAGATGCTTCAGCAGCCCGCCCTGCCCGCCCAGCATACCAGCGCCCAGATTATTTCCATGAAAACCGGTGAGACCCTCCTGTCTCAAAACGAATCCACAGCGCTGATGCCCGCTTCCAATATGAAAGTGATTACCTCAGCCGCTGCGCTGAGCCTGCTGAAGCCGGAATACCGCTTCAAAACCCACTTATTTACGGACGGCTACCAGCAGAACAAAACCCTCAAAGGCAATCTTTACATTAAAGGCTATGGCGACCCCACCCTCAGCGATGAGCGCCTGATGGAGCTCATCCAGGAGCTGCGGTTTCAGGGCATTGAAAACATTGAGGGTGATCTGATTGTCGATGACAGTTTTTTTGACCAGGAACACACAGGTCGGGGCTGGAAAGACACTTATGGTGCAGCCGCTTACAGCGCCCGCATTTCGGCCCTCTCGCTCAACCTGAACGTGGTGGAGGTGCGGGTGCGGCCCACCCAGGCGGGTCAGCCAGCTGCAATTGTTTTAAAACCCGATAACACCTTTTTTGATATCGAAAACCAGACCCGTACCAGCAGCGGGCGCACCAAGCTGAAAATTCTGCGACAGGTGGTCGACGGTCGCAACCGCATTGTGATCTCCGGCAATGTTGATATCCGTGGCCGGACAGAAATCGAAAAGCTGAATCTCGACAAACCGGCCCTCTATGTGGGCAACGTCAGCCAGGTGATGCTGCGCAGAGAAGGCATTGCCCTCAGCGGCAAATTACGCAAAGGCCTGACACCCAATGGCTCACGGATTCTGGCGGTGACGTATTCGCCGGTTCTGAGTGAGGTGGTGGCACAGCTCAACAAAGACAGCGTGAACCTGATTGGCGAAAACCTGCTGAAATTTATGGGCGCCAATTTTGAAGGCGCACCCGGCACCGCTGCCAAAGGAGAGAAAGTCATCAAAGAACGCTTTCTGACTGCCCAGGTAGGTCTGCCCCGCGACAACCCGATTGTGATTGCTGACGGCTCCGGTCTTTCGCCGTTAAACCGCCTGAACACCAACACCCTCACCAGGGTTCTCGCGCATATGTTTGAGCAGTTTGATGTCAGCGTGGACTTTATGAGCTCCCTGGCGATTTCGGGTGTCGACGGCACCCTCAAAAAACGCATGCAAACCCCGGAAATGAAGCGCCGCGTGCGCGCCAAAACCGGTTTTATCAACGGTGCATCTGGCCTGTCAGGCTATGTTTACACCAAGGATAACGATGTGCTGGTTTTTTCGTTTCTGATGAACCACTTCAGAGATTACGGCGCGGCAGTCAATACCCAGGATCGGATCTGCACCCAGATGGCAGGCTGGAGCCACTGAGCACTCAGGCGTTCAGGCCGTCAGCTGTGGGCCCACCGTACAACATGGCATAGATTTGGTTGCGACTGAGACCCGTCTGGGTCTGCAAGGCCAGCAAAACGGCTTTTTTATTCAGCCCCTGTGCTTCCAGCGCCTGCTTCTGCGCTTGCAGCTCAGCCTGCGTCAGCGACGGCAAGGCGCTTTCTTCGGGCTGTGAGCCGGCAATCACGAGGGTGATCTCGCCTTTTGGCGGACTCTGCGCATAGTACGCGGCCAGCGCCGGCAAACGGTCACGCCTGACCTCTTCAAAACGCTTGCTCAACTCTCGGCAGACGCTGGCTTCACGGGCTCCCAGCACTTCGGCAGCCAGTTCGAGCGTCTGGGCCAGTCGATGGGGCGACTCAAACATCACCAGGGTTTCAGGCCGCCCAAGATAGGCCGTCAGCAGTTCACGCCGGGCTTTCTGCTGGCGCGGAAAAAAACCCAGAAAACAATAGGGCACAGGGGCCAGACCCGACAGCAACAGCGCCATGGCCGGCGCAGACGCCCCCGGCAGACAGGTCACCTTCAAGCCGGCTTCCTGCACCTGACGCACCAGACCGGCTCCCGGATCAGAAATCAGGGGCAGACCGGCATCACTCACCAGGGCCAGGGTCTGCCCCTGCTGCAGGCGCTCCAGAATCTCAGCGGCACGCTGCTGTTCGTTGTGGGCATGAAAAGACTTGAGTGGCGTCTGAATGGCATAGTGTATCAGCAGCTTGCGCGTCTGGCGGGTGTCTTCAGCCAGAATCAGATCCACATGGCGCAGGCACTCCAGCCCGCGCAGGGTCATATCCTGCAGGTTGCCAATCGGGGTGGCACAAAGATACAGGGTGCCAGGCGTCAACACCTGATCAGGCAGAGAGGGTCAGAATCTCGTAACCGTCATCGGTCACGGCAATCGAGTGTTCAAACTGGGCTGACCACTTGCCGTCATTGGTGACGGCTGTCCAGCCATCATCCAGCACGTGCAGCTCATGACTGCCCAGATTGATCATGGGCTCAATCGTAAAGGTCATGCCCTTGCGGATTTTGGCCCCGGTACCGGGCTTGCCATAGTGATAAATTGAGGGCGGCTCATGAAACTTGCGGCCCAGGCCGTGGCCGGTAAATTCGCGCACCACACCATAACCCCGCGCCTCCGCTTCGGTCTGGATCAGGTGGCCAATATCGCCCACCCGGATGCCCGGGCGCACAATGCTGATGGCCTTCATGGTCACCTCATGGGTAAACTCCACCAGCTGGCGCACTTCCGGGCTGGGCTCGCCGACAAAATAAGTGCGGTTGGTGTCGCCATGATAGCCATGCTTGATAGCGGTCACGTCAATATTGATAATATCACCGTCTTTCAGAATGACCTGCTCACTGGGAATCCCGTGGCAAATCACCTCATTGACTGAGGTGCAGATGCTTTTGGGAAAACCTTTGTAGTTCAGCGGGGCCGGATAGGCATCATGGGAGACAATAAAATCATGGCAGATCTGGTTCAGTTCCTCGGTCGAAACACCGGGCTTGATATAAGCAGCAATCATATCCAGGGTCTGGGCGGCCAGACAGCCTGCCTCGCGCATCAGCGCAATTTCTCGTTGACTTTTAATGGTGATCATAATAAACCTTTGATCTCAAAGTGGATGCTCCACTATACCACGGGCTCAGGCGCTCAATGTGGCGGTATCTGACAGGGGAATCAAAACCGTAAAACGGGTATCCTTAAGCACTTCACGGCTCAAACTGTTTTTTTAAACGATCCCAGAAATTTATCAGTATCATGTAAGCCTGCTGTAAGCACCCGGTACTATGCTTAAAATATGGAACAACCGAGGAACCCTGATTCAGGGGTCTGGTTTTCTCTTACTTCTCTTCCGGGAGGGCCTGAGCCCTCCCGTTTTTCTTACCTTTCACTATAACAAAGCTTCAGCTTGACAGCTGAAGAATGCGTGTAGAGCCATTTTCAGTATTGGATAAGCCTGAAAGGGTTGTCCGCTCTTGTTTTAGGCGCTGAATCCACTTCCGT
>JACYMC010000237.1 GCA_015272195.1 Candidatus Sericytochromatia bacterium
TTTCTTCCAGATAAGCAATGCGTTCTGATTCTGTCATGTCTTTAGATTAAGCCGAGATTTGCGTTTTGGGAAGGGGGCTGAAGGGATACAAATAATCAATTGAAGGTGATAAAAATGAAACAAATCGCTGTATTGGGTATGGGTTGTGCTAAATGCAAGCAGACAGCTCAAATGATCACAGATATGGCTCAAAGCATGGGTGTTGGGGCACAGGTTGAAAAAGATACTTCCATGGAAAGCCTGTTAAAATACCAGGTTTTGAGTACGCCGGGTGTGGTGGTGGATGGCAAACTGGTTCACAGCGGGGGGCTTCCACGGCGCGAGCAGGTTGAAGCCTGGCTGAAACATCAGTGACTTAAAGCCGGCGGGTTCTGCAGTACACTGTGGGCATGCAATGGTTTCAACAGCTTTACCAGACCCTGGCGGCTGAGCCCAGGCTGTATGACTGGCTGCCCGCGCTGGCGCTCGCCCTTAAAACCTGGGCCGACAGTCCAGAGGCCCGCCACCGTTCGCTGCAGCTGCCGCAGCATCTGCCCGACTGTCGCCTGGCGGTGGCCGATCTGCAGCAGGCCGTGGTGCTGGGTCAGCCCGGTGATTTAGACGCCAGCCAGCGGCGCCATCTGGAGCTGGTTCTGCGCCAGCTGATGCCCTGGCGCAAGGGACCTTACCAGCTGGCCGATCTCAGCATTGATACCGAATGGCGCTCTGACTGGAAGTGGGAGCGCGTGCTGCCGCATCTGCAGCCTTTAAAAGACCGGCTGGTACTGGATGTGGGAGCCGGCAACGGCTACCATCTCTGGCGCATGCATGGCGCCGGGGGCCGGCTGGCCCTGGGCATTGACCCTTACCCATTATTTTTTGCTCAGTTTCGGGCGCTGCACCATTTTTGCCCCCTGCCGCAAGTGCAGCTGCTGCCCCTGGGTATTGATGAGCTGCCGCTGCAGCCGGCCTTTGATACGGTTTTCAGCATGGGTGTGCTCTACCACCGGCGTGACCCGCTGCACTTTTTGCAGCAGCTCAAAAGCTTACTGCGCAAAGATGGCGAACTGGTACTCGAAACCCTGGTGGTGCCGGGTGACGACCAGACCGTGCTGATGCCCGCCGAGCGCTACGCCCGCATGCGCAATGTCTGGATGCTGCCTTCGGTCGCAGCGCTCACACGCTGGCTGGCGCGCACGGGCTTTGCCGACATCCGGCTGGTGGATCTCAACACCACCACAACCGCCGAGCAGCGGCGCACGGGCTGGCTTAACAGCGAGTCGCTGGCCGAGGCCCTCGACCCGGCCAACCCCGCCCTGACCGTTGAGGGCTACCCGGCTCCCTGCCGGGCGGTGCTGCTGGCGCGCAACTGAACTTTTGGGGCTGGCCCGGCGTCTTTCAGGTAGCCCGCATCCCCCTTAAAATACGTTATACTTTTGGCTATGCTTTAAAGGATACTGACACCATGTACATGCGTTCTCTGAGTCTGCTTTGTCTGAATCTGGTTTTTGCCTGGGTCTACGCTGCCCAGCCCGTCTGGACACCCCTGGCCCCCCTGGCCCAGGCCGCACCGGAAGTGGTGCCTCAGCGCAAGGATCTGGCCGTGCTGGATTTTAACGCCCGGGGCGGGGTCAGTGAAGATGAGGCGGCCATTATTACCGATCGCCTCAGAAGCCAGATGTTTCAGACCGGCCGCTACCGCCTGATGGAGCGCGCCAATATGCTTAGCCTGCTCAAAGAACAGGATTTTCAGCAGACCCAGCAGAACTGTGAGAGCACCGATTGCTCGGTGGCGGTCGGCAAAATGCTGGCTGTACGGCAATTGATGACCGGCTCAGTCAGCCGGCTGGGTTCGATTTATTGCGCTGCCTGGCTATCTCCTGGTTGGGGGTATCTGGATCTACAGCCTGTTTGATGCCTACGGTGAGGCTGAGCGCCAAAACCGTGAGCTGGCGACGCGGCTGCGCCTGACGCAGGCCGAGCCCATGACGAACGTGCCCCTGTTTGCCTGGCGCGCTGAATTCTGAGCTTAAGGCAGCCAGCGCACGTTGCCCTGGTGCTGGGCAGTGGCTGTTTCAAACGTGGCTTCAGCTAAGCCCTGACCAAAATCCCGTGCGTTGAGTACCACGGTCAGGCTTTTGTTTGGGGGCACATAGGCCTGGGCCTGATCAAGGGCCCAGAGCAGGCTTTTCCAGATTAGGGGATGGGGATTGCCAAAGACGCCGCCGCCAATGGGGGTCAGCACAACCTGCTCCGCGTCCAGGCTGAGTGCGCCGAGCAGGGTGCCCAGGTAAGCTGCCCGCAGCAGCGGGCGCATCACAGCCTGCCATTCAGGGGCTGCGCTGTCAATGTCAGGGCTGTAAGCTCCGGCGGCCAGAGTAGATGTCAGCACCTGATGGATCACCTTGCCTTCAGGCACACGGCCCAGCCAGTTATAACCCAGTCCCACCTCAATATTCGCGTGCAGGCCAATACGAATCTGATCAAAGTGGGCTTCGAGAGCCTGGGCGGCGGCCTGGGGGGCGGGGATCTGCCGGGCCGTCAGATAGCCCTGCTCCACCTGGCCGATAGCGTCAGGCAGCGCGTCGGCTAAAAAATTCAGCTGCTGTGTGGCACTCTGGCGAAAGTGGCTGCCGTCCGGGGCGGGCGCAGCATAGTGGCGCAGCAGCACCCCTGCAAAGGCGGAGATCGCAGCACGGGGCCCCTGGGTGGGATCCTGAAAGTAATCGGCTACCCTGACCAGCTGTGGGCCGGGCGCTTCGAGACCGTTGAATTGAGAGGCGACCTGAAACAGCGTGCCGCTGCGGCTGTGGGCCTGCAGGGCCCCGATATCTGTCAGCGGATCCTGGCCGCGCAGCACGCTGAAGCGCAACGCACCGGGCTCTGCCGGGCGCGGCAGTCGGGCCTTGAGTTCAGCCAGCGTGGGGGTACTGAAGTGGCCGGCTTGCCAGCTGCGGGTGCCCAGCTGCAGATGGCCAAAGCCGTGCGGATCGAAAGACAGTGCGCTTTCGGGAGGTGCTGATGTATGTGCTTCGAGGGCTTTCATCTCTTGTACGAGAGAGTGATTGTGCTGTGGTAAGCCCGGATGTGTTGCCAGCAATTGCTCGCGCAGGGGGCTGAGTCCAGGGCCGCTCAGCTGCAGCAGCAGACTCAGCAGACAGCTGTTCATCAGTGTGTTCATGGGGATGCCCTCTTTTTGCAAAAGCCCGCCAGGGCCTGATTGTTCAAGCTTAGTATAGCCTGAACCCGGTCGGTGTATTGATCACATCTACTTGCCGTATTTATGAACCCTGGGCCACAATTAAGCCCGAATTAAGGTTATGCAAATCTAACGTTATTTTTAAACCAGAAAAGGATAAAAACAGACCGGTTTTCTGAGCTCACCGGTCAGAAAGTTTCGATTTTAAGTGTACTTTACCCATGGAAATCCGTTATTTTGAACAGATCAACCGGATGTTTCAGCGCCAGCCCGACCCGGCCTGGCACGAACTCCAGAATGAACTCCCCTCTCACCGCATTCCTTTGCGCAGCGCCCTCCCCGTTGGCTCCAGCCATCTTTCTTCTCCCGCCGGGCGCGTCAGTAAATCCCATCCCGCGCCTGCTTTTGACGCTGTGCTGCAACAGGCCCAGCAAGAACTGATTGCCCCTTCGCGTCAGCAAATTGCGCAGGGTGCCACCCTGAAGGTTGGCCAGTCTGGTCCGGCGGTGGCCGAGATTCGCGAACTGCTGCGTCAGCTTAATTATCCTGTGTCGTCCGGCAACTATTTTGATCGGGAGCTGGCTTATCAGGTGGGACGCTTTCAGCGCGCACAGCATCTGGCTTCTCCGCACAGCCCGCACTGGGGCCAGGTCGGCTCCAGCACCCTGCAGGCTCTGGAGGCCGAGGCCAAAAAGGCTGAGTATCACAGTGATCTGGGGCAGCAGCTGGTCGACTTTGCCCGGCGCCACACCAGCGGCACGCGCTGGCGCTGTTACCGCTTTGTGGCCCGCGCTATTCATGCCAAAACCGAGCCTTTTTTGCAGGGTATGCACGCTTATATGGCCGCTGATCAGCTGGCCCAGAGCAAGTACTTTAAAGAAGTGCAGGTGCCGGCTTCAGAGCTGCCTAACTTACCGGCCGGGGCCGTGGTGGTCTGGGGCAAGGGCCGCTCGCGCTCGGGGCATATCTCGATTGCCGACGGCAAGGGCAATGAGATCTCTGACCATGTTGCGCCCCAGATGCAGGCCCATTACGGGGGGGCGCCCCACCGTACCTTTATTCCCGTGCAGCCAGGGGACGTCTGAAGATCTGACAAGCCCTGTCTGATAGCCGTTTTGCAAGGCTTTTGCTAAGATAGCGATAGCGAATATCAACGAGGAAACCCCCATGAAAATTTTTGTTGGCAATCTGGCCGCTGCGGCGACCGAAGCAGATCTTGAAACCCTGGCCCGGCAGGTGGCCGAACCTGTGGCCGTGAGCCTGGCCAGCGGCCACGGTTTTATTGAAATGGCTTCAGCGGCTGATGCCGAGGCCCTGATCGCCAAAGCCAATGGCACTGAGATTCAGGGCCAGGCTGTCAAACTCAGCCCCGCCCGTCCTGAAATGCGCGTGCCCGGCAAAAGTGGCGCTGGCTGGCAGGGTATCGGTGGCAAAGGCGTGCCGGGCAGTGGCCAGCAGCGTGTCAAGGGCAACAGCAAGGGCAAAGGTGGCTTTAATCAGGCCAAAGGCAGCAGCAACAAGGTCTGAGTTTTAACCCGGCAGGCGTTTTAAGGTGGCCGAGAAGACATCCAGGCCATCTTTTTCGCGCTGACGCGTTGGCGGCGGGCCGTCCCATGCCGGCCAGCGGTAGCGCTGCTGGCTTTCGAGCAGCTCGCTGCCCAGCGATACGCTGATGCCAAAGCCTTCGCTGGTGGCTGACTCCCGGCCCCGCGTGCTGCGGTCGTCATGCATCACGCTGTGGGTGCTCGGGTCGACCACGTTCAGCAAGACCCAGGGCAGGCGCACGGTGATCTGCTGGCCTTCCAGCATGACGGCATCATGACTGCTTTTGGGGGCATTGCCCTGGCGCAGCTTAAGTTCCCCAATATTGTGAATGGTCAGGGGGAAGCGCAGCTGGCCGTCGCTGCTGGTGTGCTCTTGGCCGTTTTGCCAGCGCACGGGCAGCCAGGGCGCGCCCTGAGTGGGTCGCGACTGATAAATTTGCTCGGGGCCAGAGGAGCTGTGCCAGATGCCCAGCAGATCATAAGGCTGGGTCACCAGCAGCTGGGCGGTGTTGTTGCCGGGCTGGATTTCAAGGGCAAACTCGTTGCGGCGCAGGGTCTGAACTTTATTGGGCAGCAGGCGCTCGCCCAGATCGTCGCGGTAGGTATCGATGCCCAGGATCAGCTTTTCGTGGCTGGCCAGCGGGGCCTGCAGCTGCAGGCGGACATAAAAATAGGCGGCGTCAGCAGCGGTATCGATCTGCTGTACCCGGTCTGTTCCCTGCTGGAGGGTCTGGTACTGCGGATCGTCGATGTCAAAGGCGATCAGACCAAAGTTTTCTTCGGGTGAGGTCAGGTTGTGCCAGAGCCGGTAGCGTTCGCGCGGAAAGGTCAGTTCGTCGACAATCCAGGAGCGTTTCCACCATTCATCGAGCCAGGCAAAGACCATGCCGCCGGCCAGGCCGGTATCGTGAATATTCTGGATCATGCGGGCCATGGCGGCCATCTGTTCCCTTTCGTCCAGACCGCCGTGATGAATGCCGTTGGGGCTGAAGTGGGCATTGCCCCAGCTGGAGGAAGTGCCGTATTCGGCAATCACCAGCGGAATCTCGCCATAGTGGGCCTTGAGATCCTGCAGATAGCCCAGATAATTATTGACGCCCTGATCATCTTTAAAGGTCTGGTAGCGGGGCTCATGGATCATAAAATTGGGGTAATAGGGGTAGGCGTGATAAGAGGCAAAAAAGCCGGCGGGCAGATTTTTAACCTCTAGTTTGCGCAGATCAATACTGGCAATGTCCTCGCTGCTTTCGAGGGGGTTTTCGGTCGGGTGGCTCAGGGGATCCAGGGTGGGCCAGGAAGACACGGCAATCGGGCGATCCACGCCATATTTTTCGCGCTCGTACTGAATCATGCCGTCGAGGCGCTCCACAAACCAGGTTTCGGTCGGGCTGCCGCTGAAGGCCACATTCTGGCCCTCGTAGCGGGTCTGGCCGGCATGGCGCTCATTGGTATACAATACTTCTTCCGGGTGCACTTCGCGGCCAATGATCCAGCCCATCACCCAGCGTGAGACGTCAGCGGTGTAGGTGCCATAAGCCCGTCCGGCGCGGGTGGTCAGGGTCAGGTTGCCGTGAATAGCGTCCACCACTTCTTTGATGCTGGTATCAAACTGGCGGGTTTCGTCGTAGAGATCGTGGGCGCCTTCTTCTTCATCCAGCCAGGCGCCATGAAAGAGATAGAGCGGTTTATCGGGGTGGGCGGCGTTATATCGGGCCAGCTCTTCGTAAAAGCGCGGGTAGTGCAGGGTGTAAATGCGCAGGTTGTTAAAGCCCAGCTCGGCCATGCGGGCAAACCAGGCCGCGTATTGCTCGCGGGTAGCATCCAGATCGCCAGCCTGGGTGCCGGGCAGACCCACACCCAGGTTGATGCCCTTTAAAAACAGGGGCTGGTAGATCTCGCCCCGGCGCACTTGCAGGGTCTGGGCGTCGGCTTTGAAGGGGACGGGATGTTCTGCCGGGAAGCGCAGCGCTTCAACGGGCGGGCTGTCGCTGGCTGTGGGGCTGGGTTGCAGGCCACCCACGCCGATCAGCAGGTTATCGACAGCCTGACAGGCGCTCAGGCTTAGCAGGAGTAAGCCCAGCAGCCAGGGGTGTGCTCGCAGCGGTGTTTTGCAGAAAACAGACATGATTAATGGACTCCCTGAACAGGTGCAGGATCGGTTGCAGTGGCAAAGCCTTTGCGCTCCATCTGCCCCCACTGTTTTTTGTGGCGTTTGCCAAAGAGCAGGTTTAATACGCCCTGTACACGCCAGAGCGTCAGCAGCTGGCGGTAACCAAAGCTCTCAAGCAAAGCCGTCAGCATCAGGCGGCCCAGATCCCCCTTGTTCTGATAGCGCCGAAAGGTTAGCTCTTCAAGTGCAATCGAAAAGATCGAAATGATGCTGCCGTAAATAAAGGCCACCAGAAAAAAGGCCACAAAGAAGGGCCAGGAGAGCAGACCCAGAAGGGCCGTGGCCAGAATCGAGAGATAGCCCAGAATTTCGAGAATGGGCCCCAGCATCTCAAAAAAGAAGTAATAGGGGTAGGCTAAAAAACCCAGACGGCCATAGCGTGGATTCAGCAGCATGCGGCGGTGCTGAAACAGGGTTTCTATCAGACCGCGCTGCCAGCGGTTGCGCTGAGAACCCAGTATTTTGAGGCTTTCAGGGCATTCTGTCCAGGCCACCGGATCCGGAATAAAAGCGATGTCGTAATCCATTTTTTTGTCGCGGGCGTAGCGGTGCAGGCGCACAATCAGCTCCATATCTTCGCCCACGGTGTGGGTCAGATAACCCCCGGCCTCAATGGCTGCACCTCTGCGAAAAAGGCCAAAGGCCCCGGAGATAATCAGGGTGCCGCCCAGCACGCTCCAGCCCATGCGGCCTGACAGAAAGGCGCGCAGGTACTCCAGCACCTGAAAGCGGGCCAGCAGTTTGTCTGGCAGACGCACGTCGGTCACGCAGCCGTTCTCGACATGGCAACCGTTGACAATGCGAATAATGCCGCCAGCGGCCAGGGTGCGGGCGTTTTCGAGAAAAGGCCGTACCACCCGCAGCAGGGCGTCACGCTCCAATAAGCTGTCGGCATCAATGGCGCAGAACAGCGGGGCCTGGGCATAGTTCAGCCCGGCGTTCAGGGCATCAGCCTTGCCACCGTTGGCCTTGTCGATCACCCAGAGATTGGGAAACTTTTTGCTGTGGTAAATCTCCTCCACTGCGGCAGTGGGTAGATTGGCCTGGGCCATGCGTGGGGCGGGTGAGAGATCATAGGCCAGCTGAAGAAACTTTAAGGTTTGATCCTGTGAGCCGTCGTTGACCACCAGAATTTCATAGTCCGGGTACTGCAGGCTGAGCAAGGCCCGGATAGAGGCCACACAGGTGGCTTCTTCGTTATATGCAGGCACAATCAGTGAAATCGGGGGTGCGCCAGCAGAAGTTAACAGCTGTTCAATGCTCAGGGATTTTAAGCGCCGCGCGTATTTGCGCAGCGCGCTGAGAGAGAGCAGGCTGGTCAACAGATAAATGGTGTTGAGACCAAACAAATAGATCAAATTCAGAACATTGATGATCACTAAAATATAAATGAAAGTATCCACAGGCGGGTAACTCTTAGAGTCTCTGGTGCTGGCTATAGTATAATTGACTTTGAGTTACCCTGTCAGTAAATAAATTTAACCTGTGATGTTTTTATATGCCTCTGGATCGTCTGATTGTAAGCCATTTTTGGCAAGAACCCCTGCTGTGGGCGCTGATTGTATATATTGTGCTTTTGCTGTGCGTGGCCCTGATACTGGTGGGTTTTACCCTGCGCTTGCGGCACCAGAATGAGAAAAAAGCGGAGCTCTGGCAAAGTCTGGAGGCGCGCTGGGAACCGCTGCTGATGGCCGTCATTGGCCAGCAAGCCTGGCCCGATAAGCTGCATGCTGCAGTTAAAGCGCATGAAACCTTTTATTTTGTTGATTTTTTGATGCGTTACGCCGAAAAGTTGACCGGTGGTGCTTATGATACCCTTTGCCAGCTGGCCCAGCCTTATCTCGCAGGGATTGCGCAGCGGGCCCATCAGGGTGATACAGAGCAACGCGCCCGTGCCATTCTGACCCTCAATGCCCTCTCACCTCAGGCTTATCAGCAGGTTATTGTACAGGGCCTGGATGACCCTGCGCCGCTGGTTGTGATGCTGACGGCCAGTGCTCTGGCTGAACAGCACCAGGCACGGTATCTTTCTGTGATTCTTGAAAAGATTGCCCGTTTTGAAACCTGGAGCCAGAATTATCTGATCAACCTGCTGGTTCAGCTGGGACGGGAAGCAACTGAGCGTCTTCGTGAAGAGGTGATGAACGCGCAGCATCCGGCCTGGGTACGGGTGGTTCTTTTAAAAGCGCTGGGTGAGTTGCATGACTGGCAGGCTTTACCTCTGGCTGAGCAGATTCTGGCCGTGGCGTCTGAACGGGATCTGCAGGCAGCGGCGCTGTATTTGCTGGGGCGTCTGGGGCATGCTGAACATGCAGCGCTGGTGCGTCAGAAAGTACGCTCGTCGGACTTTGTGATTCGCCTGCACGCCGTCAAAGCCCTGGAGCGTCTGGCAACAGCCAAAGATGAAGCCCTCTTGTCTGAACTGGTCAATGATGAGTCTCTCTGGATTGCCCGCCACGCCATGGAAGCGCTGAAAACAGCCCGCCTGTTTGAGGTGCTTTACGGATTGGCCCATGCGGAGCATCCCCGTCATTTACTGGCCCAACAGGTGCTCTACGACTTTGAGTCTGTTGAAGCACTCAGCTTTCTGGTCACCCGGGCTGCCTTTGCCGATGATACCCGCCGCTGGCTGATGGAGCTTTCCCATAAAAATCATCCCCTGGGCTGGAAACGCCTGCAAACGGTTTTGCGCGTCACCATGCATCCTGACGTCAAAACAGCCATCGAAACCTATTGGCCGCCCAATGCGCCACCACAGGCTGAAGAAGCCCGATTACAGCTGCGTCAGCTGACGGTTGAAATCTGATGCGTCAAGCCACTTTGCAGTTAGTTCCAGAAGACCTGCAAGCGCTGTACTTTGACGGATTACGCCAGGCGCGTCAGGACTGGCAGGCCTGGATTCAGGAGCGGGATGCCCAGCAGCAGGCGCTGATGATGGCCCGTCAGATTCTCAGCCATCTGGCCTTACAGCCTGAACTGCAGATGCATATTGATACCCTGACAGACACCGCTGCACCGGCCGAGCTTGCCCGTAAACTTGATGCTTTGCGCAGAACCCTTTTACATCTGACCGCTGACTCTGCCCTGGCTCCCCTGCAGCAGGAGTTATTGCAGCTTTTACCGCGACTCTGGCAGGATCCTGAGCAGCAAACCGGGCGAGCACAAAAAATCCTGACGCGGGTGCAGCAACTCGCCGAGGGGCTGCAGCAGGACAAATTACTGCAGGCGGCAGCAGAAGCTGAACAGGTCCCCTGGCGCTTGCTTGAAGTGCTGGACCAAACTCTGGCGGATTTGATTCCTGTGCAGCAGGGGCTGCTGGTGTCGGCTTCAGCCAGCCTTTTGGGGCAGGTGCAGCAGACCATCCCCCGGTTTAACTGGCAGAACATCAATATCTGGTCTCCTGAACAGGTTCAGGGTATACCCACTGTGGTGCTTTGTGATGCCGCCTGTTCTGAGATCGAGCAAACCGCGATGAAAAAACGCTTTCCTGAGGCCTGCCTGGTCCTTGTGCTGGATATGTCGCAGGTCCCTCCGGGTTACTGTTGGTCAGAACACGTTGATCAGGTTCTGGCACGCCAGCATCTGACAACAGGCTTACTGGCCCTGCTGCCCCGGCTTTTACCCCGTCAATCTGACTTCCAGCAGCTGGCACAGGATCCGGCGACCGGACTGCCAACTGTTTCAGCCGGTCGACAGTTGTTTTCGCAGATGCAGGCTCTGGCCGTCAGGCACCAGGCACCATTTTGTCTGGCTGTTGTGCAGTGGGTGAACTGGCAAGAGTATGAAAATCAGGAGGGCCCTTTTTTGATGGGTGAGTGGCTGCGCAAGGCGGTGCAAACCCTTGAGCAAAGCCTGCGTACGGTTGATGTGATGCTCAGCTGGGCCCCCGATAAACTGGTGCTGCTGCTGCCACAGACCCCTTTAAAAGGGGGGCTGATTGCTCTGGAACGTTGCCATCAGGCCCTGCAAAATATGCCGGCCATGCTGCCAGCGATGGCCAGCCAGCCGCACTTGTTTCAGGCTGGCTTACTGAGTTCTGAACAGGTCAGCATTTATGAAACCGCTCTCGGAAAAGCCTGGCAGCTGATTCCATCACAGGCAGCTGAATCACGCCTGTTTTTTGATACGGACGCTTTGGCTGCGCCGCAGATACCGCACGTTCTCCTGGTAGACGATGATCCGATTATTCAGCAGTTATTGCAGTTTACTTATGTGCATGAAGGGTATCAGACCACCCAGCTGTTTCAGGGTGATAAAAAAGTGCTGGATATTCTTGCAGAAGAAACGATTTCTTTGATTATTCTGGATGTTAAAATGCCGGGAATGGATGGTTTTGAAGTGCTTGAGCTGATTCGCTCGCATCACCAGTATGATCGCATTCCGATTGTTATGTTGACCTCTCTTAAGCAAGAGGTGGATATTTCGCGCGCTTTTGCGCTGGGCGCCAATGATTATCTCTACAAGCCTTTTTCACCTGCTGAGCTGTTGATTCGCACCCAGCGCTTTCTGGATCTGTAAATGCGATCCCGTTTGTTTTGGCTTGCGGTCTGCCTGATGTTACTCGGTCTGCTCCTGGCACCCCGTATGCTCTGGGAGCGCCAGCCCTGGCGGGATCTGAAGGTTCTGATTATCGACAAAAGTGTGCCGGATACTTCTTACCGGGAGCACATGGCCCTGATCTGGGTGTTGAACCATTTGAAGATTACGGCCCCGGATGGTGCCCCGATCTGGGACCCAGCCCGGCACTATCTGGGCTTTCACCCACCGGTCGAAGACCCGGCGCTGTATCCGCTGGTCAGGGATCAGCGCATCACGCCAGAAGCTCTGAAAGGCAATGCGCTGGTCTGTCTGACCGACAGCTATGGTGTGTATCAGCAGGATTTGCAGATCGCCCGGCCTGAAAACACCGCATCCCCCGATTACAGCCCGCGCCTGACGGGCGGGCTGGATGCTGCTGAGGTGACTGCCCTGCAGCACTATGTGCAGGCGGGTGGCGCACTCTGGGGGGAGTTTAATACCTTTGCCTCACCCACGGCTGCTGCCGAGCGCCAGGCGCTGGAGCAGCTCTTTGGTGTGCGCTGGACCGGCTGGACTGGCCGTTATTTTGACGAGTTGGCCCAGGAACAGGAAATACCCGCCTGGGCGCGCCGTCTGTGGCAGGCGCAGCGTGGCCAGGCCTGGGCTTTTGAGGGACCTGGCTGGCTGCTGGTTCACGAAGACAATCGTCTGCAGGTGCTGCGTGAAGGGCAGGAGATCGTTCCCCAGGGCCTCAAAATTCGTCACGATCAAAGTCACCCCTTGCTGCAGCAGGCTCAGGACAGCGTCCCTTTTTATTACTGGTTTGATATTTTAACCGCCGACCCTTCAGCCCAGGTGCTGGCGGAATACGAGATGACCCTGCTGCCGCCCGGTCAGACGATCTTTGAGCAGGCTGGCCTGCCCCAGCGCTTTCCGGCACTGATTATGGCTTCAGCCAGTCCCCTGCGGCTTTATTTTGCCGGGGATGCCTCTGATCTGGCTCCGGCACCGGAACGCTTCCGTTTGGCGGGCCTGGGGCCCTGGCACCGCTTTGGACGCCGTTACGACAGCCAGACCGAGCAAAGGGCTTTTTTCTGGTCTTTTTATCAGCCGTTATGGGTTAATATCCTGGCGCAGCTGAAGCCTCTGCCTTAAAGCCTACTCAGTAGCATAGTGGGTAGCCTATAATGCCCTTATGTCTATTTTACGCCACAATGCGCCAGGTTTGCTGCTGTGCTTTGCGATCGCTGCCCTGGCCCTGAGCCTGGCCCCTTATCTGCCTCTGAATTCTCTGATGCTGGCTTTGCTGATGGGACTGCTGCTGGCGGCCTTTTGGCATCCATCAGCCACCGTCAGGCCTGGCGTAGTCTTCAGCATGAAAAAAGTGCTGCGCCTGGCGATTGTGCTGCTGGGCCTGCGTATCAGTCTGGATCAGGTGCAGGCACTGGGCTGGAGCAGTCTGCTGATCGTCTTCAGCGGCGTGGCGCTCACCTTTGGCCTGACTCTTGGGCTGGGACGCTGGCTGAAGCTCAGCCGCAGCAGCACGCTGCTGATGGCTTCCGGGGTGTCTATCTGCGGTGCTTCTGCCGTGCTGGCCGCCGATGCGGTGGTCGAGGCCGAAGAAAGCGACGTGGTTTATGCGGTGGCGGTAATCACCCTGCTGGGTACAGCTTTTATGCTGGCTTACCCCGTGTTGCAGTGGCTTTTGATGCTGGCGCCGACCCATTACAGTCTCTGGGTGGGTTCTTCCGTGCATGAAGTAGCCCAGGTGGTTGCTGCCGGTTTTGCCCACGGAGAGCAAACCGGCGAGCTGGCCACGGTGGTCAAGCTGACGCGCGTGCTGGCGCTGGTGCCGGTGATGTTGCTACTGGTGGTCTATCAGCGGCGGACGGCTGCCGCTGAAGTGGGGCTGAAGCAAGTGCCGATTCCCTGGTTTGTGCTGGGCTTTGTGGGGCTGCTGCTGCTGGGGGGCTTGCTGCCCGCCAGCTTCAAAGCCCCGCTCAATCTGCTGGGCCAGTTGTCACTGGTGATGGCCATGGCGGCCCTGGGGCTTGAAACCCGACTGGATAAACTGCGGGCAGCGGGTCTGCGTCCGCTGTACCTGGGGCTGGCATCCTCGCTGTTTCTGAGCCTGTTTTCGCTGGGCATGATTTATGCCCTTCAACCCTGAGCCGCTGACGGCTGCCGGTCAGCCAGCCTCTGGCCGTTGGGCTTTAAAACAGGTAGCATTGAATCATCCTGCCCGTCTGAAGGAAACACACCATGTTTAAACATCTGCTGATTGGCTTTTTATTGAGTCATCCCCTGCTGCAGTCAGGTGATGCGGCCCTGCAGGCCCGTGATTATACGGCAGCCGCTGCAGCCTATCAATCCTATCTTGAAACTGTCGATTCATCAGCCCATGCGGCTTTGAGTGGACTGGCCCGCAGCCAGGCCCTGGCGGGTAATTATGATGCCGCTCTCAGCAGCTATAACCAGCTGCTGACGCTCTACCCCGATGATCTCGACGCCCGCTTTGGCCGGGGTCAGGTTTACAGCTGGCAGCAGAATTTTACCGCCGCCGAAGCCGATTTACAGGCCGTGATCCGTCAGGCTCCTGACTATGCCGATGCCTGGCAGGCTCTCGCCAATGTCTACCGCTGGAGCGATCAGGCACTGGCGGCTGCAGCACATTTCAGCGCCTGGCAGACCGCTTTGCCTGACGCCCCCGCGCCCTGGCTGGCCCAGGCTGAATGGGAGCTGGCCCGGCGCCAGTTTACGGCGGCCCGCAGCAGTCTGGCCCAGGCTGAGCAGCGGGGCGCTGACAGCGATACCCTCTCGCGCCTGCGCACCCGGCTCAACCGTCTGCCAGGTGCTCTGCCCTGGGAAGCCCAGCTGCAATACAGTTTTGATGCCTTTGTAGCCGAGCAGACGCCCTGGCACAGCCTCAATGCGGGGCTGCAGTACACCTTTGATCAGGGGGCTGTGGCCCTGCAGTCGCTGAGCACCTACCGCTTTGACCGCTGGGACCAGGCCATTGCCGCCGAGAGCTGGCTGGATCTCTGGCCGGGGGCCTATGGCAACTTCAGGCTGCAGGCTTCGCCCGTGGCCAGCGTGCTGCCCCGCTGGGATGGCCTGGGCGAGATTTTTCAGACCTTTGGCGACTGGGAGGTTTCGGGCCTCTACCGTCTGATGGCCTTCCCGGCGGCCCATGTGCACTTTTTTTCGGGTGGCCTGGGCACTTATCTGGGCAATTGGTATCTGCGGGCCCAGCCCATGCTGTTTTTGTCAGACGAAGGGCCTGGAGGCAACGTGACCCTCTGGGCGCGCTACTTTTTTGATACCGCTGACGACTTTATTGAGCTGCGAGCCGGCCTGGGCCGCCGCATTGCCATTGTGGGTGCTGGCCCGGCCCTGCAGGGCCAGACCAACGCCTTTGGCCTGCTCACAGCCCAGCATTTTATCACGCCCCATATTGGCCTGATTGGCAGTCTGAACTACAATTACGACGATGCCTTTGCCGATCGCTACGGTCTGACGCTGGGCACGCGTCTGCGGTGGTAAACGCTCAATGCGCCTGGGAGGCTGATTGGAGCGGATACGTCTCCAGCAGCTGGCGCGAAAAGCCGTTGTTGCGGGCAATCTGCTGGTAGAGGCGGGCCGACGGGCGCCACTGCCGATCGGCGTCGAGCAAACCAAATTTGTGTTCGTAGCCCTCGGCCCATTCAAAATTGTCGAGCAGGGACCAGTGCAGATAGCCCTGCACGGGAATGCCTTCCTGAATGGCCTGCCAGATGGCGTGCAAATGGGCCAGTAAAAAGCCGGGGCGCAGCTGGTCTTCGGCGTCGGCCAGGCCGTTTTCGGTAATAATAATCGGCACACGCAGGCGTTGAGCGTGTGTATTGGCCAGGCGCAGCACCTGCAGCAGTCCCTCAGGGTAAAGCTCCCAGTTGAGTTCACTGACGGGCACACCGGGCTGGGTGCGCTGGGCTCCGCTGGCGGTGATCAGGTAGCGGGTATAATAATTGATGCCGATAAAATCCATGCTCTTGTGCAGCCGGTCGTTGTAAGGAATCACAATCGGCTCCAGACCCGGCACGCGAAAGGCCAGCTGGCCCTTTTCGATGGCTTCCCAGAAGGTTTCGTTAAAGAGATAGCTCTGCAGGTTGGTCATTAGCTGGTCCATGGGGTTCAGCGGCCAGTTGGGCTGCAGCAGGGTGATGTTTTTGGCAAAGCCCACGCTGGCCAGTGCGTCCTGGGCATGAATGATGCGGTAAGCTTCACCGTGAGCCAGAATCAGGTGCTTGACCACCCGCAGGGCCAGGTTGCGGTCTTTTTTGAAAGGGGGCCAGGATCCCTCATCAAAGCTTTTGAAGGCGTAGACCACCGGCTCGTTGACCGTGTTCCAGTAGTAGACCAGATCGCCCAGCTCCCGGCTGACATGGGTCACAAAGCGCGTAAAGTACTGACTGTTTTCGGCCACGGTCCAGCCGCCACGCGCTTCAAACCAGGTAGGTACGGTAAAGTGAAACAGGGTGACCATTGGTTGAATGCCTTTGGCCTGCAGGCTTCGCAGCATGCGGCGGTAATGGGCAAGGGCCCCAGCATCAAATTCGCCGGGCCGGGGCTCAATGCGGGCCCATTCAATCGACAGCCGGTAAAGGCTCTGGCCCATCTCGGCAGCGGCAGTGAAGTCTTCTTCGTAGCGTGTCCAGTGTTCCACCCCTGCGCCGGCATCCAGACCAGCAGCTGACCAGTTGTTCTGAATGCCGCCTTCAACCTGATAGGCTGCGGTAGCGCTGCCCCAGTGAAAGCCTTGCGGGAACGCCATAAAATCGGTGGGCTGGACAGAAGCCTTTGCAGGTAAGGTGCTGAGCAGCCCGCTGAGCCAGATCGTGAACCATAACGTGAAACGGGGCATAAAGTCCTCCTGTGTCTGAACGCCTGTCTTCTGATTGTACCCTTTGCCTGTTGCGAAAGCGAACACTCTGTTTTTTCAGACTGTCTCCCATGTTAATTTTGTGGCCTGCATGCTAAGATAGAGGCGTAAAAATGACAGGATTAACCACCGTAAGAGGACAAGGTAAGCGCTCATGTTTTTTAAACTATTAACATTCGGACTGTTGATTGGCGCAGGCGTTTTTTATTACGATAAGAGCAAGGCCGAAACCGAGCTTCGCGATGCGGTCTTTTCGGCCATTGAAGCGGGCGAAGACCGCTGCAAGAAAATGCATGAATCACTGTGCAAATACTATATGACGGTCAAGCTGGGTGAAGGCCGGGAATCAAAGTTTTATAAGTTTCGTGTTCCCCCTTCGTATTACCACCGCAAGCAGGAAGAGTTAAAAGCGCAGAAGTTTACGCTGGTCTGGAAGAAAAAAGAACTGCTGCCCGGACGGATTCTGGGTCTGGAACCTGAGTATCAGACAGAAGTCGATGGGCTGATTGAATCCGAAAACTGATTCAGCAGATTCGGTGGCTGAGCTGCCAGACGGATGGACTGAGTTGGGCCTGATACACCAGGACCTCGACGCCGGCCTGACGGGCTGTTTCTAAAGCTTCGGCATAGGCCGGGTCAATGTCGTTTGCTGCGGCAAAGCCCTGCCCGTCTTCGCGCTGGACCACAAACAAAAGCATGGCCCGCAGACCCTGCGCCCTTATTTCCTGCAGGGCCTGCAGGTGTTTGCGTCCGCGTTCCGTGACCGTATCCGGGAACTGGTTGAGGCCATTTTTCAGCAGGGTCACGGATTTGACCTCCAGATAGCAGTCTGGCCGCCCGGCGTCTGAAAGCATAAAGTCCACCCGGCTGTGTCCGGCGTAGGGCACTTCGCGCTGAATGCGTTCATAGCCTGTCAGTTCAGCAATACGACCGCTGCTGAGCGCTTCGGCCACCAGTTCATTGGCCCGCTGGGTGTTGACCCCAATCCAGCTCTGGCCATTGTGCACCATTTCAAGGGTATAAGGCAGTTTGCGCCTGGGGTTATTGCTCAGGCTCAGGCCGACGCGCCAGCCGGGTTCAGCACAGCCCGTCATGGCGCCAGGGTTGGGGCAATGGGCCGTGATCTGCTGGCCGTCGGGCAGTTTGATATTTGCCAGAAAGCGTTTATAGCGCTGCAGCAGAATGCCGTGCTGCAGCGGCGGGCTGAATTCCACCGGGCTAAGCCAATAGCTTGAGCCAGGGGGAACTGTCTGAACGCTCGCCGCCGGTCAGGTCGGCTTCCTGCAGGCCGGCAGCCTGCACTTCAGCTGCGGTGATGGCCCCGGCGTTGTAGGCCAGACGGAAGTAGTTCAGCAGGCCGCGCCCCGTGGCAGCATCATCAAAGACATCGCCGCTGAGGGTGGCCTGGGCGGCCTTGGCCATAAAGTTCTGCAGACGCATGGTGGCGCCGTCCAGCTCCTGCAAAAAGAAGTCATAAACTGTGGCATAGCGGGTGATCAGCTGGGCCGGGTGCAGATCCCAGCCCTGGTAGTAGGCGTGTTTGAGCGAGTGACGAATATGATCGGCGTGCAGGCGCCAGGCTTTGTGCACGGCCTGCAGGTTTTCGCTCTGCTGAACCAGATTGAGGTTTTCGCCCCGGTGTACGGGCACGGGCATGATATTGGTGGCTCCGTCTGAGAGCATCACGCCGGTGCCTGAGAGCGCCACCTGCATCAGGTGGCGGGCATGGTCGCAGGCCGCGTGATCCATGGACTGATGATAGGCCACCAGGCCGCAGCTGGCGGTATAGTCATAGGTACCAAAATGGGCCCCCCGACAGCGGCCTTCGGCGGCATTAATCAATTCGGGCAGCATCACCTTGCCATGCTGATCCACAATCGACTGGGTCGTCTCAATCATGATCTCCAGCTGCAGGCTGCCAGCGGCCATGCCATGGGCCTGCTCCAGCTTTTTGAGCAATTGCACCAGGCCGGCCACCTGCTCAGGGGCGGTGACTTTGGGCAGGGTCACGATAAAATTGGCGGGCAGCGCTTTGTCGGTGGCGCTCAGCAGCGCACCCACAAAAATATCCAGGGTGCGCACGCTGCGGGCCGTCAGCTCACGGGTCCAGGGCTTGATGCGAATGCCAATAAAGGGCGGCAGCAGCTCTTCACGCCAGCCGCGCGCGACTTCCTGGGCGGTGCGTACGGCATCGGCATCTTCTTCGGCGTCGGGCCGGTTGCCGTAACCGTCTTCAAAGTCAATGCGGAAGTCTTCGACAGGTTCCTGGGCCAGCTTTTGCTGTACACGCTGATAGACCTTGTGGGCCCGGGCGGCTTCGGGGTACATGCCAGCGGCTTCAGGGTGCTGTTCCAGCGCTTCGCGCAGGGCTTCAGCGGCCAGCCAGTCGCTCGGCAGCTTGTCGGCCCCTTTGAGGCCAGCAGCCTGGGCCAGCACCACAAAGTTGGGGGCATAGGTTTTGAGGGCCTGTAAAGAGAGTTCGCCGAGTTTACGGGCGGTTTCGGCTTTAAAGAGCTGGGCCCCGCCATAGAGGGTCTGAATGGGCTGGCGGGGGTGCTTGAGGCCGCTGTAGTGGCTGTCAAAACTATTCCAGACCGGTTCCAGCTGCTGGTGTAAAGCGCTCAGATCGTCGGCAGAAAGATGGGTGTGCATGGGAATGACCTCGCAGGGTTTAATTGGGGGTGTTCTCGGTGCTGAAGGCGGAACTGTTGGCTTTCAGCCAGGCTTCAATCTCGCTGCGTTCTTTGGCGTCCGGCTTCAGCTGGAGATAGATTTCAAAATGGCGTTTGGCGTCCAGCGACAGGCCTTTGTCTTTGTAAAGACTGGCCAGGTTGCGGTGGGCATCTGGAAATCCGGGTTGTAGCTGAATGGCGCGGAAAAGGTTCACCTCGGCGCCATCGCGATCACCCTGTTGCAGCTTCATCATGGCGAGATTGTTATGAATCACGGCATTAACAGGCTCCCGTTTAAGGGCTTCTTCGAGGGCAACGGTGGCTTCTGGAAACTGTTTCAGTTGTTCGTGAATCATCGCTTGCATCTGAAAAACCATGGCTGTAGCGCCCGGCTTCTGGCCTGCCAGCTTAAATTGGGCCAGGGCTTCTTCCTTTTTGTCCTGCTGAAAGAGCAGATTGGCCTTAAGGGTGGCCACTTCGGCACTTTCAGGCAGTTTTTGCTCTGCTTTAAGAATCAGTGCCTCAGCTTCGCTCAGCTCCCCTTTGGCCAGGCGGGTTTCGGCCTGAGCAATCAATTGTTCTGGAGGTGCTTTGAAGCTCTCAGCAATGCCGCCGATAGCGCCAAAAAGGAACATGGGGGTGGCAATGGCTGCCACCATCAGGGTCATGCGTTTTTGTTTGGGGCTTTTCATGGGTTTAGAGGTCCTGTAAACGAAAATGTTCAAAGTTGGGGGTTAAGACGGTATCGGGACGCAGCTCTCCGTTCTGGATATGGCTCAGCAGCCAGATCGGTAAAATGGTGGAGATCGCCTCAGGCGGGTTAAAATCACTGTTGATTTTGACTTCAAAGTCGTTCCAGACGGGCATCACCACCTGTCGGCTGCCCTGCTCCTGCAAAAAAGTCTCCATTTTTTCGATCTCGGACTCACAGGCGTGAAACTGGACATGGGGGGGCAGCACAAACAAAAACGTACCGTGGGCCCGGCATTTGGCCGGGCGCGACAGATAGACCGAACACTTTTCGTCTACCAGCATCGGGCACTGGGTTTCCATGAGCTGGGGCAGAATTTCGGCAAAGGCGGCCAGCTTCTCGGGGGTGGGGTCCTGCTGAATGGTGTCATGTACGGCCCAGTAAAGTGCTTTGCGGGGGTTGTACATTTCACGGGTACGATCAATCAGGGCCTTACGCTGGTCCTCGGTATAGTATTGCAGCAGATACTGGTGGACCCGCTCCCATTCGGCGGCTGAGACCGTGGGCATGGAGTTGCCCTTGCAGCAGGTGTTGCACATGCTGCGGCAGGCAATATGGGGGTACATGTCCAGTACGTCGCTGCTGAGCTGATTGAGCAGCACATAGACTTCATCAAGGCTCTGGGTGGCGCGCACCAGGTGTTTGGCCTGCTGCACCCGGTTGATTTTCTGGCGGGTTTCTGAGATGGGTTTCATGGCTTCATTGTAGCGTAAATCCCTGTTTTTGTCAGAAAATCAGGGGCGTTTAAACAGGCGCTGAATGGTCTGGCCAATCGCTTCAAAGGCTTCCTGGCGTGGGCTGCCCTGGCGCCAGACCAGGCCAATCTGGCGCGTGGGAACCGGGGAGGCAAAAGGAATACAGACCAGCTCAAGATCGGGTCTGACAGCCAGTTCAGGCAGGAGTGTGAGGCCGCTGCGGGCTGCCACCATTTGCTTGAGGGTTTCAAGACTGGTGCCCCTGAAGCTGGTTTTTTCGTGGGCGCCTGCACTGAAGCAGACTTCGAGGGCCTGATCGCGAAAACAATGACCGTCATCCAGCAGCAGCAGGGTTTCTTCCTGCAGGTCTTCGCGCTGGATGTGGGCTTTGCCGGCCAGCGGGTGATCGGGGTAGACCGCCAGATAAAAGGCTTCTTCAAACAGGGCCAGGGTTTCTAAGCCTTCGCTTTCAACCGGCAGGGCCAGCAGACCCAGCTCCAGCTCGCCGCTGTGCAGCTGTGTCAGCATGGGGGCGGTCTGGGTCTCGTAAAGCAGCAGCTCCAGGCCGGTAAAGGCCTGCTTGAGGGGTTTCACAATATGGGGCAAAAGATAGGGTGCCAGGGTGGGAATCACGCTCAGTTTGAGCTCACCGCGCAGGGGATCCTGGGCCAGCTGGGCCAGTTGCTCAATTTCCTGGGCGGCCTGCAGGATGCGGCGCGCTTTGGCCACGATTTTTTCGCCGGTGGGGGTCAGCAACACCCGCTGGCGGCGGCCTCGCTCCACCAGCTGAACGCCCAGATGCTGCTCCAGTTTTTTGAGCTGGCCGCTGAGGGTGGGCTGGCTGACATAGCAGGCTTCAGCGGCTTTGCGGAAGTGGTGATGGGTGTCGAGGGCCACCAGATATTCCAGATCGCGTAAATTCATACCCGGTATTATACCGATTTCCGGCTGACGGGGCAAAATCTGGAGGAGGAAGCCCATTATGTACAGTCCGCATAAGCTCTCACAGCGCGGATACCGCGAGTGGCAGGCGCTGCTGGCCTTTGTCGAGCGCCAGTTCAGTCTCTGCCGCCGCTATCTGGGCTGGGAGATCGTCTTTTTGTTTTATACCATCGTCAACACCCTGACGATTGCTTTTATTGCCGTGGGCATGCAGGCCCAGGGCCACAGCGTGGATCAAAGCTACATCTTTTATCTGGTGATTGGGGCCCTGATGTGGGGTTTTCTGGGGATTATCTTCCGGGAGGTCTCTGACTCGGTCAGCTGGGAGCGCTGGGAAGGGACCATTGAGCAAACCTTTATGGCCCCGGTACAGCGCCTGACCCATCTGGGCGGGGTCTGTGCCTTTGCCGTGCTCTACGGCTTGCTGCGCACCGTGCTGGTGCTGGGGGCGGTGATCCTGATTTTTGGGGTCAGCATGCCCCATGCCAACTATGCTGGGGCGCTGCTGGTACTGGGGGTCTCCAGTCTCTCTTTTGTGGGACTGGGTCTGATGGCTGCCGTATTGCCCCTGCTCTCACCCGAAAAAGGCGTGCAGGCTACCCATATTATGGAGGGTTTACTGCTGCTGGTTTCAGGCATCTATTACCCTGTGAGTGCATTGCCGCACTGGCTGCAGGGCTTTTCGGTGCTGTCGCCGGCAACTTTTGCCCTTGAAGGGGTTCGGGCAGCGCTGTTAAAGGGCGCGACAGTGACAGAACTGCTGCCGGTCATGCTGCGCCTGCTCCTGATGGCTGGTGGGCTGATTCCCCTGGGTTTGCTGGTCTTTCATCTGGGTGAGCAGCATGCCAAGCGGGCCGGCTTGTTAAAGCGCAACGGTTAAGCCGGATCGGCAGTCTGTCGGGACGGGGGAAGCCGCAGAATAAATGTGGTGCCCTGGCCCGGCTGGCTGTTGACCAGCAGATCGCCTCCGTTGTAATGGGCATAGTTCTGACACAGTTCCAGACCCAGGCCCAGGCCTTTTTCACCTTCGGTGCCGGCCCGGACCTGATAGCTGTCGCGATCAAGCAGCCGCTGCAACTGTCCTGTATTCATACCGATCCCCTGATCCTGGACGCTGATCGCGATCCCTTCGGCGCTTTGGGTGGCTGACAGCGTGACAGATTTGCCGCCGGGGGTGAATTTAATGGCGTTATTAACAAGATTGCGAATGATCAGGCGAATCTGATCCGGCTCACCCAGGCTGCTCAAATGCTTTGCACTCAGCTTTTGCAACGCAACCCCTTTTTGCTGGGCCACGGGCAGATAGAGTTGATAAATTTCGGTCAGAATATCGTCCAGGGCCAATACCTGTTTGCGCGGTGCCTGGCCGCTGATCTGATCCTGCGACCAGTGCAGCAGATTGTCGAGCGAACGCAGCAGGCTCTGGGTCTGGTTCTGCAGTCGCTGCATCATTTGCTTTGATTCAGCGGCATTCAGGGTGCCATCGCCGACCAGTGCAAGCAGGCTGCTGAGATTGGCCAGCGGGCTGCGCAGGTCGTGGGCCACAATTGAAAACAGCCTGTTCTTGAAGCGATTGCTGGCTTCCAGCTGCTGCAGTGCCTGTTCCAGCTCCTGGGTGCGCTCTGCGACCCGTGCTTCCAGGTTTTTGGTCTGGGCCTGCAGCAGGGCTTCGCGCTCTTTGCGCAAATCCAGAATATGCTCTGAAAGCGCCTGTGAAATCAGTAGATAGGCGCTGACAAAAATCAGGCCACTCAAGCGAAAGACGCCGTCAACAGAGGGCAGGGCGCTGCTGTTGATCCCCAGGGTCAGGGTGACGCCCACCAGAATCAGTAGCCAGGCCCAGCTGAACAGACCCGCCAGGGGCTTTCCCTGCAGCCAGGCCATACTCAGTATCCACATAAAACAGAGGCACAGCAAAAACAGCAGGGTATAAAGGCTCATCCAGACAAAGGGCTGGCTGCTCCAGAGTGAGAGCACCGCTGTGGCACCGAGGGCCATTTCAAGGGCCCGCAGCAGAGTAAAACTCAAGCCCAGCTCCGATTTTTGCATCTTTAAAAAATGCAGGTAGGCTCTGATGGCCAGAATAAAGCCCAGCACCAGTAGCAGCTCAGCGCCCTGTGAGAGGTGCTGGCGCCATTCAGGTTCGACAAAGCGGCAATAACCCAGAAAACAGCCAAACCAGTAGGCTGCCATGGCCAGCAGATAGCCCACAAAATACAGATAGGCTTTGTCTTTGAGGCGAATAAACAGCAGCAGATTAAACAGGATCACGGTCAGCAGAGCCCCCAGCATGGCAAAATCCAGCAGGTGGGTCCAGAAGAGCTGGTGTTCAAAATTCGGGGTGTCGAGCACTTGCCAGGGCAATAAAAACATCCCGTGGGCAGGGATGGCAACGTAATACACGCTGGCCTCCGGTGTCAGAACAAAGCTGGGTTCTGCCGTCAGCGACTGTGGCTGGCAGTCGCCTTGCAGCACATCGGATATCTGGCTGTAGAGGCAGACTTCACTCAAAGCGCCCCGTCGCAGCCAGAGCCAGTAAGTTGCTGCGTCTCCTGGCTGGCGCTGCAGCCGCAACCAGATGCTGCCAGGTCTGAATCCCGGGGTGAGCGGTTGTTGGGCTGGCTGCCACTGGGCTTCTGAAAGCTGCTTAATGTCTTCAATGCTGTGAATTTGGGTGGCAAAATAAACCGCTGTGTCGGGTGGCTGAACCTGTGCTGCCGCTGGCAGAAGCAGGCCGGTCAACCAGAGCGCCCACAGGCAAAAAAAGAGCCCGATGAGCCTGAAAAATTCGGCCCGGAAATGCAAAAAAAAAAATCGTTCTTTGGCTGCGTTAAGCATCTGATGCAACAATATTTTCCAGAGATTTGACCTGTTCCAGAGACAGTTTAAGGCTGCGCTGCGATCAATCTTAATCTATATTTTGCAGGGTCATCCAAAAGTCAGGGAACCAAATTTGATCAATCGTAGAGCTTGTGCGG
>JACYMC010000056.1 GCA_015272195.1 Candidatus Sericytochromatia bacterium
GAGCAGCACGGGGGAACTTTGGGGGCATGCAAACGGAAGTGGATTCAGCGCCTAAAACAAGAGCGGACAACCCTTTCAGGCTTATCCAATACTGAAAATGGCTCTACACGCATTCTTCAGCTGTCAAGCTGAAGCTTTGTATTAGCAATCAAAACAGCTGCGAAGTGCGTTTTTAAAGGCAGCGCAGACGGGTTTACTCCCCCAGCTCCCAGGCCTGGCGCTCAAAGCGGTAATTCACCTCACTGTTGTGCCCGGTCTGGATCGTTTCGCGCAGCAGTGTCACGGTATCGCCCTGGGCCGGCACGGGTTCACGCAGGGTGAGGCTGACGCTTTCGCCATCTTCGAGGCGAAACGTCAGTTCATAAATGCGCTCATTGCCGATTTGGCCTTGCTCACGTACCTGCAGCACGGTGGCCGGCAGGGCCTCGCTGTCCAGGATCTCAGGCTTAGCGCGCAGGCTGAGCCAGAGCAGCGGCGGCAAAATAATCAAAGCGGCGCCAATGGCCCGCGCGCGGGGGTTGATAAACTGCAGCATGCGTGTATTCCTCTGGGTTAGATCTGCCGTATAGCTTAGCAAAAATACGCGACGTCGGCCAGCGCTGTTTTTATGGCGCGATTTTGGTTACAATGGCTCTAAAACCACCCGGAGCCCAAGATGCACGATGCCTCCCTGCCCGAAGCCCGCTGGCAAGGGCGCTACCAGCTGCAGCAGACCCTGGCCGAGCACCCGGATTCGGCGACCTACCGCGTGCAGAACGCTGCCGGCGAGGGCCAGATTCTCAAAGAGCTGCGCCTGGCGGGCCTGAGCGACTGGAAGCGGCTGGAGCTGTTTGAGCGCGAGGCCAATACCCTGCGCCATCTTGATCACAGCGGCCTGCCAAAGCTGCTGGACTTTTTTCGCGATGCCGACAACACCCGCTTTTGCCTGGTGCTCGAAGACATGCCGGGCCGCTCGCTGCTGGAATGGCTGGCCGAGGGCTGGCGGCCGACCGAGGGTGAGGTCAAAGACATCGCGGCCCAGAGCCTGGCCCTGCTGGACTACCTGCACCGCCGCCAGCCACCGATTATTCACCGCGATCTGAATCCTTCCAATATCCTGCGCGAGGCCCATGGGCGCATCAGCCTGATCGACCTGGGGGCCGCCCAGCACCTGCTGCACCCGGAAGGCGGCCGCACGGTGGTCGGCACCTTTGGCTATATGCCGCCCGAACAATTCAGCGGCCAGGCCGGACCGGCCAGCGATCTCTACGCCCTGGCGGCCAGCCTGGTGCATCTGCTCAGCGGCCGCAGCCCGGCCAAGCTGCCCCTGGACGGTCTGCGCCTGCGCTTTGGACCCTATGTGATGATCAGCCCTGCATTTGAGCGCTGGCTGAGCGTGATGCTGGACCCGGACCCGAAGCAGCGCTACGCCAGTGCCGCTGAGGCTTTGGCGGCGCTGCAGAATCCCGAATACGTCAACACAGCCCGGCCAGAAGCAGGCAGCGCGCCTGAAAAACCGCGCAAAATACGCGGTCTGGGCGTGGCCTTTGTCGGCGCGCTGGTGATTCTGGGGCACCAGGCCTATCAGCGCGGGTATGCCCCCGTGGGCTCTCAGATCCGCACGGCGTCCCGGAGCGGGCAGGCCGCACCTGAAGCCCAGGCCTGTTTTAACGGCCCCCTGCTGCAGGCTGAGCCCCAGAGTGGCCCCGAGGCCGAGGCCTTCCGCGCGGATTTTGCCGCGCGCTTCCCCCTGCCGCCGGAGCTGGGCAAACTCGCCGTACCACCGATCACCACCCTCGACGAGCTGAATACCCTCTGGCGCTGCCCCAAAAGCCGGGGCCATGCCGATCCGGTCTTTTTTAAGGCCGCCGGGCAGCTGATACAGCACAGCCCCCTGGATGAGGTGCTGGTGGCCGAAAGCATTTACCTGATGCAGGGCACCCAGCTCCATTACCCCCAGCGCGAAGTCCTGCTGGACTTTGCCGTCGAAAACTACCACGATCTCAAAAGCCCCAGCGAATGGGATTCGGCCGCCCGCGTGGCCGCAGGCCTGGTGCTGGACTACAGCCAATGGCTCAACCGCCAGGCGGATTTTGAAAGCGCCAAACCCTGGCTGCAGTACATGCTGACAGAGCGGGGGGATGAAATCAACGACCACCAGCTGCAACTGCTGAGCCATGAATACGCTTACGCCCTGTATAAAAAGAAAAAGAGCCTGCTGGGCGAGCTCTTTGACTTTGATTTTGATTAAAATCCGATGACTCAGTAGCCCCGGCGGGGCTGGCTATAGGCGGTCTGCTGCTGAAAGGCCGCCTGCTGGGGGGCATACATGGCTTGCTGGGGCGCGGTGGCGTAACCATAGGCCGGGGCGCTGGCACGCTGCATGGCCATGGCCCCAATGCGGGCCATGTTCAGGCGGCCGCTGCCAAACTGGGGGCTGACGCTGGCGGCGGGCTGGCCAAAAGCGTTCATCTGGTTGATCTGGCCCATTTGGCCAGACGCCTGCATCGGGTCGGCGGCGGCCATCAGCTGCTGGCGAATCTCGGGCAGGCGGATGCCGGGGTTGAGGGCTTTGATGGCGGCCACGGCGGCAGCCACCTGCACGGCAGCTGTACCGGGGGTCTGCAGCTGGCCGTAGCCGGCAGAAACACCCAGGCGGCTGAGGCTGAAGCCGTTCATGGGCAGGGTGGAGCGAATGCCTTCGCCCACGGCAGAGATGGTGACATTATTGGCCGGGCGCGAAAAAGCGCTCAGGGCCTGGCCGCTGGCGTCGACAGAGTTGACCGCCAGCACGCTGCGGGAGTTGCCGGGGAAGACCGATTTGGCGTCCATCTGGTTGCCGGTGGGGGTCACCACGGGAATATTGCGCTGGTTGGCATAGTCCAGAGCGGCCTGCAGGGCCTGGCTCTGATTGGCGCCGGTGGCACTCAGCACGATCACCTGGGCGCCGTACTCGACGGCCCGCACAATGCCGTCAGCCACGCTGAAGTCAGTGCCAATACCGTTGCTGTCGAGGGCTTTGATGGGCAACACCTTGCCGCCGGGCAACACGCCGTTGAGATCCTGACCGGGATTCTGGCCCACGGCCACGCCGGCGAGATAGGTGCCATGGCCGTTATCGTCATGCACCGTGGCCTGACCGAGGGTGTTGTGACCGGCAATCAGTTTGCCCTGCAGATCGGGGTGGGCGGTATCGACGCCGGTGTCGATAATGCCAATGTAGTTGTTGTTCACCGGCAGCGCAGCGCCGGCTTCGGCGTTCTGGCGCTGAAAAACGGAGGCGGCCCGCACGGCCTGGGCCTGCTGGGCGGGCATGGAGAGGTAGCGCAGGTAATTGGGTTCGATATAGTCGGCCATGGGGCGGACCTGCTCCAGAGCGGCCGGGCTGGTGACCTTAAACAGCTCCACGCCGAGGGGCTCAATTTCGCGGACAAAGAGCAGACCATACTGCTGGGCAAACTGCACCGGATCCTGCAGATAAGCGGAGCCCTTGCGCTTGATCAGGTATTCATCGGGCACGGCGGTCTGGCCATTGAGGTTGCCAAAGCTGCTCTGCTGCTGGCCCTGGCCGGGCATCAGGGGCACAGAGGAAGGGCAGGCTGAGAGGCTGGCCGTCAGGGCCAGGGCCAGACTCAGAAAGGTGATTTGCCGGGTCATTGCTTGAAAGGTCCGTTGCATGGGTTCTCTCCTACGCCATATATCCGCTTGCTTATGGTCTTATTGTAGTCGCTGCCGCCTGATTTTTTGCGTATCTTTAACAAAAAATAACCAAATAATAAACACATATTGAAGTCTGCAGCGACACGGCACGAAAGCCGGTATAATAAAAAACAAAGCCAAAGATCGCTGAAGCGGGAGAGCCTATCTGTATGCAAAACATGTCTGTGCTGACCATGAAGCCCCTCGGGCAGCAGCTTGTCGAAGCCGGTTTACTGAGCGAGGAACAGCTCAGCCAGGCCCTGGCTGCGCAAAAATCCCAGCCCGATAAACTGCTCGGTCAGGTATTGGTTGAAAGCGGCCTGCTGAGCCAGGAGGCCTTTGACGGTTTTATGCAGCGGCGCATGGGCATTCAGCAGCCCCTGGGCGAACTGCTGATTCAAAAATCCGCCATCACCCGCGATCAGCTGAACCAGGCCCTGGCAGTACAGATGCAGATGGGGCCCGCCTCCAAACCCCTGGGTCAGCTGCTCGTCGAGCAGGGGGCCATCACCCAGGCCGAGCTGGACGCCATTATTCAGCAGCAGTTTGCCGAGCAGGAGGCCCTGCGTGAAAAGCTGACCCGCTCCGGTCAGGAAAAAACCCCCTACGAGCGCAGCCAGATCGAGGACATTCAGAACCTGGTCAGCTCCGGCCTGATCTTTTTGTGCCTGGGCCAGGAGCTGCTGCCCGAGGCCTCGCGCCTGATCTCGGAGCGTTTTAAGGCGCTTAACGGCCTGTACAGCGGCCTGCGTAAGCCCCTGCCCGAAGACACCGAAGACACCGCCGCCAGTTTTATGGTGCACTTTTTGCCCCTGCTGGAGACCGGCTTTCAGCTGGAGCAGGTTGACTGGGAGCTGGAGCAGCGCAACCAGGTGATCAGCCAGGGTTTTTATGCCCTGATGGAGGCCTTTCAGCGCCTGCTGCTGCCAGAAATGAAGCTGTTTTCGAGCTTTTATCTCAACAGCCTGATCATGACCGACGCCACGGATATTATCTCCTTGCGTGAAGCCCTGTATATTGTGGCCCGCTCGCCCTATCTGATCCCCCATGGTTCACTGATGGCCCTGCGCTTTTTGCTCAACGAATTCTGGGGCCAGCGCAGCATTCTCGAAGACAAAGGTGTGCAGATTGTGCGCAATCAGGACGAAATCGACCTGAGTGACTTCTTCCGGCCGCGCATGGACGATACCGAAGACGATCTGCGCTATATTGACTACATGGCCGACTATATCCACAACCAGCTGGAATACCACACCGACCTGCTGCGCAACAGCACCGCGGCTGAGCGCCCCCAGCGCCTGCATACCCTGATGAATCTCTACCGCGTGCTGCTGCAGTCTCAGCGCGACCGCAAAGAAATTCAGCAGCATGAACAGAGCAGCTGAAGCCGGAGAGCCCCCCGCGCCGCCGGTAAGAATGCTAAACTGAAACCACTATTTTATTGCAACGAAGTACAACCGACGGACGGTAAATTGATGAACACTCCTGCTTACAGCGTGATTCCCTTAGGCGGCATCCGCGAAATCGGCAAAAACATGTGGCTGGTCAGCCAGGGCGACGAAATGATCATGGTCGATGCCGGTTTAAAATTTCCCAGCGAAGACATGTACGGGGTCAACCACCTGCTTCCGGATTTTTCGTATGTGCTGGAACACCAGCGGCAGCTGAAAGCCGTGATTCTGACCCACGCCCACGAAGATCACGTGGGCGCACTGGTCCCGCTTTACGAGCAACTCGACCACCCGCCCCCGCTCTACGCCTCTGAAATGACCATTGGCCTGCTGGGCGAACGGGTCACAGATATCAACCCCCAGTATGCCGATCTGCTGCAGACCATTCAGCCCCGCGAGCGGCACCAGATTGGCAGCTTTGACGTGGAGTTCCTGCACGTCTGCCACAGCATTTCGGGCGCGATTGGCCTGGCCATTCACACACCCGATGGCGCCATTGTCTTTACCGGCGACTTTAAAATGGACCCCACCCCGATTGACCAGCAGCCGACAGACTACTTCAAATTTGCCCAGTTGGGCGAAGACGGCGTGCTGCTGCTGATCTCTGACAGCACCAACGCCGCCAATCCGGGCTATACCATCTCGGAGCAGGAAGTGGCCCAGGGCTTTCGCAACGCTTTTTACCGCGCCAAGGGCCGCATTATTATCGCCACCTTTGCCTCCAGTCTGCACCGCATTCAGCAGATTGTGCAGCGCTGTGAAGAGTTTGGCCGGCGCGTGGCCTTTGTGGGTCGCAGCATGGAGCGCATGACGGCCCGGGCCCAGGAGCTGGGCTACCTGAAGCTGCCGCCGGGTCTGGAGCTGAGCCATGACGAAATCGACAGCCTGCCGCCTGAAAAGGTCGCGATTGTGACCACCGGCAGCCAGGGTGAGCCCATGGCGGCCCTGAGCCGCATGGCCGCCGGCCGCTATAACGCGGTCTCCATTCAGGCTGGCGATACGGTGATCATTTCGGCCACTCCGATTCCGGGCAACGAGCGCTCGGTCTATAAAAACATCAACCTGCTGCTGGAGCGCGGGGCCGAGGTGCTGCACGAGTCGCGCCTGGGCCTGCACGCCTCGGGCCACGCCAGCCAGGAAGAACTGAAGCTGATGCTCAACCTGACCCGTCCGCGCTATTTTATTCCCACCCACGGCGAATACCGCCAGATGAGCCGCCATGCGGATCTGGCCAAAGCCACCGGCGTGCCTGCCGACCATATTTTTCTGCTGGATATCGGCCAGCGCCTGAGTGTCAGTGCGGCCAAAGCCGAAGTCACCGAAAAGATTCCTTCGGGCGTGGTGATGGTGGCCGGTCACGGCACGGGCTATCTGGAGCAAAAAGAGCTGCGTGAGCGCCACCGCCTGGTCAAAGACGGGGTGCTGCTGGTTTCGCTGAGCGTGGATGTCAACGGCCAGCCGCTGGGCGCGCCGCGTCTGAGCAGCAAGGGCTTTATTATCGACGAGGACGCCAATCTCTATGAGGAGGTGGCTGAGCGGTTGCTGCAGGCCATCGAAAAACAGCTCGAAAAATGGCAGGGTCAGGATCGCGTGCCCACCCTCAAAGACACCGAAAGCTGGCTGAATGACCACCTCAGCCGCATTATCCAGCAAAAAACCCGGCGCAAGCCCGTGATTATTCCGCTGGTGCACCAGCTGCACCCCCATCTGGAAGACGCCACCGAAATGACCGGGGAGGATGAAGATGTCTGACCATTTTGAGCAATTGCTGGCGGCCTACCGCAGCGGTGAACTGAGCCCGGAACGCATCCGGCTGGAAGCCGACGTGAATCCGCCGGCCCCTGACGATATTCTGAACCTGGATCACATCTCTTCAATCGCCTGGCAGCAGCTGGCTGCTGAAGGCCGGGCAGCCGTTGCGCAGGGCCAGGTGGCGGCCGTGATTCTGGCCGGTGGCATGGCCACCCGCTTTGACTTTGACGCGCCCAAGGGTCTCTTTCCGATTCTGCCGCCGATGAGCTTTCTGGAAATCAAGGTACGCAGCCTCTGCAGCGAGGGCATCCCGCTGCTGATCATGACCTCTTTTCATACCCATGAGGCGATTGAGACCTTTCTGAATCAGCACGACTGGTTTGGTTTCCGGGACCAGATCAGCCTGTTTCAGCAGTTCCGCCTGCCGCGCATCCGCCCCGACGGCGAGATCCGCAGCGTCAACGGTGAGACCGACTACGCCACTGCCGGCCACGGTGACTTTGTTGAGGCCCTGCAGGAATCCGGCCTGCTGGCAGACTTTCTGGCCCGTGGCGGCAAATACCTGCTGTTTTCGAATATTGACAACCTCGGCGCCAGCTTTGAGCCGGTGCTGCTGGGTTTGCATCTGCAGCAACAGGCTGAGATGAGCATTGAGGTGGCCGCCAAGGCCCCCGGCGACAAGGGCGGTGCGCCGGCGCGGGTCAACGATCGCCTGCAGCTGGTGGAGGAATTTCTCTTTCCGGCAGATTTTGACCAGAACCAGATTCAGGTCTTTAACACCGCCACCTATATCTTCTCGGCCGAGGCTTTACAGGGCGAGCACGCCCTGCCCTGGTACGTGGTCAAAAAACAGGTCGACGGGGAGCCCGTGCTGCAGTTTGAGCACCTGGCCGGCGATCTGAGCCGCAGCTTACGCATCAGCTGCGTACAGGTGCCCCGCGAAACGCGCTTTTTGCCCGTCAAACAGATTGAAGACGTGGAGACGCTGCAGCCCTTGCTGCGCAAAAAATACGCCCGCCTGCTGAGAGACTGAGATGACAGAAGCACCTGCCGCACCCTTACCTGAACAGACTGCCCGCCAGCAGCGCGGCCGCCACAGCCTGCTGAGTCTGGCCAGCGGTCTGCTGCTGGCCCTGGCCTTTTCGACCCATGCCACCGGCTGGGTGGCCTGGGTGGCCTTGATTCCCTGGTTTTATGTGCTCTTCAGCCAGCCATTGAACTGGCGGCGGGGGGCCTTTTCGGGCTGGGTCTTTGGCATGGGCTTTTATATCGGTACGATTCACTGGCTCAAAGAGCTGCACCCGCTGACCTGGCTGCAGGGCGTGACCGAAAGCAGCAGCCTGCTGATTGTCTACGGCGGCATTTTTGGCATCTCGCTGGTGGTGGCCTGCTGGACCGTGCTGCTGGGCGGCCTGCTGGGCGCCCTCAAGCCAACAGGCTTTCGCCAGGTGCTCTACCCGGCGATTCTGTGGATGGCCATGGAGCAGGCCCAGGCCCTGGGCGAGGTCTCGCTGCCCTGGGCCCGGCTGGCCCTGTCGCAGTACCAGAACCTGTGGCTGCTGCAGATTGTGCCCCACACCGGCCAGCTGATTCTGGCCGGGCTGATTGTGGCCTTTAATGCCGCCCTGACCTGGTTTGTGATTGACTTTGCACCGGATAAAAACCCCAGACCTTACTGGCACTACCCCGGCTGCTGGGCCGCTTTGATGGTGGCCGCTCTGATTGGTCTCAACCTGGCTTATGGCGCCGCCCGCCTGCAGCAACCCAGCAATGACAGCGATCTGTTTGAAGGGGACGTGGCGATTGGCCTGATTCAGGGCAATATTCCCCAGGGCCAGAAGTGGAGCACGCCCGATGAATACTGGCAGAACATGCAAAAAATTTACCAGATCTACGCTGAGCTTTCTGCCGAGGCGCTCAATATGCGCGCCGGGCGCAGCCACAGCCTGCTGATCTGGCCTGAATCGGCCCTGCCCGTGGCCCTGCGCCAGGCCACCCCTTTTCAGGCCCCGCTCGAGCAGCTGGCCCGCAACAACCAGACCCATCTGCTGACGGGCATCTTTGATCGCCCTGACGCTGACAGCGTCTACAATGCCGCCGTGCTGTTCGGGCCCGATGGCCGCTGGGATCAGTGGTATTACAAGCGCCAGCTGGTGCCCTTCGGTGAGTTTTTTCCTTACCGCGAGCTGCTGGGATCCGTGCCTGTGCTTGGCGGGCTGATCACCCAGCTCAACCCGATGCAGAACGACACCAGCCGGGGCACCACCCCCGCCCTGCTCAAGACCCCTTTTGCTCAGATTGGCACCCTGATCTGCTTTGAATCGGTTTACCCCCAGGTGGCCCGCGAGTCGGTCCGCGCCGGCGCCAATCTGCTGGTGGTGGTCACCAATGACGGCTGGTACCGCGACGCCATTGCGCTTTATCAGCATTTAGGCCATGCCGTGCTGCGGGCCCTCGAAAATGGCCGCCCGGTCTTGCGGGCGGGCAATACGGGCATAAGCGCCGTGATTGACGCCCAGGGGCGCATTCTGCAGCAGACCCGCCCGATGGAGCGTGACTTTTTGAGCTGGCAGCTCGACAGCCAGCAGCTCAGCAGCACGCAGACCCTTTACACACGCTGGGGTGAATGGCCGCTCGGTCTGGCGCTGCTCTTATTGCTGGGGCTGGAGCTGCGCCGGCGCTGGCCGGCGGGCAGCGAAGCAGAAGATCCGCAGTAAAGCTTCAGCCACGCAGCCGCTCGTAGCGCTGCTGCAGGGTGACCAGCTCGGCCTGACGGGCCTGCAGCTCCAGCTGCAACTGATCGCGGCGGGTAATGGCAATGGCGTCCTGAGACTCCATCCAGACCTCAATGTCGGTTTCAATGCGGGCGATCTCGGCTTCTTTCTGGGCAATCTCAGCTTCAAGCGCCAGCACGGCCGGGTCATCCGCCGGCGTGGTGGCGCCCCCCTGGGCCTGCAGACGCGTTTCGAGACTACGCAGATCACTGGCCAGGCCCCCCAGCTCATCGGTTTTTTGATCCAGCTCCGTACTGACCTGCTGCAGCTCGGCCTGCCACTGCTCGCGCAGCTGGTTATCGTCAAACTGGCTGTTGATCTGGCCGGTCAGGGTGGTGCGGCGCTCCAGCAGACGGCCCAGCTCGGCCTGAACTGTCGTGATCTGTGTGCGCAGACTGGCCAGCTGGGCCTGTAAAGTGGCCCGGTCGTCTTGAGGACTGCTGCCGCCCTGGGCTTCCAGACGGATCAGCTGAGCGTTCAGCGTGTCCAGCGCGGTCTGAACCTCGGTCTGCTGCCGCTGATTCTGCTGCAGCTGCAGCTCAATATCTTCCCGGCGAACCTGATCTTCGAGGGTGGGAGCTGGAAACAGGCGCAACTGGGCGCGCAGGTCAGCCTCCGTTTGCTGCAGGGTGCGCAGTTCCTGGTTCAGGGTCACCTGGCGGGCGCGCAGGGTCGCTGTATCCTGGGGCAGATCACTGGACTGGGTCGAGACCAGGATCACCGGCGTTTCTGAGAGGGTGATCAGCAGATCAGCACTGCTGCCCTGAGACGTCCAGGTCTGGTTGAGCGTTTGCACGGCATTGCCTTCTGCATTCAGCAGCTGCACGCGGGCTTCAAGCTGGCCACCCGGCACACGGGTCAGGCTGCGCTGCAGATCGGTGGTGGTTTCGCTGATGTTCAGCGCAAAGCGATCCCGTACCGGCTGCGACCGGCCCCGGGTAAAGACTTCAACCGCCACCTCCGTCACGGCGGTCAGATAAGCCGGACGCGGGCTTGGAAACTCAAAGCGCAGATTGAGGGCCAGCAGGACATTTTGCTGGTTGAGATCCTCAATAATATTGGCCGGTAAATCCCGGTCCACGCAAGCACTCAGATTCACGCCCGTCAACAGGGCCACTGTCAGCAGGGAAGCAAAGCGGGATACTCCAGACATAACTACTTTCTTAAGCCTTTCAGTTGGATATTTTTCAGCATAGCACAGGCTATGACCCCTCAAATACCCCAAAGCGGTCGCACAGCGGCAAAAGCCGGACGCTGCGACAAAATGATCCACGGGGGACAGATACCTCAGCCCGAAAACAGCTACAGCGAAAAAAATCAGGCAGAAGGTTTAATTTTAAATTAAGATCAAACAAAAAAAAATTCATTTGTTTTTTATTTGAATAAAATTTAAAAAACAAAAGACGCTTTCTTCGAGCGTATTTTAGACCTATCAGATTACAAGCACAAGTTAAGAAATGCTTATGACATAAGGCCAATCAGGCCGCCAAATTTACAGAACTACATAATTTGTAGTCTTTTTGGGTGACAGACAAAAAAAGCACTTTTTGCTACAGTGGTTTCAGTGTAGTGATTAATCCAGAGAAACAGCATGCCAAGGCTTTTCTCTCTGTTTTTCCAGGTGCTTGTGCACAACACAAGCCATGTAACCGCAGGTGCAAGCCTGCGGTTCCTTTTTTGTAAACGGAGCTGAAGTGAGATTGGCCCTAAACGGGCATGCGCATAATTTCGCGATAAGCTTCCAGGGCCTGGTTGCGCAGCTGCATGGTCAGGCGCATGGCGATCTGGGCCTCCTGGCCGGCGATCATCACATCGTGCAGCTCCAGGTCCTCGCCGGCGGCCAGACGCTGGCCCAGGTCACGCGACTTGATCTGGCTCTGGTTCAGGGCTTCAATGCCCTGGTTCAGCACTTCGGCAAAGCCGCTGCCCTGCTTTTTTTCGCTGGTCGGGTTGAGGGCCTCACCCAGGGATTCAATCCCCCGCAGCTCCATCAGGCCCGTCCGATTTCAAGGGCTTTGAGGGCCAGGGTTTTGGCAGACTGGAGCGCGGTCACGCTGGCTTCATAGGAGCGGCTGGCGGAGATCATATTGGTCATTTCCTCAATCACATTCACGTTGGGGTAGGTCACATAACCCGCTTCATCGGCATCGGGATGGGAGGGTTCATAGACCATTTTACCGGGCCGGGCGTCTTCTGTCACGGCCGTGACGCGCACCCCCCCCTGAGACGCAGGCACTGCCGTGCCCAGATGGCGTTCATGATTGCGGCTGAGCTTGACCCGCTCCAGCAGGCTGTGCTCAAACAGGGGCTGAAAGCTGACCTGCTGGCGGCGGTAAGGCGTGCCGTCAGCCGTACGGGTGGTCTGGGCGTTGGCCAGATTATTGGAAATGGTGTCCATGCGCAGTCGCTGGGCCGAGAGGGCCGAGCCGCTGATCTTCATCATCTGTTGAAAAGACATCAGGCATTCCCTTCAGAAATCACGTATTTTAAGCTGCCGTAAGCCCCCGTCAGCAACTGAGACACGGTGGTGTAACTCAACTGAGCCTGAGACATGCGGGTCATTTCCTGCTCCAGGTCCACGCCGTTGCCGTCGTTTTTCATGCTGCCGGGCAGCTGGCTGAGGGTGTAGGGCTGATCTTGCGGCAGGCCCAGGGGCAGGTGGCGCGGGTGGGGCGTGGCCAGACTGGCTTCCGGGTGCACCACGGGCGCAGCACCTTGCCGCTGCTGAATTTTTTGCTGCAGCCGGGTTTCAAAGGCCACGTCCTGGGCTTTGTAGCCCGGGGTGTCGGCATTGGCCAGATTGTTGGAAATGGCCCGCTGACGGGCCGAAAGGCCGTCGAGGGCCGGATGGTAGATGCTGGCAACAGCGCGGATTTGGTCAAACATTTTTTGCTCCTGCTGGTTTTAATCGGCAGGGCTGAGGCAAACTTAAATGCGCTGGGTCTTTTTGCGCCACTTTTTTTTGAGGGCAGCCCGGTTCAGGAGTTCAATCTGCTCGTCTTCACAACGGATCAGGCCCTGTTCACTCAGCTCATGCAGACAGACCTGTACCACCTCGGGCCGGCAGCCCAGCTGCTCACCCATCAGGCGGGTATCCAGCGGAAAGGGCAAAGCCTGACCACCGAGGGTATAGGCCGGGTTTTCGAGATGGTGTAACAGCAGGCGATACAGCCGGGTGGCCGTATGGCGGGCATTCAGACGGGTGCGCAGATCCAGCACCGCATGGTGCGTCTGCTGAAAGTGGCCAATCACACGGGCCCCGGTTTCGGGGTAAAAGGTCATCAGGCGCTCAAAAGCCTGCCGGCGCAGCACCAGCATGCGCGTATCTGTCAGGGTCACGGCAAAACCTTTTTTATAGCCTTCCTCCATCAGACCTAGGCTGCCAAAAAGATCACCCGGCCCCAGGCCCACCAGCTTACGCCGGGTGTCTGCCGGGGTCTGCTGGTAGAGATTGACCTGGCCCTGCTGGATCAGATAAATCACATCGCCGGGCAAGGTACAGGAGTACACGGTTTTATCGGCTTCGTAACGGGCTTCATGCATCAGCTGCAGCAGGCGGTGCCGGTCCTGTTCAGCCAGGGCCAGAAAGTCGGCATGCTGCAGCCACCAGATTTTACTCATAGAATTGTTCCTCCAGAACCGGCAGGGCTGCCGGGGAAATCAGGTACAGGGTCTGGGCCGTATAGACCAGGGCCAGCGTCAGCCCCAGCCCGGCCAGCCACCAGATGGGCCGGGGGATCTCACGCACCGTTTCCGGCGGGCTCTCCAGGCTGACGCGGGACTGCCAGAGCGTATTGCCCAGCGCAAAATCCACCTCCAGCGCAGCCTGAATCTGCTGAAAGCGCTGAAAGCGTGCGTGGCGCTCGGTCGACAGGGCTTTGTAGACCACCTGGCGCAGGCTCTCGGGAATCTCTTCGCTGAGGGGGTCGGGCAGGCAGGGCACACCGGGCGTAAAGCTGCGCAGATGGGCGATATCATAGGGGAAGCGGTGGCTCAGCAGCTCGTACATCAGCACGCCCAGGGCAAAAATATCGGTTTGCTCATCGGGGGTCTGGCTGCCGTTGAGCAGCTCCGGAGCCATGTAGCGCATGGTCTTGGGAATTTTGAGCAGCAGGCCCGTTTCAGCCTTGCTCCAGGGAATAAAATCCAGCAGGGTAATTTTGCCGCCGTCGGAGCGCATCACGTTCTCCGGCTTGATATCCCCGTGCACATAGCCCTGCTGGTGGATATAGTCGAGCACGTCAGCCAGCTGGGACCCCAGCTGGCGCACCTCTTCGGGCAACAGGCCCTGATCCTCCGGGCGCTTTTGCAAGGTGTCGCGCAGATCGCGGCCTTCCACCCAGTTCATCACCACATAGGCATCGTCGTCTTCGATCAGGGTATCGTGCAGGGTGATCAGAGCCGGATGGTGCAGATAGCGCAGGGCCTGCAAGGGTTCGAGGCTCTGGCGCAGCAGCTGCTGGCGCGCGCGGTGCTCGCCCACGGGCGGAATCAGCAGTTTTTTGAGGGCCACACGCTGGCCGGTCTGTTCATCGAGGGCCTGGTAGAGCAGGCTGTTTTTGCTGGCGGGCTTGAGGGGCGCTTCCTGCAGCAGGCGGTAACGTGAGCCAATCAGCTCGCTGACCCCTTTTTCGAGGGCCGAGTAAAAGGCGTGAATGGTTGAAAAGCGCTGCTCCTTGTCAAAGCGGATCGCACGGGCAATCAGCTGGTCCATATAGCCCGGCAGACCGGGAATGATTTTACTGGGCGGCTCCCAGAGCGATTCGTCGTAATGACTGGGCTTGCGTCCGGTCAAGAGCTCATAAAAAATCACGCCCACAGCGTAGACGTCCACGCGCTGATCGACCTGGTGGGTGCCGATCATATATTCGGGGGCGGCGTAAGGGGTCTCCTGGGTCAGCTTTTTAAAGTCGGTGCTGCGCAGGGTGTGCATATCGGCCTTTTTGGCCACGTCAAAGTGAAAGACCTTGAGGTGGTGCTCAGCGGTCACCAGCATGTTCTCCGGGGTCAGGTGACGGTGAATCACGCCCTGATCGTGGGCGTACATCAAAGCCTGGCAGAGATCTTTGATCAGCTGAATGGCGGTGGTCAACGGGATCTGGCCCGGATGGTCGCTCATGTACTGTTTGAGGCTGATGCCACCCTCGCACCACTCAGAGACAATAAAAAAGCGATCCTCTTTGGGAATCAGCTTTTCGGTGCGCACAATATTGGGGTGCTCCAGGGACTGGGCCAGCTTGGCCCCCCGGATAATGGCGTTGCGGTTCAGCTCGTCCGGGTCATAGGGCAAGCGCACTTCACGCAGCAGCACGGGCCGATCGTCAACGGTGTTGATGGCCAGAAACTGGGTCTGCTCCGGCGTGCGCGCCAGCTCGCAGAGAATATGGTAGCGGTCCACGCGCTGAAAGCTGACCTCGGCCTTGAGAATATCCAGCAGGGTCGCCACCTGATCCTCGCTCAGCTGCAGCGGGCTTTCTTCAATGCGGCTGCGCACCTTGCTCCAGGCCACAAACGAGACATAGCTGGTGGCCTCCCCCTCAATATTTCCGTCGCGCACCACAATGCTGAGCTGCAGCGCCGGCAGCTGGGGCACAAAGCGCGAAACAAAGTCGTAGAGCTGGGCCGCGCTGCGCTCCAGCTCCTGGGCCAGGGTCAGAAAGTGCTGAGGCGGCTCCAGATGGTAGATCAGTTCATACGAGAGCAGGTGCAGCCCGCTGGGGCCCACCACCAGAATCTGGTGCGCCGGGCCCGGCGTGCGGTAGCCCAGGGCCTGCAAGGGGTTGGGAATAATGGCATAGTGATCGCCCAGGGCCAGCAGATAGCGAATGCCCGTAAAATCGCGGATCTCACTTTTCTGGATCGTGCGCAGCTCAGCCATGCTCAGGCCCGCGCAAACTTCTGCAGGCCACGCAATTCCTGAATCTGGTCCCGCAGCAGCGCTGCCCGCTCAAAGTCGAGCATGTCTGCCGCTTCGCGCATGTCCTGCTCCAGCTGGCTCAGCAGCTCGGGCAGGTTGCTGGCATCGGGCAGCAGCTGCTCACGGCGGGCCAGATAGGGCGTGACCTTGTCGGCCACGCGCAATTTGTCGAGCAGCGGGTTTTCGAGGCTCTTGATAATCTGGCGCGGCACAATGCCGTGGCGGGTGTTGTGGGCCTCCTGCAGCGCGCGGCGGCGGTTGGTTTCTTCGAGCGCCTGCTCCATGGCCTCGGTCATGCGGTTGCCGTAGAGCAGCACCCGGCCGCTGAGGTGGCGGGCCGCCCGGCCAATGGTCTGAATCAGGGCCCGGTGGGAGCGCAAAAAGCCTTCTTTGTCGGCGTCTAAAATGGCCACCAGCGAGACTTCGGGCAGGTCGAGACCCTCGCGCAGCAGGTTGACCCCAATCAGCACGTCAAATTTGCCGGCGCGCAGATCGCCCAGGATCTCAACCCGCTCAATGGCGTCGATGTCGGAGTGCAGGTATTTGACCTGCAGCTGCAGCTCGCTGAAGTAGTCGGTCAGATCCTCGGCCATGCGTTTGGTAAGGGTGGTGACCAGCACGCGCTCGTTGCGGGCCACACAGCCGCGGACCTCGGCCAGCAGATCGTCGACCTGATCGGCCAGCGGGCGCACCTCCACCAGCGGATCCAGCAGGCCGGTCGGGCGCACAATCTGCTCCACCACGCGCTGGCTTTCGGCCAGCTCCAGCTCACCGGGGGTGGCCGAGACAAAAATGGCCTGGTGAATTTTGGCCCAGAGCTCCGGGAAGCGCAAAGGCCGGTTGTCGAGTGCACTGGGCAGGCGAAAACCGTGATCCACCAGGGTCTGCTTGCGGCTGCGGTCGCCTTCGTACATGCCGCGCATCTGGGGCAGGGTCACGTGGGATTCGTCCACCACCAGCAAAAAGTCTTTGGGAAAATAATCGAGCAGGGTCGAGGGAGCCGTGCCCGGCAGGCGGCCTTCGAGGTGGCGCGAGTAGTTCTCCACGCCGTTGCAATAGCCCACTTCGGCCAGCATCTCCAGATCATAGCGCGTGCGCTGCTTCAGGCGCTGGGCCTCCAGCAGCTTGCCTTCAGACTCCAGCTTTTGCAGCTGCTGCGCCAGCTCGGCTTCAATGTCCGCCGTGGCGCGCTGCAGCTCCTCGGGGGTCATCACAAAGTGTTTGGCGGGGTAGATGCGCACCTTATCGAGGGTTTTGAGGCGCTTGCCGCTGACGGGGTCCACTTCGGAGATGCGCTCAATTTCCTGATCAAAAAACTCCAGGCGCAGGACCTTTTCTTCATAGGGCAGGGCAATATCCAGCATTTCGCCGCGCACGCGAAAGCAGCCCCGGCCCAGCTCAAAATCGTTGCGGGTGTACTGCACTTCAGTTAAGGCGTAAAGCAGCTTTTTGAGATCAATGATCTGGCCCACACTGAGCGGAATCGAGGCCCGCAGATACTCTTCGGGCGTGCCCAGACCGTAAATGCATGAGACCGAGGCCACAATGATCACGTCCTCGCGTTCAAACAGCGAGCGGGTGGCCGAATGGCGCAGGCGGTCGATTTCCTGGTTGATCGAGGCAGTCTTTTCGACAAAGGTGTCGCTGGAGGGAATATAGGCCTCGGGGCGGTAGTAATCGTAATAGGAGATAAAGTACTCCACCGCGTTATCGGGGAAAAAGGCGCGCAGCTCGTTGCAGAGCTGGGCCGCCAGGGTTTTGTTGTGCGCCACCACCAGGGTTGGGCGCCGGTGGGCGGCAATCACGTTGGCCATGGTGTAGGTCTTGCCGGAGCCGGTTACCCCCAGCAGGGTCTGAAAGCGCTCACCCGCGCGCAGACCCTCACACAGGCTGGTGATGGCCTGGGGCTGATCACCTGCCGGCTGATACTCTCCCTGAAGCTGAAAACCCACGCAGGCTTACTTCTTGATTTCCTGTTCAATTTCGCGTGAGGCGTTTTTAAACTCAGACATGGCCTTGCCCACGGCCCGGCCCACATCGGGCAGCTTGCCGGGGCCAAACATAATCAGCGCCAGCACGAGAATCAGAAGCAGTTCGGGAACACCGATACCAAACATATTTTTTGCCTTTCTGCCGTGCGCCTTGTTTTGCGCACGCTGTACATACCATCTGTACCCTTCAGTTTACACCCACTTGGGGGCAGAAGAAAACAGATATACAATAAGAGCATGCAGGATAATTTTGCGCTTTTGCCTCATACCCTCAGTTTTCATCAGGCCCGCCTCAGCGAACCCCTGGCGGGTCTCGATGCAGATATCCTGAACGAGCCCCTGCTGCAGAACCAGCCCCTGGACCAAGCCCTGGCCGATCTGATGTGCAAACCCCGCCCCGAACGTTTGCTGCAGCGCCTGCAGCAGTACCTGGCCCGGCAGCCTGACCCCTGGCCTTTGCCTCAGCCTCTGCGCTGGCAAAACTGGCTCGACAGCGAGGAGCTGCCGCCCCTGAGTCCAGAGCAGCGCCGCACCCACCAGATCTTTGAACAATTGCTGCGCGACCGCCGCAAATCGGGCAAATACCTGCAGGCCTTTGAGGCCCTGTGTGCGGCCTACCCCGACAGCGAAAGCCTGCAGCAGCTGCGCCTGGCTTATTACCTGGACTGGGCGCCGCTGCCCCGCGCGCGGGAAGCCATGCAGGCCGTGCTGGCCGATCAGCCCGGATTTTTGTTTGTGCGCCTGATGCTGGCGCGCACCTACCTGCAGGAAGACGATCTCGACACGGCCGGTTTTTGCGCCAGCCTCAACCAGCGCCTGACCCTGCATGAGCACCTCGACAGCCTCAGCACCCCATTGACCGAGCTGCTGGTCTACCAGTTTCATCTCGATCTGTTTTTGTTCTTTAGCCTGCAGGGCCACATGGCCCGCGCGGCCTGGTGCTTTCACACCTGTGCGCAGGCCGTCAGTGACCCGGCGATTTTAACTCCGCTGGCGCCCTTTGTGCTCTCAGGTCTGCCCGAAGACCAGCTGCAGCCGGGCCTGCGCCAGCTGCTGCGGCTCTTGTGCTAAGTATGATTTGCACCATGCACCCGTTCTAAATGGGATGCCAGACGACGTTTGCGCAAACGGCACTGACACTCCGGGCACACTGTAAAAAGCACTTCGTCAACAACTTTTGGCTTAACGGGTTCTGGTTCAGCAAGCATATCTGAAATATGTTTGATCACCACAGGGCCATTCTTACCTTTTGTCGGCCAGTTCACAAAACGTCGGCCTTTGACACTGACGCGACTCCGGCCACGCTCTTTGCGGGGTTCATACGCTTTGCTATCAAGACTGTTCACCCGAACAATATCATCCGATAAACGATTGGAGGTTTCAAGCGTCGGCTCAATGACGGCATCGACTTGGACGATCCTTTAAGGCCTTTGCTTTTTTTCCTTTTTTTCATGGCCCCACCAATTGCATCAGCTGGCTGTAATTGCTGACCACGTCATACCGCACGCCGGCCTCTGTCTGGCTTTGGTTCAGCACCTCAAAGAAGCGCCGGGCACAGTTAATTTTGGTTTTTTCGATCTCACGCAGTTCCAGGCTTGAGAGGCTGCCCTTGGTTTCGGCCACAAAGTAGATGTGTTTGATTGCTCCTTCGTGAAAGGCAATGGCCCAGTCGGGATTGTAATTGCCAACAGGGGTGGGAATGGCAAAGCCTCTGGGCAGCTTGGCGTAGACCACGACTTCCTGGCTGGTATCCAGCGCATTCACAAAAGCCCGCTCGGTCTGCGAATCGGTGATCACATAGTCGTAAATATGTTTGCGCAAGGGATCGCCGGCTTTGCTCAGATTCTGATTGGCCTGGGCCTCGGTAAAAATAGCGAGATCGTGGCTTTCTTCAAGCGGGTTATACTTCAGGTGCTCAATAATGCTGGTGGCCTTTTGCTCTGTGATCAGGCGAACGGCCTCTGCGATAAAGTGCTCAGGGTTCTGTTTGAACTGGGCAAACACCAGGGGCTCCAGCTGCTGCAAAATGCCCGCAATGGTTTTGCGGGTCAGCTGGGTGCCTTCAGCGATCTTGCCCAGCAGGTCGTAACTCACAGCAGAAGCGACCGTGGCCAGGTTATAAGCGGTGACGGTTTCTTGCAGCTGAAAGCCCTCTCCCGCGCTCATTTGCGCGTAACTTAGCTGATCGCGCTGTTCTCCGGCCTGTATGGTGTATTGCAGGGGCTTGACCCGCAACTGCTGATTCAGGGCTATCACACATTTTGCCCGCAGTTCATTGCTGTCAAAGTGCACGCTGTAGACCGCTTTGCGGTTAATGCGCTGCCAGAGCGCTTTAAACTCGGCTTTGTGAAAGTTCTCGTTCAGGGCGTTGGTTTTTAAGTGACGATCATTGTCAATCTCAAGCCAGGCCCCTTCGCTGAAGACCGAGTCAATCAGCGCAAAGACCTGGGTCTGCACAGCCTGCAGCGCTTCAGGCAGCGGGGCGCGTTCGCCCTGCTGTCTGGCTGTCTGATACTCAGGAGTAATTTGATCCTGATCGTCGATGTAGTCGTGTTTGATTAGATATTTGTAAATCTGGCGGGCCATGGACGGCGTGACCTCAGTGGTGCCCTCTGCTGTCTGCAGCACTTTGCCCGTAAAGTAGGCTTCATTGGCCTGCTTCGGACGCTGGGCCAGCGATTCGCGCAGATCTTTTTGCAGCCCGGCCACAAAGTCCTGATAGCTCTCATTGGCAATCACGGTCAGAATATTGGTCTGGTGCACCGATTCCGGGTGATCCTGGCGTTCGCCGTACTTGTTTACGCTGAGGCGCAGGCCCCGGCCCACTTCCTGACGGCGTGAAACCGTGTTGTCGCTGTGCTTAAGCGTACAAATCACAAAGACATTGGGGTTGTCCCAGCCTTCGCGCAGGGCAGAGTGCGAAAAAATAAAGCGCACCGGCTCAGTCAGCGACAGTAAGCGCTCTTTGTCTTTGAGAATCAGGTCATAAGCATCGACATCGTCGCACTCGCCACTGCGATTGGTGCTGGAGTTGATCAGGCGGCGGGAGCGCTTGTCAATCGAAAAATAGCCGTCGTGGGTCTGCTCCACCGCTATGCTTCTGAGATAATCCTGATAAGCAGGTTGCAGGGCCAGGCCCAGTTCCTGCAGGCACTGGCTGTATTCTTCTTCAAAGATGGTGGCGTACTCCCCGTTGATTTTTTCGTTTTCGGCATACTGGCGGTATTTGGCCACCTCGTCGATAAAAAACAGGCTGAGCACTTTAATGCCCTGGGCAAAGAGCTGCTGCTCCTTTTGCAGGTGCGCCCGGATCGCTTCGCGAATCTGAATGCGGCGCAGGGTGGATTCATTGACATCGCCCAGGGCCACACCGGCCTGCAGCACCACGCCATTGGTGAAGTGCACGCTGTCGTTCAGGGCATCGATCTCTGACACCACATAACCCTGTTTGTACTGCTCCAGGGCATTCGACAGATCGTAGAGGTTATCGCCCTTTTTAACTTTTCGCAGCAGGCGCTTGATGCCCGCTCCCTGCCGGACCTCAAACTCCAGCCGGGCTACCGGGCTCTGTCTGGAGACCTCAATGCCCTCCAGATACAGATAGGCATGGGTGCCTGCCAGGCCTTTGACCGAGATGCCCCGCACGGCGATTTTTTTGACCAGCTTCTGGTTATAGGCATCCAGGGCATCGAGGCGATAAATTTTATTGTGGGTCGTTTTGTGGGTGGCCGAGTAGCGCAGAATCATCAGCGGCTGAAACTTCTGCAGGGCTTCGAGGGTCTTTTTGCCTTCCATTTTCTGGGGTTCATCCAGAATCAGAATCGGGCGGTTGGCCTTGATCACGTCAATGGGTTTGCGACTCTGAAAGTCGTCCAGTTCTTCGTAGATGCGGCGATTGTCTTTGCCTGTGGCGTTAAAGGCCTGCACGTTGATGACCATGATGTTGATGCCTGCATCTGACGAGAAGCTTTCGAGCTGGTGCAACTGCTTGGAGTTGTAAATAAAGAAGCGGGCGCGCTGGTGGTAGCTCTCCAGAAAGTGCTCAGCGGTGATTTGCAGGGATTTGTAAACGCCCTCGCGAATGGCAATGCTGGGGACGACAATGATAAATTTACGCCAGCCGTAGCGTTTGTGCAGTTCAAAAATGCTTTTGATATAGCAGTAGGTTTTGCCCGTACCGGTTTCCATTTCGACATCCAGGTTGATGGGTGCTGCCGGACTGCGCACCAGTTTGTCAGACAGAGGCAGGTTTTGCTGCTTTTGCACGCGCTGAATGTTTTCAAGCACCTGGGCTTCGCTGAGCCGCAACTCAGCGTTTTTAAAACCGGCTGCGTCGAGTTCGAGGATCTGGGTTTTGCCGGGATCGATGCGGTATTCAATGCCCTGCATCAGCGGCTGGCCCGCAAAACAATCCACCACGGCCTGCACCGCCTGGGTCTGATAGTCCTGGATTTTAAACTTCAGTTTCATGCTGATACGCCAACGCTTTCTTTAATTTTTATTCTGCAGGGCTTTCTGCAAAGACAAGACCTCAAAAAATATTTTTTGTTGTGTTAACTGGTTTTAAGTTCATTTTATTCTGCGATCTTTTCTGCAAAACGCATTTTTTATTCTGCAAAGCTTTCTGCATCTGCTACCAAATGCCATTCTGGTTTTTTGCGGGAACCTGTATTTTTAATTTGTTTAGATCGACGTAAACTGGTGAGTAAATTTCCGATTTTGTTCATTTTTTGTTCCTCAGTTAAAATATCTCCGAGCTTTGGCCTCAAAAGCGCATCAATTTCTTTGCGGGTGGCTTTTTCAAACTTGGTGATATAGTCTAAAATCAATCGCATGTAAAAAGCATCATCCTGACTGCGCATATGCATATAGCTTGCCTGATCTTCAGTGACCTGAGCGACCTGGGCTGAAATATGCAGGTGCGGCTTGCGGCCTTCGACCAGCCCCGCTTTGCGCAGACGTCGCAACATATCTCCCGCGACTGGCAACTGTTTCTGTACGCGATCCAGGGCCAGGATGTCGGTCAGAGACAAATCTGTTTTTTCCATCAGCAGGCGGCTGTAGGCAATATCCACGACATTGCCATAGAGGGTCATTTTTACTGCACAGGGTTCACTTAGATCATAGTCAGGCAAGGGCAAGAAGCGCGCCGCCTGACGCTTGTGCAGCAGGTAAATGCCATGGCCCATAGTGTCGATCATGTTGAGCTCAGACATGGCCTGCACCAAAAACGGGTTGCGGTAATGCTGGGGGGTTTTGTCACCACTGAGATAGTCATCGGGCTGGCCTTCAAAAAAAGCGCCGTCGTTTTCAAAGGTCAGCCTGTCGGTGTATTCACTGACAATGATGCGGGCATGGCGGCTGTAATCCTGATGGGCGATGCAGTTGTGCAGGGCCTCCAGCACCAGTTTTTGTTCGTACTTGGGTATTTCGATCGGCAGCAGGGAGTTATTTGGCAATAAGCGGATCGGAAAATTGCGGATTTTGCGGTAAATCTCGGTGGTGTTTAACAAAAACGGCGGCCCAAAATGCTGATAGCCCCGCTCTTCGCCCATCAGACGCCAGGTGATCTCAGCCAGATGGGGATTCAACAAAGAAGCTGACTCCCGCTTACCCAGCAAAAGCACCGTGGCACGGGTCAGCTGACCTCTCAGGGTCAGGCGTGCACGTTCTAAAAAGGTCTGATCAGACCAGCTCAAAATCTCTGCCGCGCTCAGGCGCTGATTATTGGCCTGCTTGCTGATAAAAGCCTGCCGGGCGGCTGCCAGCGCCTCAGCATCAAGATCAGCCAGCGTGGCACCGGGCACAATCTGGGCCGACCAGTCCAGCGCCAGGGTCTGGTTGCGAATTGCGTCCTGCTTGTCATAACCCAGGGAGCCCAGACTTTCGCCGGAACGGGCGTAAAAATGGCCTTTCCAGGCAATCGGAATGCCTCGGGGCGCGGGGGGAATCTCAAACAAAATCACCCGGCCCGCCGGATGCTGCAGTTCATGGATCTGGCGAAAGGTCACGCCCGGCTCGGTATCTCCTTTGATTTGCTCTTTGATGGCCTGCAGGCGCTCAGCTTCTGGTCGGTAAGCGCTGCCAACAATCTGGCGGGTTTTATCCTGCACACCAAAGACCAGCCAGGCGGCATCGCGTTCATGCAAATTGGCCTCGTTGGAGAGCACTGAAAAATACCTGCCGATTTTGTCGGTATCGTAGTCTTTGCCCGCTTCTTTAAACTCCACCACTTCGCTTTCCCAGCCAGCGATCAGGTGCGTCAGCAAAGTGCTCAGGTCCAGATTGTGGCTCATGCCGCCTCCTGTTTTAAAGGGTTTTGACTTCGGTATGGGGCGACATCAGCTTAAAGATCTGCGCCACGTTGATTTTGACATCGTCGCCCGCAAAGCCTGCATCTCTGAAAACCACCCGCAAGGGCTCCCGCTGCGCCAGGGCTTTGACAAAATCCTCGGTGATTTCGCCTTCTTTGGCAAAGCAGGCCGCCAGCGCGTTGCCATCGACAAAAAAGACCTCCAGCCCGGCGATCTGTTCACGCTGAATGGGCAGGGTCAGATCCACGCCCCAATCGAGCAGCACCTGAAACAGCAAATCCTCAGCGCTGCGATCGGGCTTGATATTGTCTTCTAAGGCAGAGAGCCAGTTTTGCGCCAGGGCATCAGGGGTGTAATAAACGTCGGCCATATTCGAGGAATCGACTTTTAACACGCGAAAGCCC
>JACYMC010000035.1 GCA_015272195.1 Candidatus Sericytochromatia bacterium
TATGATAACTTTAATCTACAGAAAGGAGCCAGTTTTTATCTACTGATCTGTTTGTGAGAAATGCGGGCTAATGGGACAGCGGCCAGATCACAAAGTAAAAAATCGTCAGAAAGTGGCACAGGCTCCCGGCCAGTACAAAGAGATGCCAAATGGCATGAGCAAAAGGGAACTTATGATCCCAGACATAAAAAACAGCCCCTACCGTATAAAGAATGCCGCCCAGCCCCAAACCACCCACACCCCACCAGGAAATAACCTCTATCAGAGGCTTAATGATCAACAGGCTGAGCCAGCCCATCAGAATATACGCCAGGGTCGACAAAAGGTCGGAGCGATAAAAGAAAAAGATTTTGTAGACAATGCCGACAAAAGCCAGAGACCAGATTAAAATCAGCATACCCCAGCCCAGTCGGCCGGAAACACTGAGGGTTAAAAAGGGGGTATAGGTCCCGGCAATCAAAAGGTAAATCGCGCAATGGTCCAAAGTTTCAAAGGCTTTTTTCCAGGGCAATTCAAGCGCAAGCGTCGTATGAAACAAAATAGAAGAAGCGTACAGAAGAACTAAAGTGGCAGCATAGGTGCTGCCACTGATCATCTGTACCAGAGAACCGCTGTGCCCCGTCAGGGCCACAAGCACACCAAAGCCAATCAGACTCAGAAACAGGCCGAAGCTATGGAGTGCAATATTGACAATTTCTTCACGGATATGCCGTTCAAGGTCTTTTTGCATCTGCAATACTCCATCTGTAAAACGTAAACCGCTTCAGTTTACGCGCTGTGTGAATGCAAATACAAGTTTATGCTTCAGCTTTTGAATCAGTTCTCCAGCTCATAACCGGCAGCGTACCAGTCCAGCATACCCCCGGCAAAATTGGTTAGCTGCGTAAACCCCTCATCAGCCATCAACTGGCAAGCCCGATTGCTGCGGCCACCGCTGCGGCAGACCAATACATAGCTTTTGCTCTTGTCGAGCGCATCAAGCTGATCGGGTAAATCATCCAGAATGATGCGCTTCACACCCGGAATCGTCCCTTCAGCCCACTCCTCCGGGCGGCGCACATCAATCCAGACATCATCTGCTTCACCTGCTTGATAACGGGCATAAATCGCATCCAGAGACATTTGCTGAATTTCACTCATCGTTTTACTCCTTAATCTTAAAAAAACAGTTTATGTGTTTTAATCAATGGCCACTGCTGAGGCCTGTATTGAGCAGAATAAACATACCCATCAGCAGCACAAACCAACCAAAAGCTGGTTTCAGTTTATCACTGGGTACATACTTTGAGGCCCAGCCCCCCAGCAAAGCGCCCACAATCGTGAAAACCGAAAATCCGCCCAGAAAGAGCCAGTCCATCGGCTGAACACCCAAATCGCCCAGAAATCCCACGAGAGACTTCACGCTGATCACCAGCAAAGACGTGGCAACCGCCGCCTTCATTTCAAGACCAGCAAAAATCACCAGAACCGGAATCACCAAAAATCCGCCTCCGGCCCCCACCAGACCGGTTAACAGGCCCACAACCAGACCTTCTACAGCGATCATCAGAGTTTTTGTCAGGGCAGACGTTTGTTTTTTGTCTGTTTCTGTTGTCGGTTCAGCGGCCGGTCGCGAACGAATCATCGAAAAAGAGGCGGCCACCATCATCACGGCAAAAAGACCCATCAGGGCCATATCTTTGGTCAGTATAAAAGTGCCCAGACTTAATAGCTTGTCGGGCAAAACTGGCACCACAAATTTACGCGCCACAAACACACCGGTCATGGCTGGAATCGAAAACAGAATCCCCGTTTTAACCTGCACCTGACCCGCACGCAAATAAGGTAAAATACCAAAAATACTGGTCAAGCCCACAATAAACAGAGAATAAGCGGTGGCCAGCACGGGGGGAATACCAAACAAATACACCAGAATCGGCACCGTTAAGATAGACCCGCCGCCACCAATCAGCCCCAAAACAGCGCCCATCAGTACAGCGGCTCCATAGCCCAAAAATTCTATCATGACCTTTTGATCTCCTTGATCTCGCTGCTTACTGCAGCCGGGTTATTTTTTTTTATTATTATACCCCATATGGTATACAAAAGCAAATTATTCTGAACATGCCTTTACAAGTGCTGCGGCTGACCGTAAGATCTAAGAAAAACCAGAGGTCATATCATGCGCTATCTTTTTCTGGGACTGCTCAGTCTAACCCTGAGCAGCTGCTCAGCCCTTTTACACACACCGCCACAGATTTCAGCAGCCCGGCTCCAGGCCCAGCAAAATCATCAGCTGCAGCCCCGAGCCGTCACAAGCATTCCGGTTGATGAAGCCCGGCGCTGGCTGGCCAATCCCAAAGCACAATGGCTGCTACTTGACTTGCGGGATGCCAGCGCCTATCAGCAGGGGCATCTCAGTCATGCGGTCTCGATGCCGTTGATAGAACCCGGCTTCAGCGAAAAGCTGCTGAATATGAACCGTCATCAGCCCACCATTATTTATTCTCAGACCGGCCAGCGCAGCCAGGTGGGTCTTGAAACCATGCGCAGTCTGGGCTTTCGCAATGTTTATACCATCAAGGGCGGTCTGAATGCCTGGCTCGACGCCGGATACCCGCTGAATTAAGCTGGCTGGAGATAGTTGCGGGCCGCCAGCACGGCCAACACCTTGTCACGGGGCAAGCAATAGGCGCTGAGACTGCGGCCATAGACACAGCCCGTATCAATCTGAGTACATTGCAGCAGACGCCAGCGACGCACGTGGCTCATCGGCGTGTGGCCAGAAACATGCAGGCGCTGTGGGTCTGGCCGACCCGTCGGCAAGTCACGGCGCCAGAGCAAAGAGTGAACGGCCTGTTTCACGGCCTGCACCTGCTGACCGCTTAAACTCAGCTCACCCGACATGGCTGATTTGACCAGACGCAGATCTTCGGGTTGCGCCAGGGCATGGGTAGCCACCCCCAACTCTGACTCCCAGTACAGCGGCAAAGAAACCAGATATTGCACCACAAAGGGAGAAAAACACCAGCTGGCGGGGTTGGCAGGATCCATGTCATAACTTTGCAAGGTCTGCCAGCCACCCTGTGACAACCAGAGATGGGGAATGGTGACCTGGTAGTTATCCCAGTCCATTGTAGCGGCCAAACCATCGCCCTGGGCATAGAGTTCTTCAAGGGTAGAAAGCCAAAGTGGAAAATGGCAGCCCTCGGCCTCAAAATTCCACGGGGCCAGATGGTGCAGAACCTGCAAAAGCATCACTTCATGATTACCCAGAATGGCTTCATGGGTGCCTTTTTGCTGGCCCTGTAAAAAATGAGCCACCACGCTGGCAGAATCAGGCCCCCGATCAATCAGGTCTCCGACAGATACGATCAGCGCGCGCACCTGATTTTTTTCGGCATGCCGGAAGATCAGCGCTTCCAGTTCAAGGTACTCAGAAAAGCAGCCGTGGATATCTCCCACCAGATAAGGCCAGACAGGGGTCGCAAGATCAGACATGCCCTCAGTGTACACCCAATCAGCTGCGATTCAGGAAGATGGACCCGGCACAAGACGGTACAGATGATAAGCAGCTGCGCGACCAGCAGGCGACTCAGATCCAGGCAGCAGCTCCAGATGATAGGGCACCGACCAGGCTGCCAGTCGCTGCTCAAAAGCTGATTTTTGGTCCCGGGGAACGCGCACCAGCCAGGTGTTTTCAGACTGGTGCTGCCAGACCAGACCGGGAATCTCTGCCATATGCTGCTGCAAAGGGCCTGGCAGGGCAGCCGCTCTGTCAGCTGACAGGGCTTCTAACTGGGGCGTAGCCGCTTTGCGTGCTGCCGATGGTGGCGCAGCGCCGAAGGTCATGGGTTCTGTCTGCTGTGCCAGATCCTGATCCGAGCGCCAAACCGGCAATGCCAGCAAAACAACAGCCAGACCTGCCGCCAGCAGCGCCCAGGGGCTGGCGCGATACCAGGCCTGGGCTGAAAGCGTCCGGCTCAGCTGGGGCTGCTGCGCAACGGCTTCAGCGAGCTCAGTCAGAAAGCGGGCCTGTCGCTCAGGATCTGGTACGGCACGGGCTTGCTGCAGCCACTGTGTCAGCGCTTCATCTGAGATGTCGTCAGGCAAATCCTGGGGTTCAGTCACGCGGTATGACCTCCTGAAATAAAAGCTGGCGATAAGGCTGTAAAAATCGCCTGAGCTGTTTGCGCGCATAAAACAAGCGCGAGCGCACTGTGCCTGCAGGACAATTGAGCAAACGGGAAGCTTCAGCACAGTTCATTTCTTCAAGCTCCACCAATGCCACCACCTCACGGTGCTCAGGCGACAACTGATCCAGTGCAGCCTGCAGCAGCAAACGGTTTTCTTCCTGGCTCAGCACTTCATCACCCTCAGGAGACGCACTGGTTTGCATTAAAAACACCGCAGCATCCGGTGCCTGGGGAAACTCTTTGCGACGGCTCAGACGGGAGCGGGTTGTGTTGACCGCAATACGCATCAGCCAGCCCTGAAAGGCTTCGGCCTGACGCAACTGGGGCAAACGCTGCCAGGCTTTGATACAGACATCTTGCAAAATATCGTACACCTCATCCTGATTGGGATACAGGGCAAAAACCACCGCATACAGGCGCGGGCTCAACAGCGTAATCACCCGCTGAAAGGCCTCGCGGTCCCCCTGCTGCGCCCGTTTAATCTCCTGTGTCAGAGAAGCCGGATTGATTGTTGCCATAACTGTATTAAAAGACGCCTGAGCGCATAAAAGTGTTCACACATCAAGACAGCGGCTTTTTATTGCGAATGCCGCTCATCGTATCTGAAAGCGATGACGAAAAGTGTTGTGCAAAAAACAGGTCTTCTGCCATGGGCTCTGTCTCGGGTTCGGGTTCTTCTTCTATTTTCTGAACCTGCCCCATGACCTCTGCTGTAGCCCCCAGCACACCGATCATCAAGGGTGCTGCTGCAATCAATTCAAAGGGACGTGTATCTGCCAGACGGGCCAGTTCGTATGACAGGGCCTGATGCTCCAGGGCAAACTCAATTTCAAAATAAGCCTGGTGTCCATGGGCCTGAATCATAATCTTTTTGGTCTTATAACGGTTGGCCCGCTCCTGGCGGCTCAGGGTTTCACCCACAATAAAGTTGGCCCAGGCCGTTTCAATTTGCATACGCAGGGTATTGGCATCATACATCAGCTGTAACCACCTATGAATCGCTAGGAGAATTGTACACAAAATTGGATGATCGTTGCTGCATGGAGGTTGTATGTTAAAATAGCTTTGAATCAGGTACAGAACCTAAAAAGAAAGAAGTAGCATGGCATGAGCGAGTCTGAAAGCACCCAGATCTGGGATGAAGAAGGAAACCTCGAAGCTCAGGATAACGCAGCTTTTGGCGACGCCCTGGCTTCTCTTGAAGAACAACTGCAGCAGCATGACGATCAGGAACTCTATGACGAAGAAGAGCAGGAGATTGTCATGGCCGAAGAAGGTTTAAGCCACGCGCCCGAACTTTCTGAGTCAGACGAACCGGAAACGGTCTCTTATGCCGAAGCTCTGGATTCTCATGAGGCTGAAGCATCCGAAACGGATAGCGATGACGTCAGCAGCGAAGCCGCTGTTTTTGAAGACTATCCCAGTTTTGATGAAGGCGAGGAAGAAGCCCTTTACGCTGAAGACGCAGGCGAAAGTGCTGAAGCCTCTCCCACCTCCGGTAACGGCATGGGTTCAGAAAGCGGCACGGATGACTTTAATCTGGCCACCCTGACCCAGTTGGTCGACGAAATCCGTCACGAAAGTCAGCGCGTTTCTGAGATGAAAGCCTCAGTCGCCAAAGCTCTGAATCTGATCCAGGAAATGTCAGAGTCTTTAAAATCGTGATCGAGCAACTGGAAGCCATTGTTCAGAAACATCAGGAGCTGACAGAACTGCTGTCAGATCCTGATGTCATTAAAAATCAGGAAAAGTTTCGGCGTTATGCCAAATCCCATGCGGATTTGGAGCATAAAGTCAACATGTATCGGCGCTGGCAGGAGCTGGATCGCCAGCTCAGCAATGCAGAGAATATGCTGCGCACAGAGCACGACCCTGAAATGAAAGAGCTGATTGAACAGGAAATCGACGAACTGCGCCCCCAGCACGCAGAACTGCATCAGAAGCTTCAGCTTTCCCTGCTGTCCAAAGATCCCAACGACGACAAAAATGTCTTACTCGAAATCCGCGCCGGTACGGGCGGTGAAGAAGCCGCCCTTTTTGCTGCCGATCTGATGCGTATGTACACCCGCTATGCTGAATCCAAAGGCTGGCGTGCCAAAATGATGAGTATCAACGAAACCGGTTTAAACGGCATCAAAGAAGTTATCCTTTCGATTGAAGGTGACAGCGTTTTCAGTTTTCTGAAATTTGAATCAGGCGTTCACCGCGTACAGCGCGTCCCTGAAACCGAAGCGTCCGGGCGCATCCACACTTCAGCAGCCACCGTGGCCGTTATGCCGGAAGCAGAAGATGTAGAGCTTGAGATCAACCCCGCAGATCTGGAAATGGACACCTATCGTTCGGGCGGTGCCGGTGGCCAGAACGTCAACAAAGTTGAAACAGCCGTACGTATTACCCATGTTCCCTCTGGCATTGTCGTGGCCTGTCAGGAAGAGCGCTCCCAGCACCAGAACCGCGAAAAGGCCATGGCCATGCTGAGAACCAAACTCTGGGATAAACTGATCAGCGAACAAAACCAGGAGCGGGCTGACGCCCGTAAATCGCAGGTCGGCAGCGGTGATCGCAGTGAACGTATCCGTACCTATAACTTCCCTGAAAGCCGGGTGACCGACCACCGCATCAAGCTGACACTCTACAAGCTCAGCGAAATCCTCGAAGGCGATCTGCAGGAAGTAATTGACGCCCTGATCAGTGCAGATCAACGCAGCAAACTCGAGGAATTGACGCAGGACCCCGCCCTTTCAGCCGCTGTCTGACGCTGTTCAGCCTGACTGGCAGTGTGCTAGAATAAAGCAAAAAGGAGTCTTCCCCTTTATGAAAAAACTGCACGCCCTGATGCCCACCCTAATGATGCTGATGATGGCCCTGACCCTGGGCGCCTGTCGCGCAAACCTGGGCAATTTTTTCGACCTCTATTAAGCCCCTGACAAGGGCAGGCTGTCGCTGATGACACTCAACTTTGAACTGGCGCATACCCACTATCAGATCCAGCGCTGGCTGGAACTGATGCCCGGCAGCCAGGCCTATACGCCTATTGCGGAACATCTGGGTACGCTGCCGCCGAGTGTTCTGCTTGAGCTGTTTTCAGCTTATCCTGAAACCTATCGGGAACTGATTCCCCTCAGCCTGATGGCTGGACGCTTTCAGGCGGGTGAGCCCGACAGTTACCCCCCAGCGCTGCACCAGCATCTTACGGGATTGTTCGAAGATTTTTCTCTGCCCCTGATTCAGGAGCAGGAGCACCTGCTCAAAGAACAAAAACTGTTTCGCTACCCTTTTGCCCGTCAGCTGATTCTGGATGAACTGACTTTTCACCGGCACTGGATAAAGTCAAGCGTTTCCCGCATCGATCGGGATCGTTTCCGGTTTTGCCTTTCCGCTTATGTCTGCCTGCTGCAAGCGTTTGGCAACCCTTATCTGCTGCAGATCTGGCAAGAAACCGGCTGGCTACAGCGCTGGCAGATTGCCCAATCTTCCGGGCGCCCTCTGCCTGTACAAAGCAGCCCCAAAAACAGCATCAGCAAATATAAGCTGTCCGAAAGCAGCAAAATGCATTACAAATCCCTTGAACAGACCATACCAGAGCCCACCAGTTTTTTTGAAAAACTCGGCGAGCACCTGAACGAAGCCTTTGCTGGTGACGCGCTGAAGCTCAATGACACGCTGGAGCCACGTCTGCGTGAATGGGTACAGCTCAGCATGCGCCATGTGATGAAAAAAAGCTTCCGCGTGCCACAGGCCAGCCAATTTTTGCTCACCCACATTTACCGTGTGAGCAAACCGGCTAACACCCACCAGAGTGGCTTTGTTTTGTACAGCCTGACCCAGGAGCTGTTGCTGGGCACCCAGAATTTAAGCTATCGCTTAAATGACGTGATTCAGGGGCTGGCCCAGGGACTGGCCGAGCTTAACCAGGCATCAGCATGGTCTCAGCACAACCTGTACTGGGTTCAACAAGCGATTCTGGATCTGATGATGGAAATCTATGAGTCCTTCAGTCTCTGCGACAGCACCTTCAGGTCCTTTGTCAGCCAATATTCCCTGGCCGAACAACACCAACAGCACCACGCCTATCAGCTGCTTTCGGATAAACTGTCTCCGCTGTTTGCCGGCCCCTGAAGCATTCGCCCCCACCAGCGCAGATAAGCGGACTGGTAACTGATGTCTTTTGCCAGCAGATGCATCCAGGTCCTGCAGCCCAGCGCCCAGTCACCTTGCAAAAGCGCCAGTTTGGTCAAAGCCAAAAGCGGTAGCTCAGAAGTAAAACCGGCATAAGGACGGGTCTCGTCACGCAAGGTCAGACAGTGCCGAAAAGCCTCGTGCGCCTGCACGCTATGCCCCAGATAAAGTGCCGCAACACCATACCAATAATGCAGCACAGGCTCTGTCAGGGGAAAGCGGGACCAGCCGCACCAATCCCTGTACGCCTGGTAAATGCTTTGCCAACGCTGCTGAGCCAGCCAGATCCACTGCAGTTTCAGCATCACATCGTTGAGCGGTGCCAAAAACCAGCCGGGCACAGGCTGTCTGTCAGGATAACGGCGGGTCTCCTGTAAAGCAAGCTGCAATAAGCGTTCAGCTTCAGCCCAGGCTTCCGAATGATCCGACTTCAGAAGAATACAGGCCTGGTGATACACAAAGTAGGGATTCGGCAAACCCTGTATGTACACACTCTGTGCCAGATAAGCATCGCGCCGGTGTTTCTGATGACGCGCAACAACAGCCGGCAAATAACCGTCATGCTCTATTTTAGGACCCGCTAGCGCATGAATGGGAAGGGTTTCAGGCAACACAGCATGGCCCGGTCGCTCATGTAATGCGCCCCAATAGCGAATCTGTGTATGGCGGGGAAACAAGCGAAACACCCAATCAACGAGGGTGCTCTCGCGACGCTCAAAGCGGCTTTCGCAGCGCAACGCAAAAATCTGAGGGCCTGCCGGGCGGTATGCCAGCAATTCCGCCAGGGTATTGAGCGATTCAAGGCTCATCACTTCATCAGCATCCAGAGAGAGCACCCACTCACCAGACGCCTGCCGGAGGACCTGGTTGCGTGCCTGAGCAAAGTGATGGTGCCAGGGCAAGCGCAGAAGCTTGACAGGATATCGTCGGGACAGATGTGCAATCACCTCAAGCGTATTGTCTTCTGAACCCGTATCTGCAATCACAAACTCACGCGCAATCGCCGCCAGAGATTCACAGGCGGGTGTAAGTGTATCTGCTGCATTGCGCACAATCATGCAGACACTCAGACTGCCTGGCTGTGGACGCGGGCACAAAAGATGCGTCCAGTAAGCCGGCAAAAAGCCCGGCAAATCCGGCTGAAGAGACGGAGCATACAGGGGTATGTCCTGCTGAAACAGCGCTTCTGCGGGATACAGCACGCGCCCCAGACGCGCAGCCCAGTGCGATAAAAGGGGATAAGACAAAAATTGCCCCAGACGCACAGCATCACTCAAAACGGCCCGATCCCAGCTCTCGCTGAGATAAAACATCAGCCAGCGGGCCAGGGGCTGCCAGCGCCCCTGCGCCAGAGCCTGCTCAATTTGCTGGTTAAGATACACCAGCCAGCCTGCGCTGAGATCCCCTGGCAAACGCCGAGAATAGTGTGTATAAAGCTGAAAAAGATTAAAGCCTTTACAGGCAGGGCCTGGCAAAAGACCCTGTGGAAAAAAAGCCAGTAAATGGCGAATGGCAAAAATGGCCAGTTCTGCATCATCGGCGACCCGGGCCTGGTGCAAAAGACGCCGATACAACAGGACAGGTTCTGTCAGCCCGCTCAGCCCTTGACACCGCCTGCAGTAAGCCCGGAAATCAAAAAGCGCTGGGCCACAAGAAAGACCACCAGGACGGGTAAGGTCACGATCATCGCCCCGGCGGCCATCAGGTGCCAGGCTGTATTAAATTCAAAGACATAGGTTCTCAGGCCCACCGGCAGGGTGTAGTGGTTTTCACCGGTCATAAACGTCAGGGCGAACATAAACTCATTCCAGGCGGTAATAAACGAAAAGAAACCCGTGACCGCCAGACCGGGCAATGAAAGCGGCAGAATAATCCGCAGAAAGGTGCCAAAAGCTGACATACCGTCAATCATCGCCGCTTCTTCCAGAGAGGTCGGAATGGCATCAAAAAAGCCTTTCAGCATCCAGACGCAGAAGGGCAATGAAAGGGTGGAGTAAGCAATAATTAATCCGGTAAAGGTGTTCAGCAGCCCCATTTCTTTCATCAGGTTATAAAGCGGCACAATCAGAATCGCACCAGGAAACATCTGGGCCACCAAAAAGAAAAACAACACAGGACGCTTGCCCCAGAAAGCAAATCGGGACATGGCGTAAGCCGTGGTAGAAGCCAGAATAATACCAATCACCGTGGTAAACAGAGCGACCAGAACTGAGTTCAGCATCCAAACCCAGAAAGTACCACCAGCCAGAACCGTCTGATAGTTTTCAAAGGTCAAGGTTTGGGGCAGAATCGATAATTCAGGGCTTAAAACCTCAGCAGCGGGTTTCAGCGAAGTGGAAAAAATCCAGAAAACGGGAAAAACGTCGATCAGTCCAGCGATCACCAGGATGACATAAGACCAGGGTGAAGGGCGTCCAATCGCTGGTTGCTCCATCTTAACCCCCAAAGCTGATGCTGACGGTACCAATCGACTGGATTTTGATTTTGGGTGCAATCTCGTTGTAGGACAACACGGTCAAAGCCGGGAAGTTACGATCCGTCAGTTTTTTGACATGGGGACGAATCTGGGGGTTACACAGCACCACAGGGTTATGCCCTGCATTGGTTGCTGACTGCACTTCGTTGGCCAGCTTGGCCAGAATCTGCTGGCTGACCTGCGGGTTAAGGGCCAAAACAGCGCCCTGGGCTGTTTGCTGAATACTTTCCTGCACAGCCTGCTCAACCTTGGGATCGAGTGTAATCACAGGGATCACGTTCTGATCATCTGAGAGATTACTGCAGATCTGGCGGGCCAGAGACTGGCGCACCAGTTCAGAAAGGGTATCGGGATCCTGGTTGATTTTAGAAAAGTCCGTCAGACGCTCCAGAATCGTTGCCAGGTCACGAATCGAAACACGTTCCCGAATCAGGTTCTGCAGTACTTTTTGCACACCGCCAAGGGTCAGCAGCTCAGGAATCAATTCTTTGACCACCACAGGGTGCTTTTCTTTGACCTTGTTGACCATGACCTGGACTTCCTGGCGGCTGAGAATTTCGTGCGCGTAGCTCTTAACCACTTCAGCCACATGGGTAATCAGCACGTTGGTCGGATCGGTCACCATATAACCCAGCTGGGCTGCGCGCTGCGCTTCGTAGCCAGCCACCCAGACGGCCGGTGTACCGAAAGCCGGGTCTTTGGTAGGGAAGCCGACCAGCTCCTGCGAAACGTCGGTGTCAGGCTGCTGAATGGCCAGCATATAACCCATCAGAATTTCACCACGGGCCACCTCAATACCTTTGACCTTAATGGAGTACTCGTTCGGGCGCAGGTTGAGGTTGTCTTTAAACTGAATACCAGGCATAACAAAGCCCAGCTCCATGGCGATCTGCACACGCATGGGAACCACGCGGTCAAGCAAGTCACCTCCCTGAGAGGGGTCAACCAGCGGAATCAGGTCCAGACCCATTTCAAGGGCCAGGGGGTGTACTTCCATCACCTGCAGCACGTTTTCAGGTTTTTTCACTTCCTGATCAGGAATGGCGGCATCTTCTTCTTCTTCCACCACCATCTGGGATTTTTTAACCGATTTACGGTAAACAATAAAGGCCACCACAAGAAATGACACCCCAAAAGCAAAGAAGAAGTGCCTGGGCATGCCAGGAATAAATCCAAAGACAAAGAGGAAAATGGAGGCCAGTGCAACAGATTTATAAGATGAAAGCAGCTGGTTTTTCAGGTCGAAAGCCAGGTTGCTTTCCGAAATCGCACGGGTGGTGACAAAGCCAGATGAAATTGAAATCAGGAAGGCCGGAATCGCCGCAACCAGACCATCACCAATCGCCAGCGTCAGATAGCGGCTGGCGGCTTCCGCCAGCTCCATATCCTTCTGAAACACACCAATGGCAAAACCACCCAGAATATTGATCAGGGTGATGATAATACCGGCTATGGCGTCACCGCGAACAAACTTGTTGGCACCGTCCATGGTACCAAAGAAATTAGACGCACGCTCCAGATCTTTGCGGCGCTTTTTGGCTTCGTCTGCATCAATCAGACCGGCGTTAAAATCAGCGTCGATACTCATTTGTTTACCGGGCATGGCGTCCAGGGTAAAACGAGCAGCAACCTCGGCCACGCGCTTGGCACCTTCTGTAATAACGATGAACTGAATAATCATCAGAATCAGGAAGATAACCACACCGACCACATAATTGCCGCCAATGACGAAGTTGGCAAAGGTTTCGATGACCTTACCAGCATCCGCATTCAACAGAATAGAACGTGACGTGGCCACGTTCATGGCCAGACGGAAAAGAGTCGTTACCAGCAACAGCTGGGGGAAGACGATCAGTTCAAGGGGATCAACGATGTTCAGGGCTGTGAGCAGAATCAGGACTGAGGCAGACAAGTTGCATACCAGGAAAAAGTCAATTAAGGCCGAGGGCAAAGGGATCATCAGGATGACAACGACCAGAATGCTCAAAGATGCCAATGAGATGTCGGCGATCAGAGAACTGCCTTTTTCGCTTGAGTTGAATGCCATGGGTAACTCGCTCTAAAAAAATGTCTGTGTATTATATCAGGCTCTTACGAGCCGTGCAAAAGGGGAAGTGTCCCTGGCGATGTTGTACATCGCCAGGGAGACGGGACTGAAATCAGGAGACGCCAGAGGACATGGCTGCCAGACGCTTCTTGAGTGACTGACTGACCATTTTCTGGGTCATTGGTGGCAGAACCGGGTTCTGCGCCAGACGTGTCCGAACTTCATTCTGAATTTCGGGGTTCAGCAGGTTGATAACATCTTCAGCCTGACCGGGATCCAGCTGGGCCAGTACGGCAACCAGCGTCGGCAGTCGCTCAGTTGAAAGTAACTGTGCCACGGTCTGGGGTGTTACACCCTGCAGGAAGCCAAAGGGGTTATCAGGGGTGGGCGGCATAATCGGCGCACGGCTCACCTCCTGGGCCTGCTGAGCTGGCATGGGTGCGGGCTGACCGCCACCAGCAGGCAGACCGGGTGCACCGGGTGCACCTGGGATTTGACCCATTTCACCGCCTGCGCCAGGCATACCGGGCATGCCGGGAGCGCCGGGGATCGCCTGGTACTGAGGCATACCGGCCCCAAACTGCTCAGCACCTGCTGCGGCCTTCTTCTTGCCAAGCAAGGCGCCACCAATACCGGCACCGACCACAAGGCCGCCCAGACCGACAAGGACGTAAATCCACCAGGGTGTGCCTTCCTGCGCTTTAAGCATTTCTTCTTTCAGCTTGTCATAGGCAGAGGTATCAAACTGCACCTGGCGCACAGATACCTGATCGCCTTCCTGAATATTGACTGCAGCGCGCACCATCTGCTCAATGTCCTCATTGGTCAGAGGGGGAGGTCCACCTTCAGCGGCTTCTTCACCTTCAGCAACAGCAGGCAGCTCATACTGGACAGAAATTGACTTGCGCTCAATCACGCCAGAGTCTTTGGAGACCAGCTCTTCAATATTGTTGTAGTTGTAACTGATCTGAGAGCTGCCCCGAGTGGACTCAGAGGCGTTCGCATCACCAGTCACAACGGCAGGCTGCTCTCCTTGCTCCTGTTGTTGATTAGCTAATGCACCAACAGCATTGCCCCCACCAGCAGCCTCAGTGGACTTGGTAGTCTCCGTAGAGGTGCGCTCTGCGACTTTGGTCAGCACTTCTTTATCGCCCACAGTGGTGACCACGGGCTCATGGATGCGTTTGCGCTGCTGGGCCCGGTCAAAATTGGCGTCAACCGTCACGACGGCCTGTACTTTGCCTTCGCCCAGGACTTTCTGAAGCATCATGATCACTTTGTTTTCAAGCTGCTGCTCCATCAAGCGCTTCATGCGAATCTGCTCCTGCATCTGGCGGTTGAACTGCTTGCTGGAGTCTTCGCCATAAAGGCCTTCCTGGCCTTCCTGCAAAATCATACCCGTATTGTCAACAATGGTGACGTTGCCGGGCTTCAGACCCGGTGTCGCACTGGCTACCATGTGTGCAATCGCCTGCACGTACTCAGGCTTAAAGCCACCACCACCTGAAAACTCCAGCAACACAGAGGCGGTTGTGGGCAACTGCTGTTCAGAAAACAGCGACGCTTCAGGGATCACGATATTGACACGCGCATCTTCAACGCCTTCGAAACGGCGCACCAGACGGGAAAGGTGACCGTCGCGGGCGCGCTGCAGCGCCACACGCTTTTCAAAGTCAGTAGAAATAAAGCTCATGTTATCAAAGAGCTCATAACCGACAATGCCACTGCCGGGCATGCCACGCTGGGCCAGCTTGACCAGAGCGTCATCTACTTTATCTTTAGGCACCCGGACAGCCGTACCGTTTTCACCCAGTTTTACGGGAATACGGTATTCATCCTGTAGAAAGTCACGGGCATTGCCTGCATCTGCCAGGGGCAAATTACGGTAAACCGTTCTAAAACCATCATCTTCTTCTGTATTGCTGCCTCCCAGAAACAGGAATGCCAGCAGGCCGACAAGCAGGGCTACTGCGCCAGCGACAACCGCCAAACGCATATTGGGGGAAAGATTCCCCAAAAACCCTCCGCCGACAGCTTGATCATCAACGGCCATTTATCATGTTCTCCCTTCTCAAATTCACAGCTGACGCCCCCTTATACCTGCATATTCATCAGGGTTTGATAAGCCGTCGTCAACTTGGTCATGACCGTCGAGGCCATCGTTACCATGGTATCCAGCTTTGCACCCGCAATCTGAATCGAGTGGATATCCACATCTTTACCGAGCAGGAGATCTGCCATCAGGGTTTCACTCTCCAGCTCGGCATTGTTTGTTTCGTCAATCGCCTCATTTAAAACTTCCACAAAAGACGAGCGCTTAGCGGTCAACTCGTCTTTGGGAATCTCAAAGGTCATGGGCATCTGGGTCTGCGTCACACGCAAATCCCCCGGAAAAAACGACTGTAAGGCTGAAACCGTACTCATAATTTATGCTTCCTTACTTGCCAATCTCGAGGGCTTTGTTAATCATGGACTTGGCGGCATTGGTAATCTGCACATTGGCGTCATAAGCACGGCTGGCGGCAATCATGTCCACCATTTCTTTGACCACATCCACGTTGGGCATGGTGACGTAGCCGTCAGCATCCGCGTCTGGATGGCCGGGCATATAGACCACTTTCATCGGTGTGGGGTCTTCAACCAGACCGTTTAAAGAGACCCCAACACCTTTGGGTTTGGCGGCTTCTTTATCCATGGTGCTGTCGGTCACCGCAGCTGTGATATCATTGGCCATTTCACGAGGGTTCCAATGCTCATCCATGATCTCAGTCATGGCATCTTTCAGGGTTTCCTGAAAAACAGGAATACGACGGCGGTAAGGGCCACCGTCTGCTGTCCGGGTGCTGTTGGCGTTGGCAATATTGCCGGCAATGGTGTCCAGCCAGAAGCGGTTGGCTACCATGCCGGTTGCACTGGTATTGATCACATCAAACAAACTCATCTTAGCTCACTCCCTCTATCGGTTCGAAATAATTGTCTTAAAGGTGCGGAACTCGCCAGAGATTGAGCTGACCAGCACATTATAAAAAGACGTGTTTTTAATCATGTCGGCCATCTCAACTTCTGGATTGATGTTGTTGCCATCCTGGCGGGCCGTGTCTTCAGTGTCAAGAACCTCTGGCTGCACACTTGCAATCAACTCAGAACGGCTGAGGGCACGTCCTTCAGAGGCTCGGGGGTCAAGTGCATCAGGAATTCCAGCCGGATGCTCCTCAAACATCTGATTAAATTTTGTAGTGGCCAGAGAGTAACCTACGCCCTGATCTGTTTCATAACGGGCGCCTTCAGCATAGAGGCTATCCAATGTCAGATTCTGCAAAAGCTGCCTGTTAATATCAGGCACTTTATCTGTGTTTTGCGGGCCTTCTTCGTTCAAACTGCCGCGAATACGCTCCAGAGCATCTGTAAAAGACACTTCTGATCGCTTATAGCCTGGCGTATTGATATTCGAAATATTGTTGGCAATCACCCGGTGACGCAAAGTGGTCACATCCAACATCTTTTCGGTAAACGCCATCAATGGACTGAATAAGACCATTGTTCTGCCTCCTGTTTACATCGTCAAAAAATCGTCGATAGACTTTTTCTTACCCAGTTTTACTCTGAGCTGCTCCAATGCCCGTTTATGAATTCGACTGACCCAGGACTCCGACAAACCGAGTCGACGTCCGATTTCATTAAACGGCAACTTTTGAAAATAGTACAGTTTAAGGGTGGTGCGTTCCTGGTGTGGTAACTGCTCAATCACCCAGGTCAGGGTTTTTTGCAGTTGCTCAAACTCAATATCGCGCTGTACTGTATCGCCTGCACCCAGCTGACTCAGCAGGTTAAAGGTTTCGTCTCCATCACTGCCACTGGGGGCGTCCAGCGACAAAATATAACTATAGGCCAGGTTGGTGACCTTAGAAAAAAGATTGGCAGAATCTGTTTCGACATCATCAGGACTGTCATAAACAACTTCTTCCTGTGCTTTGGGCACCTTGGGCAACTTGGGTAAGTTGTCCAGAATTGCTCCCTTGATATAATAGGTGGCAAAGGTTTCAAACTTAACCCCACGGGTGGGATCAAAACGCTCAATTGCCAGAAGCAAACCCACCATGCCATCGCTGATCAAATCATTGAAGTCATAGTGTTTGGGCAACTTCATCGACAAGCGACGGGCAATCGAACGAACAAGCGGGGTATAGCGCTTGACAGCTTCGTTACTGCTTGTCGGCGGGGATTGAGCGGTAATTTTTGCCTGTACTCCCATATTAATATCCGGTATTCACTCTGCCTATTGTATCACTCCTGCCGGTTTAATCTGTAGAGCTGATCCATAATTTGTTCTGAATTATCGATCATTTCCGGGTTTTTCTGGGTCATTTCGCGAATGGCGTTGCCCGCTTCTGTCAGGGTTTCAACACGAGCGTCTTCTGCCTCGGCGGCCTGCTGAGCGGGTTTGGCAGAGGGTTCACCCCCTAACTGACTCAACAAGGTATCGGCAAGCCCCTTGCCTTCACCATAAGCCAGTTTTTTACCGATCTCCTGATCCATAAAGCCCATCAGCATATTCAGATGGGGGCCTGAAAACAGCCCCTCTTCTTCGCTGGATGCGCTTTCACGCATTTGCTGGAACATATAGGAGTACAGCATGGCCACAAAATCTTTGCTGGCTTCTTCGACATTCGGCGTGCGTGCAGTTGGCGCAGAAACAGCGGCACTGCCAAAGCCTGTTGCCACAGAACCGACCAAAGGTACGTTATCTATCATCTGCAAAGACTCCTTATTGCATTTCAAGGTGCGCATTGAGAGCACCTGAAGCTTTAATCATTTGCAACACTGTAATCAGGTCGCGGGGCGGTATGCCCAGTGCATTAAGCGATTTGACCAATTGACCAACGGTAGAGCCTTTAACCAGCACCAGGGTATCACCTTCTTTTTCTTCATAAGTGATCACCTGATTTGTTATGATTTGCGTCTGCCCCTGAGAAAAGGGGGTGGGCTGTGAAACTTCTGTCTGTGCCTCCACCTTAACAATCAGGCCGCCGTGCGCGATAGACACAGGGCCAATGCTGACATTCTGACCAATAATAATTGTTCCGGTGCGCTCGTCCAGAACGACCTTGGCTGCATTATTCTTGGGTGACAGCGTCAGGTTTTCAATACGCGCAATCAGTTCTGACAGATTATTGCGATACGTCGAAGTCACAAAGACCCGAACAGTTGAGGCATCTACGGCCTTGGCATTACCCAACAGGCTCTTGTTGATTTTATCAGCCAGTTCTGTAGCCGTGGTGAAGTCAGGATTCACCAGATAGGCTTCAATATAGCCATTCTCGTCCATCAAGATGACCGGAATTTCTTTTTCAACCAGCGCACCGTTGGGAATCCGCCCGACAGTAACAGAGTTTTTCTGAGTGGAGGCACCACTTTCGGTCGTGACACCAAAGCCGCCCAGAGAAATAGGACCTTGTGCCACAGCATAAATCCGACCATCGGCACCGCGCAGAGGCGTCTGAATCAGGTAGCCGTTCTGCAGGCTGGCGGCGTCACCCAAAGAAGAAATCGTGACATCAATTTGCTGGCCTGGTTTCACAAAAGGCGGGATATTGGATGCCACCATCACGCTTGCGATATTTTTAGGGCGCATCTGGCTTTCAGGCAGTTGGGGCATCCCAAACCGTTCAAGCATGTTAACCAGCGCACGACGGGTATAAGGCACGCCGTTGGCTGAGTCACCCGTTCCCTGTAGACCGGTCACAAGGCCCAGGCCCTGAAGCTGGTTGTATCGGGCGCCGCGAAAGGTCACAACATCTTTGACCCGGACAGTAGAGGGCGGCACAATATCCATAATAGGTGGCGTGGATTTTGCAGCAGCCTGCTGTTGCTGGGCCTGCGCTCCCAGCGGAAGAACCAGCGTGGCAGCAAGTAAAGTGTGAAGTAAACGGACTTTCATATGACCCAATCCTTATAAGAAGAAGTTAAAGATACGGGTCATTAAACCCGCTGTGGCGCGGGCCGAAACAGGTCCCGTACCCATGACGTCAATCCGCATGTCAGCAATGCGTGTAGAGTCGACCATATTGTTTGCATTAACATCATTCTGGCGGACAATCCCTGTCAGCACCATTTCGTTGTCCTCATCATTGACCCGGAAGTTTTTATGGGCTGTAATAATCAGGTTTCCGTTGGGAAGAATATCTTCAATCCGGGCTGTGATCGTGAATTGCAAATTGCCGTTGCGGGTGGTAGATCCCAGGTTGTTTGACTGAAGCTGACTCTGCAACTGGAACTGCCCCCGCAATCTGTCACCTTCAGGCCCTTGAAGACCATATCCACCAGGTAACTGCCAGCGGTGGCTATTGCGGTGCTGCTTCTGGGCGATCAGGGTCGCGTTTTGCAGGGCAACGATCTGTTCATCAATACGAATCGTAATCAAGCCACCAATTACAAAAGTTGGGCGTCGCTCAGTAAAAAGCGTGGCCGTGCTGGTATCATTCCAGATAGAGTCTGCACTTGCAACGGGCTGCACAGCAGCTGCCAGTGCCAATGTCAGGCAGACAAGCGCGGTTTGGGAACACTTCATATTGAATCTCCTTAAATACCTGAGTCCAAAGTCACTTCATCTTCATCACTGATCCGGGCCTGAACAACCTTTTGAGACTGAAAAGACAGGATTTTAACACGAATGGTTTCATTGCGCGCCCCGGACTCCAGGGCTTCGCCCTGGGCCAGTAAACGGAGCGCACCGTTTTGTACGATCACACGAACCACATTGCCCCGTTTCACCAGAGGACGGGGCTTTAAAAGATTCATGCGAAGCAGGGTGTCAGCGGCAATGTCCTGACGCGCCTGATAATCTTCAAGGCGAAAAGGACTGCGAATATACTGCGGTGGAAGCGCTGAAAGCTGTGTGCGCCGGGCAGCCAGACAGTCAGGATTCAGCACAGCATCCTGACGCACCGGGCAGGTCAACTGATAAATCTCCATCCAGCCGTCAATTTTGACCTGAACCGGCATGCGCCCTTTATACTGTTGCCCTTGCATGACTTTCAAAAGCAAGGAAGGACGGCTCACAAGGTTGCGAAGGTCTTGCTCTGTCAAAACAACACTCAAACCCGTCCCCATTTCAGACAGCTTTTTCTCAAGGCTTTGATCATCCCAGAGAATCAAGACCTGATGGGCTGGAATCTGGTATTGTACCTGCACCGCCTGGCGCAGGTGCCTCATTAACTCGTCACTGTTTTTAACGCGTACTTCAGTGGCTTTTGCTGCAGCAGGCAGGCAAAGAAAAGCCAGCCATAAAGCCACAGCAAAAAGCCATTTTTTTGAAGTAAGCAACATCAAATCAAAGTACTCCTGGATTACCTGGAGAGGTTGTTGGCAGTATCCATCATCTTATCTGCCACGTTAATTACTTTCGAGTTGGTGTCAAAGGCCTTCTGGGTGGTAATGAGATCCACCATCTCAGTCACGATCTGGACGTTAGAGGCTTCCAGAGCACGACCATGGATAATACCATAGCCCTGCTGGCCCGGCTGACCATCCTGAGGATCGCCTGAAGCGGTTGTTGGGGTATAGAGGCTGTTACCACGTGCGACCAGACCCGCAGGGTTAGGAAACATGGTGAGCGTGATCTGACCCAGCTGTGTTAGTAGACCCGTACCAGGCTGCTCTGCCCAAACGGTGCCGGTGCGGTCAATGTGATAGGAGCTTGTGCCAGGGGGAATGGTAATGGCCGGATCCAGGAAGAAACCATCATTGGTAACCAGCTGACCGTTATTGTTAAGCTTAAAAGCACCACGGCGTGTAAACAGACGCTCACCGCTGATGGGGTCGGTGACCGCAAAGAAGCCCTGGCCATCGATTGCCCAGTCCAGGTTGTTATTGGTGGCCTGAAGAGAACCCTGAACGTGATTGATATTGGTACCTGCCACACGGGCACCCAGGCCAAAGGCAACGCCTGTGGGGTTATCGAGTGCACCAGGCTTGCGCCAGTACTGATAAAGCAGATCCGTGAATTCGGCATCCGTTCGCTTGAAGCCATCAGTTTGTGTGTTAGACAGGTTGTTGGCAATCACGTCAATTTTAAACTTGAGTGCCTCCATGCCGGATGCAGCGGTCCAAAGTGCGTGCATGTTTTTTCTCCTCTTGCTTTTAAACTTAACTTTTTAATAGTGTATCAAATACCAGAACTATTGCAGACGGCCCATCTCATTGATGGTTTTATCCAACAGTTTATCTTCTGCTGAAATAACTTTCTGTGACATATCATAGTCTTTTGATGTCATCATCATCATGATCATCTCAGAAGTAATATCCACATTGGACTCTTCAACATAGCCCTGATGCAGGCTGAAGGGGGTTTCCGGAGGTTCTTGACCCGGCTGGGCGGGCGCATTGATCGCCTGCAGGGGATCCAGATTCTGGAGCAGCTCGCTGTCACGGGGGAGATCCAAACCATACTTTTGCATGATCTGCATCAGTTCGGCCCGATCATCCACCACGGCAGGATCATTGGTCCACTCCACCAGTTTGATCTGGGCCCGGGGCTGATTATTTCGCATATCAAAAATACGGCCGTATTTATCTATCTGAAGCAGATCTGCTGACAGGCTCTGCTGCGGCTGACCAGGTATTGGCGGCTGATTGGTTGCCTGGTTATCGAGCATCAGACGAATGCGCTGATTATTGGTATCCAGGACATAATCACCTGAAACATTGACCAGATAATTGTCGTTGTCGATTCTAAAGCTGCCATTACGGGTAATGGTATAACGCGGTTCCTGACCCTGCGGTGCATCGGGACCCCGATTCAGCTCCAGCTGAAAGTAAGCCCCTTCACCCATCACGGCAAGATCCAGCGCATTACCGGTCTGCTTCAAGCGGCCCTGGTTCTGGCGAACACCTGCGTTATCAATATAAGAACCCAGTGCTACGGGCAACTCCTTATCGGTTTCAGGCAGCTGCACCAGCATGTCTTTAAAACTGTGAATAGCGTATGTCTTTTTCTTATAGCCTGCTGTCTGAGAATTGCTGATGTTTTGTGACGTCAGATTCATTTTCTGCATCGAGAGGCTCATGGCGCTGGCCGCCGAGTATATTCCTCGCAACATAAGGTTTCAGAAGTCCTCCAATACCATTTCTATCTCTTTTTTGTGCGTCTGATCCAGGCTGTAAACAAAGACCAGGACTTCGGCCACCGCTTGGTAGAGCTGCGGTGGAACCAGACTACCTAACTCCAGTTGACCCAGAGCCTGCGCCAGAGAAGGATCTTTGTACACAGGAATTGCGTTCTCGGCAGCCACGTTGAGAATTTCTTCTGCAACTTCGCCGCTGCCGCTGGCCACAATTTCTGGTGCATCTTCTTTTTGCAGGTCATACTTAAGTGCCGTAGCCTGTCGGGGAAGCGGCTCGGGTGAGGGTTCACTTCCCTGTTTTGGTTTCACTTATACTGACTCCCATACAATTTTCTAGCTTAACAAACTTGTTGAGCACAAGACAAGTCTTCGCAACATTACTTTAAACGGATTAGACACTTACCCCATCAATACTGAGATCCTCACCCTGACGCCGACGGCGCTGCCCCCCACGCCGGGAGCCCGACTGACGGGCTGAGAATTCGCCCTGCTGCTGGCCTGTAGATGTCTGACCGGAGCCGCCAGCTGATCTGGCGGGGGCAACGGCCTGCTTGATCGTCACCGCAGACAGGCTGAACTGGGTTTTACCCACAATCTGCTGGATCTCCTGAACATAGGATTCCAGGGTTTTTGCTGTCGCCAGAGACTGCGTATAAAGGCTGACCACAACCTGGTTCTGTTTGGTGAGCTGAAACTGGGCCGTCACCTGACCCAAATGCGCGGGCTGAAGTGTTACATCAATGGACTGCACCACATTAAGACGCGCACCCTGGGTCTGAATCACCTGATTCACAAAAGCCGGGAAGTTCGCCACATGAATGGGTATGTTCTGGTTCACCGCCTGAATCACCTGCGCAGCAGACAAAATGACCGGTTGCTGCAAAGCACCTGTATCAGCATTGTCTTGAGAAACAGATGCAGCGCCCGCAGCAACAGGAGCAGAGGACTGTACCCGTGTTTCTGGGGGTAAGGCCGCCTGAGCAGCAGACTGGACAGACTGCTGAGCCAGACTGCTCCGCAATATGGCGGCAGCTTCAACGGGCTGCCGCACAGGCGCCGAGAGTTTCAGATCAGTTGGAGCAGAGCTGAAGGCATTCCGTACCAACAGAGGCTGAGTCGGCTGCGTAGAAAAGGTAAGCGGCGGGTTGGTGAGTACCGCAGCGGGTAAAGAAAAACCTTTATGAGCTGGTGTGTCTGCAGATTTTTGAAACTGCTGCTGTAAGCGCTGTGCCTGTATAGACAACACTGCGTATGCAGGTGTTTCAATAGCCTGGATTGCTGCACCTGACGCCATCGACACATCAGACCAGGCTGAGCGGCTGGCCAGGGGCATCGCAGCTTTTGCACGCTGCTGCTTTTGCTCAGCTTTTCCGGGTTCAAGGTCTGAGCGAACGAATACCAGCACCTGGCCCCAGGCCATCTGAGCAATTGAAAGATTGTTTTCTTCAGCTGACGGAGCAGGCGCGCTCTCTGCTGCTTCTGAAAACTCTGATTTTTCATTGGTTTCCGCATCACCTTCAGAGCTTTCTGGCTGAGAATAGAAAGCGCTTACAGGCGCAACAACCGGCAAATCGTCGGTTTCTGCTGTCATATCAAAACTCTGGGCGAAGCCCGTTACAGAAGGCACAGCATTAATCGGAGCCATTTCGGGGTGTGCCGCAGGCTCAGCTTCAGAAGTTCCGCTTGGCAACGCAGTCTCCGTGGCCTGTATCGAAAAGACAGCGTTTGAACTGAGAGAAGCTATCGACGCTTCACTTCCGATAATCCCGTCAGATGAAGACGCCTCAGGCACGACAACAGCTGGCATTGCGAGAGCAGCAGGGCCTACGTCCGATTCGGGCGCCGCAACCACGGGGGCTGCGGGAGCGGCAGGAACCACAGAGGGCACATCAGAGCCAGACACCACAACAGCGGGGGCTGCGGGAGCGGCAGGAGCCACAGGGGGCGCATCAGCTTCAGACACCACAACAGCGGGGGCTGCGGGAGCGGCAGGAGCCAC
>JACYMC010000097.1 GCA_015272195.1 Candidatus Sericytochromatia bacterium
TTTATCCATCACTACAATGCTTCTCTACAGCCATCATGACTTCCATAGGACTACCCACGATTATTATGTTGAAGACTGGTATAAAAAACAGTTGGTGGTTCTTACCCCAGAATCAACCCTATTGGACCTGATATCCTTAGCCCGCCCAGGAGGGTTATTCGCGGGGGGCATGTGACAACAGCGACTGCAGCGCGCTCAGCGGGGCGTAGTAGTGGCCATCCAGCTATTCAAAGAATAAATGGTGTTGGTTTTCGACTTGTTCGAGAATTATGATATATAAAAAAAGACACAAGTCAGTGCCGCAGACAGGGTATAATAAGCGACGACACCCCTTATTCTGACTTTTGCCGGAGACTTTGTTCTGTATGAATATTCAGCCTGCTGCCAGCTCTGATCCGATTGGTGCCCTGATCAAAGGTCTGCTTACCCAAAAAAAAGACGGTTCTGCGCCCGTGGCTACGGCCAGTACAGAGATCCAGGCGAAGGCTGAAATCAAATCAGACCAGTTGCAGGTCCAGCGCTTCAGCAACCCTGAATTTGAGGCCTTGCGCCAGGGGCAGATCAGTCTGAGTCGGGGGGCGTCCGGTGACATGGTCAAAAGCATTCAGGATGCTTTTCTGGGCATGGGTTTCTGGACCGGCGGCAGCACGGCTCACCAGGGCAATGGTGTTTACGGTAAGGCCGACGGCAGCTTTGGTCCCAAAATGCAGACAGCGGTGCGCAACTTCCAGAACAACCGGGGCCTGCCCGAAACCGGTGTGATTGACAAACAGACCTTTGCTGAAATTGAGCGTCTGGCGCCAAAACTGGGTGAAACCATCTGGTCACCGGGCTATGGCGCCAAAGATGACAGCTTTGTGCCCAGCAATCTCCTGCCCAACGGGGAGCGGGCCCGTGCGGTGGTGGATCTCTCTGAAAAGCGTTTGTTTCTGTACGACAATGACAATAAGGTTAAGACGGTTTTTAGTGTGGCTGTAGGCAAAATCAATCAGGCCAACGGCCAGTCAATTACCGCCACCGGCTATCGCAAGGTTGATAACCGGCTGAATAACCCTGGCTGGCTGGGTGAGCAGCTCTGGCAGAATGCTGAGATTTTTGGTCCGAAGCTGTTGAGCCTGGGGCAATACAATCCTGACACCGGGCGCGTCAGCAATCATCCCCACGAAATTCACGGCACCAATAATCAAAACAGCATCGGTGACGCGGCTTCTTCGGGCTGTGTGCGCATGCTCAACGAAGCCGTTGAGGCCCTTTACCCTGAGCTGCAAAAGGGTGACGTGGTTTATATCAGGGACTAAGCCGCGGGTTTTGCATCCCCGTTGGGGCCAGGAAGGGTTACAATGGCTTTAATGCTTTGGAACACCACGCCGCCGCAAAGGACGATGACACATGCCTCAACTGACCCTTTTTAACACCCTCAGCCGCAACAAAGAAGCCTTTGTGCCCCTGACGCCGGGCCAGGTCAAAATGTATACCTGCGGCCCCACGGTTTACAACTACGCCCACATTGGCAATTTGCGCAGCTATATCTTTCCGGATCTGCTCAAAAAGCTGTTGCTGCAACTGGGCTATAGCGTGCAGCACATTATCAATTTCACCGACGTGGGCCATCTGACCTCTGACGAAGATCTTGGCGATGACAAGGTCGAAAAAGCCGCTGCCCGGCTGGGCAAATCGGCCTGGGAGATTTCGCGCTTTTATGCTGAGGCCTTTCAACAGGACCTGCAGGCTCTCAATATCGCCTTTCCGACCCGCTTTACCTACGCCACCGAATACATTCCCCAGCAGATTGCGCTGTTAGAGCAGCTGGAGGCCAAAGGCCTCAGTTATACCCTGCCCGATGGCGTTTATTACGATACGGCCAGTTTTGCTGACTACGGCCAGCTGGCCCGCCTGGACATTGAGGGCCTCAACGAAGGGGCTCGTGTCAGTGCTGAGGGCAAGCAGCACAAAACCGATTTTGCCCTGTGGAAGTTCAGTCCGGCCGATCAGCAGCGCCAGATGGAGTGGGAAAGCCCCTGGGGCAAGGGCTTCCCCGGCTGGCATCTGGAGTGCACGGCCATGATCTTTGCCGAACTCGGCCAGACCATTGATATCCATACCGGCGGCACGGACCATATTCCCGTGCACCACACCAACGAAATCGCCCAGGCTGAAGGGGCCACCGGCCAGAAATTTGTCAATTACTGGCTGCACGGCGAGTTTCTGGTGCTGGATCAGGAGCGCCGCATGGGCAAGTCTGAAGGCAATTTCATTACCCTGCAGACCCTGCTGGATCAGGGTTTTTCAGCACGGGCCTATCGCTATCTGGCGCTGACAGCCCACTACCGCCACTTTTTGACCTTTTCAGAAGAGGCCCTCAAATCGGCCCAGACGGCCTACTTTAAACTCAAGCGCCTGATTCAGAAGCTGGATGCCAGCGCACATCAGGGCGCTGAAGCGGCGGAAGCGGCCTATGAGCAGATGCTGGCGGCCCTCTGTGATGATCTCAACGCCCCCAAAGCCCTGGGGCAGATCTGGGAGCTGGTACAGAACAAAGACATCGGCGGCCAGCCCAAAATCAGCGTGCTGCAGCGCATTGATCAGGTGCTGAGCCTGGCGCTTTTTGACAGCGCCGATCTGCCTGAAAACAATGCCGCCGAGATTCCGCCAGTGGTACAGGACCTGGCCCGGCAGCGCTGGGAAGCCAAACAGGCCCGCGACTTTGCCCGTGCCGATCAGTTGCGTGAGGCCCTGGCCGAAGCAGGTTATGCGGTCAAAGATGCCAAGGCTGGTTATGAACTGGTGGCCCTCGACAGCAGCATGTGAAAATGGTGCAGCCCCTGCTCCATCTGGGGGGCATAGCGTCCACGGGTATAGAGCCGGGAGCTGATGACCTTTACCCGAAAAAGTGGACTCTGCAGAACAGAGAAATCACTTAAAATATG
>JACYMC010000001.1 GCA_015272195.1 Candidatus Sericytochromatia bacterium
CTTTGTGGTTATTGAATCCATCGCCTCAAGGAGACCCTTTCATGTGTAAAAAAACTTCAGCCGATCCCCTCAAGTCTACTCAGGGAGTGCGAAGAACGGTTCATTCTGAATCACTGCCGTGAGCCCAGCTTCAGGGCTGAATACCCGGCAAGGGCTTGGGTGCCGCTCCGGCTTCAATCGTATCAAAGACCTGATCCCAGATCGCCTCAGCACCCTGAAACTGCTTGGGGCTGGCCATGGCGTGGGGCACCTGGGCTTCCGCCGGAAAATGGGTCCAGCCATTTTGTCGCCCGGCATTGCCCGGATACAGATCTTTGACCGCATCTGGCCCCGAAAGCAGATCGCCTTCGGTGGTAAAAAACTTGACCGGTACTTTGACCCGTTCCAGCTCGGTGCCCATGCTGAACATGGCCTGGGCATTGGCCAGGGTGCCCTGGGTGTGGGGGGTTTTGGCCTGCGCCAGATTGCGGATATTGCGGTTGTAAGGGATCAGATCCAGCAGGCGCGGCAGCTTCAGAAAGCTGTGCCGGGCCAGGGTGTTGACAGCATTATTGACCTGCCGGGCGGTGGCGTTGGGGCCCACATAAGGAGCCATGGCCACCACGCCGGTAATCTGAGGGTGTTTTTCGGCCATCTGCAGCGCCAGATTGCCGCCGCCAGAGAGGCCAATCACCTGCACCGGCCCGCCCAGGGCCGCCGCTTCGCGGTAGACCTGATCGATAAACTGATCGTAGCGTTCGCGCTCCCAGGGTTTGACCATGTCTTCACCCGTGGGCGTGCCGTCGGGCTTCATAAAACCATGGCCCGGCAGGCGCGGGGCGTAGACATTATAGCCGGCTTCAGCAAAGCGGCTGACCGCTTCATCGTACTGCCAGGGCCCGGCCGTATAACCGTGCAGCATGATCACCGTGCCTTTGGGCGTGGGCTCCGGCTGGGCCACAAACTGACTCTGGTAATTGTCGCGCAGATAGCTGTCGCGGGGCTGGCTGCGGTCCTGCAGGCTGAGATCGGCTGCCACCCGCTGCTGCAGGCGTGCCACCGCCTGCTGATAATCTGCCGGGGCCGGCAGCAGATTCAGGTTTAAAATAGCCGGTTGCGGGGCCGAAGCGCTGCTGCGGCTCAGGCGATCCGGGGCAGTAGCAGGGGCGGCTGCCTGAGATGTTTGAGCGGTCGTTGGCTGCGCATCTGTTGCCGGTCGGACCGGCTGAACAGGCTGTGAAGGTTGAATCTGCATCTGGATTACCACCTTAAAATCTGTTCCAGCAGGCGACGGTTATCTGCGCTGCTGAGGTTGCTGCTGCCGTCGCCGTCTGAATCAGCGTCTGACCAGAGCGAGCTGTCGCCCAGCACAATCACCCGGCCCGTGCCAAAGGCCGTGGCGGCAGCCAGACCAAAAGCACCCGTGTTGTTGAGAATCCGAAAGCTGTCTGCCGGGCTGCGGGCCAGAATCTGGGCAGGCCCGGTGCTGCTGAGCACTTCGACCGAACCCGTCTGATACACCCGCAGCTGGCTTAGGCCCCGGCTGATGGGGTGTTCAGCCACAGGGCTGGCATTAAAAAAGCCCGAGGCCCCCTGGCGCAGGGTGTCCTGACCAAAGCGCAGCTGAAACGGCAGCAGCAGCTGATTGGCGCTACTGACAGAAAAACCGCCAAAGCCGGACCATTCGCCGCTCAGAATCAGCTTGCCGCCCTGGCGCACAAAGGCCTGAATCGCGCTGCTGTCTTCAACCGACAGGCTGGCCGAAGGGCTGAGCATGATCAGCACATCCAGCTGACTCAGCGCCTGCAGCAGATTGTCAGAAACACTCAGGCTATGGCCCTGATCGCGGATCAGCTGTTGCAAACCCTGATAATCACTGAAAGCGCTGTCGCCACTGCGGCCAAAGGGCTGACTGCGGCTGTCGAGCCCGACCCGCAGGGACTGGCTGCTGGCCTGCAGGCTCAGGTTGCCCAGATCACGGGAGTCATTCAGCGCCACATCCAGAGGCTGTGACAGGGTCTGATAACCCGTGCGGGACACGCTCAGCTGCAGATTCTGGGCCTGCTGGTAGGCCAGCACAAAGCGGCCCTCGGCATCGGAGAGCACGGTCTGCTGGCCATCAAACACGGCGGCGTGCTCAATCGGCTGACCGGCAGCGTCCTGCACGCGGCCCTGAATGCTGGTGCCAATCGGCTGCAGAATAATGCCCAGCACCAGCTCGCGCTGACCGAGGGTCGCCAGCTGGCTCAGATTGGCCTGGCGGCTGGCGCTGACATAACCATTGGCCTCCACGCTGAGGGTATAGGTTGTGTCCTGACGCAGGCCGTCAAAGCGCACCCGCCCGTCACTGCCGGTGCGGGCCACCTGGGTTGGGCTGTTGCTGCTGCTGAGACTGACGCGGGCGTCATTGACGCTCTGATTGACGGCATCCTGCACCAGCACCTGCACATCCACCTGAGGCACAGGAACAGCCGGCGCCACGCTGGGCGTGCTGCCGCTATCGGGCGTGGGGCTCCCGGCGGGCTCACCGGGTACGGTGGGCGTCTCACAGGCCAGCAGGCTAAGGCTGACCGCCAGGGCCAGCAGGGTCTGCAGGGGTTTAATCACGGGCATCATGGCTGGTCCACCTTAAAGCGCGCAGGGCGTTGAGTTTGCCGTAGCCGCTGTCCTGATCAAAGCCTGCCGGCCCCATGTCGTCGGCAGTGGCAATCAGACGGCTGCGGATCTGGGCCGGGGTCAGCTGGGGCTCACGGGCCAGCATCAGGGCCACCACGCCGGTCACATGCGGGCAGGCCATGGAGGTGCCTGAGGTGGCAGCATAATAGGTGCTGGTGACCCGGCGCTGAAAGTATTCGTAGGTATGGTAAGACGGCCAGGTGGACCAGATCTGCTGGCCTTCTTCCTGCACGCGGGAGCGGCCGGCCCCGCCGGGGGCCAGCAGGTCAATTTCGCCCCCACCGTTGGAGTAGGAGGCCACCTGATCAAATTCGGTGTGGGCACCCACGGCAATCACGCCGGGATAAGCCGCCGGGACGGTGATCGGTGAAATCAGGCCCGAAGCCCGGTTGCTCTCGTTACCCGTGGCCGAAATAATCGAAATATTGCGCTGCAGCGCGAGGCGAATCACGTCGGTCAGGGCCTGGGTGCTTTTGGAGGCCGGCCCGCCAATGCTGATATTGATCACCCGCGCATCGCGATCAATGGCGCGCTGAAAAGCAGCGGTCAGGGTGGCGGCATCCGTGTTGCCGGCATAATCCGTGGCTTTGATCGGAATAATGCGCACCCCGCCACCGGCCACGCCGGCCACGCCCACCTGGTTATTCATAGCGGCAGCAATCACTCCAATCACGTGGGTGCCGTGGCCATTGCCGTCACGGCCACCAAAATTGATGCGATCCCCGCTGATATTGCGGTAGATATCCGGGCCATGCTCTTCGTTGTAAATGTCTTCAAGCTGTTCCAGATGATCGACCAAGTCCGGGTGATTGGGGTCCACGCCGGAGTCAATCACGGCAATCTTCAGGGTCGGGTTCTGATTGGTCAGCCCCCAGGCCTGGTTGATTCGGCTGCTGCGCATATTCCACTGCAGGCCGTAGTTGGGATCATTGGGCTGCACGGCGGCTTCCTGCTGAATCTGAAAATCCGGCAGCTTAAACGAAGGGTTGGGTTCAGCATAGGCCACGCCGGGCAGCTGGGCCACTGCGCTGAGGCTGCGGGTCAGCGATTGCCCCACGGGAATTCTGAGACGGTACAACCCAGCTTCGGCTGAGAGCAGGTCCTGGCCCGTGATCTGCAGCTGTTGCTGAATGCGGGCCAGGGCCGCCGGGTCATTGACGCGCACCAGCATATCGCGGCTGTTGGCCAGACTGACGTGTTCCAGCAGGGTGCCGCTTGCAGCATGCTGTACGGCAGCGGTCGGGCTGAGCATTGCGCCGATCACGTTGGCCGTGCCGCAAGCGCTCAGGCTGCCGGCCAGCAGCAGGCCGCTCAGAAGGTGTGATTTAAGAATAAAGTCTTTGAACATTGCTGGTGTGTGGGTAAAGTTTAAAGATGCGTGCGGCCACGGCCGGGTTTAAACCTGCCGGCAGCTGAACACGGTATGCGTAAAAGGACTGCTTTTTGACCTCGCGGGTTCCAAAAATCTGGTGAAAGCGCTGCACGTTCTCGTTGCCCGTGCCGGGCTTAAAGTAGACCAGCATCTGGCCGCCACCGTCGAGGGGAATCGGGGTAATGGCCGCCGTTCCGCCGGGCAGCGGGGGTGCTGTGCCTGCATCGGCCGCCGGGTCAGTCGGGGGTTGGGGCAGGCCCATGGTGTAATTGGGCTCAGCATACTCCACCAGCTCGCTCTGGCCATACAGGGCCATGGCTTCCTCAACGCCCAGGTTCTTTGGCAGGCGCAGGCGATAGACGTCAATACCCGAAATACGACTGAGCTGAGACGCGCCGTAAGTCTGATTCAGAAAGCGGATGTCGTCGGCACTCACACCGGCTTTAAACTTGACCAGCAGCTCCTGGGGCATATAGGCTGCAGGATCGCCCACCGGCCGGGAGCCATCGGAGTAAGGTGCACCGGGCGCATTGGGCAGGGGCTGCACGTGCACAGCCTGGGGCTGAATATGGTCTGCAATTTTATACAGCGGCACAGGGTCGGTGCTGGCCACGCTGGGCAGGCTGGCAAAGAGTTCGGCGTACTGATCGCGGCTTTTGAGCGCGGGCACTTCAAAGAGATAGGTCAGGCTGCTTTCCTGTTTGATAATCCGGGCCCGGAAGGTGGTACTGAGGGTCTGTACAAAGCTTTTGGAGGTCGCGGTTTTAAAGGTCACTTTGACCTGATCGCGCGCCTGGGCAGCAGCGTGACCGGCCAGCAGAAAAAAGGCAAGCGTGAGTCCCAGTAAAAATGTCAATCGTTTCATGGGCTTATTATACCAAGCTGACGCCCTCTGCGCACAAGCGCAAGCGGTGAAAAACACGGCAAGCGCTTTGCAAAATCAGGCTGTACCTCCGGTATAATGAGCCAAACGGTTTTAAGGAGTTTCTGAATGTCACACCCTCCCCTGCCCGAAAATGTGTTTGTCTCCGGCGCCAGCAAAGGCATTGGCCTGGCCATTGCCCGCACCTTTTTAAATGAAGGTTTTAATGTGGCCATTTCGGCCCGCACGGAAGCCGACCTGCAGGCCCTCAAAGCCGAGCACCCTGGCCTGCAGACCTTTCAGGCCGACATGTCCCGCAAAGAGGACGTACTGCGTCTGGCCGACTGGCTTAACACTGAGTTTGGCACGCTGGATCTGCTGGTCAACAATGTGGGCCGCTTTCTGCCAGGGCAAATCCACAGCGAAAGCGACGAGACCTTTGAAAACACCCTGCATACCAATCTCTTTGGCCCCTATTACCTGACCAAGCGGGTGCTGCCGCCCATGATGGCCCGCAAACAGGGCACGATTGTGAATATCTGCAGCACGGCCAGCATCACGGCCTATCCCAATGGCGGCTCCTACTGCATTTCCAAATTTGCCCTGCACGGCTTCTCAAAAGAACTGCGCGAAGAACTGAAACCCCACAACATCCGCGTGGTTTCGGTGCTGCCGGGCGCGACCTTTACCGCCTCCTGGGAAGGGGCCGACGTGCCCGAAGAGCGACTGATGCCGGCTGAAGATATTGCCGCAGCGGTCTGGCAGGCCTGGGCCATGAGCCCGCGCACGGTGGTCGAAGAAATTTTGCTGCGCCCCATGCTGGGCGATCTGGGTTAAGCCTGTGAGCACAGCCAGACGTCTGTTTACCCTGGAGCTGTCCAAAGAGGATATGAAGTTTTCAGCCGGCCACTTTACCATTTTTTCGGCCACAGAACGCGAGCGCCTGCACGGCCACAATTTTGCCGTGCAGGTGGTGATCGAGGCCAGAATGCAAGGCAACGGCATGGGCTTTGACTACGGCATCTACAAGCGCCGCATCCGCGAACTCTGCGATGCCTGGGACGAATACTTTATTCTGCCCACCCGCTCACCCTATCTGCAGCTGGAAGAAGCCGGCGAGCACATCTACGCCCTTTTTAACGGCGATCGCATTCCTTTTTTGCGCAAAGACGTGCTGCTGCTGCCGATTGAAAACGCCACGGTCGAAGAGTTTGCCTATCTTTTTTTGCAGCAGCTGATGCAGGACGAAGCTGAGCTGGAACGCCTGGAAATTGAGGGGCTGCAGGTCAAGGTCTTTTCAGGGCCGGGGCAGTGCGGCAGCGCCCGCTGGGTCCGCGCAGCCTGATCGCCGCCCGCCCGGATGATGGCCAGCCCTCTGGATTTTTGGGGGCCAGAAGTGGGACAATAAAGCTATCTTTGCATCAGGATCACAAGACATGAAGAATTTACGTGCCCCGGCCGGGTGGCTGGCCCTTGGTCTGAGTTTGCTCTGCAGCTGCCAGGAACCCGTACTGAATCTCAATCAGCAGGATCTGAGCCAGCCAGGGGCCTCCAACAGCCCGGCCAATACCCCGGCGGCCACAGAAGCAGCCCAGCTGGCCGGTATTATCAGCGATCAGCTCACTGGGGCTTTGCTCAACGATGCCCAGGTCAGAGTCGACACCACGGGTGTGCGCAGCGACGCGGCCGGCTTTTATCTGTTTGAAAACCTGCCCGCAGGCGAGGCCAAGCTGATTGTGCAACATCCCGGCTACCGCCCCCATACCCGCACCCTGCAGCTTAGCACCGGCCGCCAGACCGTAGACATTGCCCTCTTGCCCGTGGATGCTGAAGTACCCCTCATTGCGCCTTCGCTGCCTCCTGAAAGCACGCCAGGCCCAGTAGCAAGCCCGACGACGCCCGGCACCTCACCCACGCCCATTATTCTGAACCCCGACGGCAGCACTTCCGTGCCATCTGCAGCGCCGTCTGCCACACCCAGCCCTGTAGTCAGCGCCACACCGAGTGCCAGCGCGACACCGAGCGCCAGCCCCACGTCCGCCGCGAGTCCTTCGGCCAACCCCGACAACACGCCCTATGACCCGGAGCTGGAGCGCGCGGCCCAGGCCGATGCGATTGTCAAAAGCCACCCCAACGGCCTGCAGCTGCAGTTTTTACTGAGCCGCAGCAACGGCCTGCCCGTCAACTGGGGCTGGGGTGAGGTCCGGGTAGAGTATTACCTGGCCAATCTGGAACCCGACAACAGTCTGGGCCAGTTTCTGACCAGCGGCAGCAGCGTGCTGCTGAGCAATGGTGATGGTTTTGTAGTCAGCAATCTCTCCCAGTCACCCAATAGCCAGATTCGGATCAACTTTACCCTCACGCTGCCAGACCAGCGCAAAATTTCTCGCGAACAAAGTCTTACGGTGAATTAACATGAATATACAGGAATTAAGCAGCGCCTTTACACCCCGCCTGCGGGATATGGGCATCCAGGTGCGCGCCAGCCAGCCGCCCCGGACCGAAACCACCCCCGCGTCACCCGCAGCCCCGACGGCTGACCCGCACGAAACCCTGACCCTGGCGGGTCTGCAACTGGTCGACCTGGGCAAAGCCTATCTGGTGGTCGAAGACCGGCAGGATCAGCCCTTTGAAATTGACCTGCAGCGCCTGAATCCCGAAAAACTGATGCAGTCACTGCAGCAGTTGAGCAATACGCGCAATCTGGATGCGGCCCTGAACGTTCAGAATCAGGTCAACGAACTGGTTCAGGCCATGCGCCAGGCCCATCAGCTGCCCGAAAGCCCGACGCAAAACCTCAAAGTGGTCATTGAAGGAGCCTTTGGTAGCCTGGAACTGGATCTCAGCAAGCTCAATCCTGAGGCCTTGCAAAGCCTCTTTAACCAGGAGCTGGCCGGCCAGAGCAGCCAGAGCCTGCAAGCCCAGCATCAGCAGCTGGCCGGGCTGAGTCAGTTGATCCGGACGGGTTTCAGTGAATCCGCCGGGCTGGATCTGAGCCAGGCACAGCAATGGGTGGAACTGGCCCAGCAGCCGCTGGCCCTGCTGGACTTTATCAGCCAGATCATGGGCTATAACCCCCCTCAACGAAGAGCAGGCCGTGCGATCGCTGCTGCAGCAGAGTGAGCAAGCCGAAAGCAGCGAGCGCAGCCATCCCGCGCTGCTGTCTGAGCGCACCCTGGCCCTGATTGAAGCCGCCAACCGCCTGGGTGAAAGCCTGGAGCTGGCGCCCCAGCCCGACAGCCCCGACGTGCTGGAGCTGCTGCGGGCCTTTATGGCCATTCTGCGCCAGCTGGAGCGCGATATGGCCGCCCTGCAAAAGGCGCAAAACCAGGACGATAAACTGGAGCGCAAGCTGCTGGCAGACTTTGCCCGGCGCCAGCGTGCAGATCTGCATTTTCATGAGGATCAGCTGCAATTCCTGGATCTGACGGCCCAGCAGCGGCTGATGCTGGGCCTCAACCATAGCCTGCAGCGGCTGGAGGCCTGGGCCTGGCTGAACAGTCAGCGACCGCATCCGCCCGAGCTGGAAGCCATGCTGCGCCAGCTGGGCCAGCGTCAGATTGCGGTGATTTAAGATGCCTATCAAATGCTTGCTTGCCACAGCCCTTGCCAGCATGGCCCTGGCTCTGCCGGCAGTGGCCCAGTCTTTTGAAGTGGGCCAGGACGTGATCCTGGAACAGGACGGCAAATGGCTGCGGGGCTGGGTGCTGCAGCCCGATGGCAAAGACCATTATCTGGTAGGCCTCAACTGGAGTGCCAACCATATTCAGCGGGTCCAGGCCGATCAGCTGCGCCCCAACAGCAGCGCCCCCATTAGCGGCGAAAAAAAACAGATTGAGGGCTGGCAAAGCACCGAAGGCACCCTCTGGGGGCTGGCTGCCTCCGCTGACGGACAATACCTGGCCGCCGGGGCCGCCGCTGGCTGGCTGCAGATGTTTGATCAGCGCACGCTCTACCCCCGCCAGCGCATTCCGGCCTTTGGCAAAGCCATCTTTGGCCTGGCCTTCAGCCCTGATGGGCAGACCCTGGCGGCCTGCAGCTACGACGGCCAGCTGCGCCTGTTTGACAGCCGCAGTGCTGAAGTGCTGCAGCAGCAGAGCCTTCCCGGTGCCAGCAGCTGTGAGGAACTCGCTTTTTCAAGTCAGGGTGTGCTGGCCCTCAGCGGCCGGCGCGCGGCACCCGACGGCCAGCACGCCCTCTGGCTCTATGACACCCAGCAGCAGCGTTTTTCGGCCCCGCTGCTGTCTGCGGCCAGTCAGCAGAAGGTGCCGACGGCTCTGACTTTTAGTCCTGACGGGCAGAAGCTGGCCGTGGGCTTTGCCAACCGTCAGAAAGGGGTGGGCGTTTATCAGGTGCAGAATCTGAATCTAAAGCCCCTGCAACAGATTCCCAGCGCAGCAGATATACAGGATCTGGCCTTTCACCCCAAAGGGGAGTTTCTGGCGGTGGCTGAATACAGTGGCGAGCTGAGCCTGCTCAAATGGGCCAGCATGCAGCGCTTCTGGCGCATCAGCTGGCGCGGCGCCGGCAGCAGTGCCGCGGTTAATCGGGTGCGCTTTGCCCCCGACGGCCAGAGCCTGGCGGCCTGTGGCCAGGGCCTGGGGCCGCCGGTCCAGCGCCTGCGCTTTGGCAACGGCACCCGCATCCAGTCCCATGGCGAAGACAAGCGCAGCATGAACTGTACGGGCCTGGTCTTTGGCGCCGATGGCCGCGCAATTTACACCAGCCGTCAGGTCTTTAGCAATTTCAACGAAAAAATCCTGGATCGCTACGCTTTACCTTAACTGGCCTTTAGACAATCTCCACGTCCAGCTGCAGCAGCGGGGTCTCGCCATGCAGCAGCCGGGCCTGCAGCTGATCGCCGCGCTTGACGGGCCCCACACCCGCCGGGGTGCCCGTAAAAATCAGATCGCCGCGCCGCAGCGAAAAAATCGAAGAAAGGTAGACCAGCAGCTCGGGTACGCTGAAGAGCATCTGGCCGGCATGGCCCTGCTGGCGGGGCTGGCCGTTGACCAGCAGCTGCAGACCCAGGGCGCCCGGATCAGGCATCTGCTCAGCAGGGATAAAAGCCGAGACCGGGGCTGACTGGGCAAAGCCCTTGGCCACGGCCCAGGGCTGGCCTTTGGCCTTGGCCTGCTGCTGGCGGTCACGCAGGGTCATATCCAGCCCGATGCCATAACCCAGAATGGCTTCATGGGCATTGGCCAGGGTCAGCAGGGGGGCGTCCTGGCCCACCAGCACCACCAGCTCCACCTCATGGTGCATATCTGTACTGATCACCGGATGGGCCACTGTGCCGCCACCGGCCACCAGCGAAGCGGCGGGCTTTAAAAAGACCACCGGCTCATCAGGGCGCTGCGACTTCATTTCGGCCGCATGGTCAGCATAATTGAGACCAATACAGTACACGCTGGAAACACTCAGCTCCTGGCTGACGTGCGGCCCACGCCGCAGACTGACCCACATCAGACCACTCCCTCAACGCGGCGCAGGGAGTAAACATTGCGCTTGGGCGGCAGCAGCATGGACTGGCGGCTTTCAAGATCAGGCACCACCCGGCAGTGCATCTGAGACACGCTGTAACCGCTTTCGTTTTCAACGCGGTGGCGCAGCTGATCCAGGCGCTCGTCCATGGCCAGCTTGACCCGGCGGGTTAAGACCTTGAGATCCAGCATCAGATCTTCTTTGAGGGTGCTTAAATCCACGGCCACGCGGCCGAGGTGATGGGTTTCCAGCGTCAGGGTCACTTTCAGCGGGCGGTTGGGGTCCGGGCCACTGTTGGGATCTTCAGGGTCATAATCCTGCTGAATGTACAGCTCGGCCGGGTGGGCCTGGCCTTTGAAGTGCACCATCAAGGGAATACAGTGGCAGGGCAAAGTCTGGCTCAGCATTTCGCGGGCGCCGAGATGGGCCTGTACCTTTTCGACCTGCAAGCCAACCTGCTCCAGCAACTGGCGCAGCAGGGCCAGTAGCTGCGTCTGTTCATCGCTGTTGCCGGGCAGCAGGCCCTGGGCCTTGAGCTGGGCCTGGTTCTCGTCAATCAGCTGGGCCAGGCGGCCAAACATATCCTGGCTGTCGTGCTGCAGCAGCTGCAGCACCCGATCCGCCAGCGAGGGAAAGGCCCGGCCAAAAATCTGGTGAAACTGTTTTAATTCTGCTTCAAGCAGGCCCGTCAGCTGAATGATCTGCTGGTGCTGCAGGCCCAGCTGCTGAAACTGATGCAGCTGCATATTTTCAGACAGATGCCCCGCCAGCTGGGCCAGGTTCTGCAGCACTTTAATCAATTGCAAAGCCGCTTCCTGGGGGCTCTGCAGCTGCGGCGCCCTGAGGCTTTGCTTGAGTGCTTCGAGGGTTTCGGGGTCCTGATGCTGCAGGTAGAGATAGAGCTGTCTGAGCGATTCATTGTCGCGCTGCTGCGAGGGCAGATGCTGGCTAACCAGCCCGGACTGACTGGCGCTGGCTTTATCGTTGATGGCTGTCACGGCCTTGACTTCGCCCTGCTGGGCCTGGTCCATATTGACCCGCTGGGCGGTGGATTTATCGGCAATGCGCGAAAGGCCGTCGCTTTTGTTTTCGAGCGCCTGGGCCTGCCCGGCAAACTGCTGGGCCGCCGCCGCCAGCGGGGCGGCCTGCACCAGGGTCTGGCCGCTCTGAATATTCTGGGCCACGGTCTGGGCCGCCGCCTGGGGGTTGACCTGCTGGGCTGCCGCAGTGGCGGCCGGATTAAGCGCGGCAGTGGCTGCAGCGGCAGGGTTGCCCGGCAGGGCCGCCGTGGCCGTGGCGGTGGGAGCCGTTCCGGGGGGCGTACTGACCGTCGCTGCGCTCTGGGCCGTTTGCCCGGCTGGGGTCGCTGTCGCGGTATTTGGGGCCGTGGGGGTTTGGGTCGCGGTCTGGGGCGCTGCCTGGGCCGCTGTCTGGGTGGCGGCAGCCGTTTGTGGCAGCTGGCCCTGGGCGGTCTGCTGCATCTGCTGCAAAAGGCTGCCCAGCTCGCGGGGCAGCTGCTGCAGTTGCTGCTGCAGAGGCTGGCCGTTCATAAACTGCTGAATCGCGGCCACCGTGCGGGGATTCACGGGCAGATCGCGTGTCAGCAGAATCAGCACGGCCTCCATGGTGGCCGGGTCCTTGTCGGACAGACCCTGCATGGCCTGGCGCACCACACCCATGGTGTGACTGTTGACCGCATGGCCGTAGCTGACCAGCAGCTGGGCCATCTGCAGGTTCTGGGGCGTGGGCGGAATGTTCATTTCCATCAGGGCCGCCGTCATGTTCTGGGCCGATTGCTGAACAATGGCCTGCTGCGGCGCCTGATAGGGGGCCTGGGTGGGGGCTGCCTGCTGCTGGGCGGCCTCAGCCGGAATGCGGCCTTTGGGGCCGTCCAGAATCAGGTCGGGAACCCCGGCTTGCCCCTGTTGGCCAGGCACAATCGGACGGTTCTGCAGGGGGTTCATGCCCGGTATTTCCACTCAGGGCTCCTTTCTGCCGGCCGCAGGCGGCTCAGTTGATATCGCCGCGCTCGTGGGTGCGATCAATAAAATCGCTGGGTTTAATGTTCTGAATAAAGTCGCGGAAGTCTTTGGCTTCCTGCTCTTCCTGGGCCGGGTTGATCGGAATCGAACTGGTGGCCATCACTTCTTCGGCCACAAAAATTGGGCTTTCGGTGCGCAGGGCCACGGCCACAGCGTCGCTGGGACGGGAGTCAATTTCAATCTGCTTGCCGGCTTTGGTGTTAACGCGCAGCACGGCAAAAAAGGTGTTTTCTTCCATGCGGTTGACCACCACCGAGTGCACGGTGCCGCCGAGATGCTGAATACTGTTGACCAGCAGATCATGGGTCGCTGGACGGGCCAGGGGCACGTTTTCAATGGCCAGCATGATGGCGTTGGCTTCCGGGGGGCCTATCCAGATCATCAGTGCTCTGCGTTCGGGCATATCCCGTAAGACCACAATCGGACTGCGGGACTGGGGATCCAGCACAATGCCCGAGACTTTCATTTCAATCATGCCTTTGACTCCTTGAAGCTTATGGCCTATTTTAACATGGCCCTGAGTCATTTGTCCTCAATTGCCGCCCGCCCGGCTGCACACCCAGACAGCATCGCGTTTTGTATTTTTGCAACTTTTTACCCTCGCGGGCTTGACTTTTTTATTTTGTTTTAATATCATTAAGGAAAGATTAAGGTTAAACTAAGAGGTCATTACATTATGCGTCAAGTGCTTCGGACTCTCAGCGGACTCACCCTGCTCACCCTGCTGGCGGCCTGCCAGAGTGCCCCCATGCCTGCCATGATGGCCCCCGCACCGGGCATGTTCCGTGCCCCCCTGCAAAACATGCAGAATTTCAGCGCCGTGCAGAACCAGGGCGACCTCGTCGGCGTGCAGGGCTTCCGCAGCGGCGACAACCTGGATGTCCGGGGACCTTTGTGGTTCAAAGGCAAAGGCAAAGTGCACAACCTGACCCCCGACGCCTTCAAAATCGAGTTTCAGATTGCCTCTCACCACCTGATCGTTGATGCCGTTCGTCTCGACGCCCAGCGCGTGCGCTTCACCACCGTTGACGTCAAAGGCAACCGCACGGTCGAGGCCATTGGCACCTACCAGCGCAACGGCAACACCACCGTCTTTGATATGGGCAAGGGCCAGGAAGTCGAGAAACTGACCGTGCGTGGCATTCGCCCCGGTTATTTTGAAACCGACGTGGTTCAGGCCGGTCGTATGTACCCCAGCGACGAGCGCGGCAGCACCACCTTAAAATTCAGCAAGGCCAACTAAAAGCCTGGCTTTGAAACCGGACCTCATCCCCCCGCACTGGGAATTCCTGGCGCGGGGTGTTTCGTCTGAAGTCTATCGGGTACGGGATGACACCCAGAGCTTTGTTGTTCACCTGGCTCGGGAGGATCCCGGCTTTCAGGTTGTACAGGCCCTGTATCCTTACCTTTCGGCTGCAGGAGTGATCCTGCCTGAGATCTATCAAACAGGCGTCTATGCTGGTTATTTTTTTACCGTTAGTCGTTTTATTCCGGGCAGAAGCCCGGCTGATACAGACGACTTCTCGCATGCGCTGAACTCCCTGACCCAGGGGCTAAGCTGCCTGCACCGCGCACCGCTGCTGCTGAGGCCACCCGCTGCTTTAAAGCATCTCTACAGTGATCTCCAAAGCGGCTACAGCTGGCATCGCGAACTGAAATACCGCTTTGCCAAAGCAACGGCAAGACTGGAAGAAGCATCACAGTACCAGGGTCTACAGGATATTCTGGCCATGGCCCGTGTCACAGAACTGTTTGAAAACCTGGCCCGGATTTGCCCTGCCGAGCGCTACTGGCTGCATGGTGATCTGAAGCCCGATAATCTGCGCATCGACAAAGACCATCAGGTCGCTCTGCTGGACTGGAATGCAACGCGTCTGGGAGACTGGGTCTTTGACTATGCCAGTCTGTATTTAAAGTCGGCCCTGCCGCCACGCTATTTTACCGAAACGCTGCCGGCCCATTACCAGGCGCTGGGGTTCAGCCAGAGGCACTACCCTCAGCGCCTCTGGTTTTATACCCTCTACCAGGGTCTGATGACGCTGATCCACTACGATTTACTGCAGGAGCCCAGCATATCTGTGTTTATCCGGCGCTTTCAGCGCCGTCTGCAAGCCCTGGAGTCAGCGCTGGCTAAGCCAGCAGCATCCGCTGGCCGCTGATCTCAGCCAGAAAGGCCGCTTCATTGAGCCAGCTGCCTGTATCGGGATCCCACTCCAGGTAGCGCAGCAGGCGGTCCACTTCCTGCTCCTGCTGGGCCAGAGCCATGGCCTCCTGCAGATTTTCGTAGAGGCGCTCATGATCCATCAGAATCAGGTGATTGCGCAGCCAGTGCAGCAGGCAGGCCTTCCAGTGCGTGCTGGTCTGCACCAGCAGCATCGGCTGCAGCAGCGGTTTGAGCTGATGGGCCCAGAGCTGGCCCAGCTGGCCAAAGGAGCCAGACAGGTCACCCAGTAAGGCATCCAGCTTCTGGCGGGTGTCTGCCGGGGACTGATCGGCAAAGTGAAAGGCCAGAAAGTGGGCCAGTTCGGCCCAGAGCGGGTATTGTTCCAGCGGGCGGGTCAGCCAGGGCTTTTCGTCGGCGTAGATCAGCATGTCGACAAACTCGCCGTAGTCATTTAAAAAGCCCATCTGATCAATTTGCGCACCCGCGTCACTCAGGCGCAGGTGAATCTGGGTGATATCCGGCAGGTCCAGCTCAAAATAAAACGCATCAAAGGTTTTGCCGGCGTACTGGTAGCGCAGGTTCAGCAGATAATTGCCTGGCTGCAGCTGCTCAAAGCGCAGGCGGTTTGGAATCCGGCTGGCCTCAAGCGGGGCCTGGGGCCGACGGTTTTCAACAGGAAGCAGCTGGACCTGCAGATCGCTGAGATCTTCCCAGGCCAGCTCCAGAGTCAATGCATAGGCCATGATGCCACCTCTTTCTGCTGTGGGGCTTTCTTTTCAGCTTAACACGGGAAGCGGCCAGCGTCACCGCGCTTAGCGGGATTCGGGAGGCTGGCGCTGCAGATACTGAGACTGGGCCTGCTGCTGGGTCTGCGACTGGTTTTGCTGGGTATAGCTCTGCAGATCGGCCTGCTGGGCCTGGTGCTGCTGGCTTTCAAGCAGGGTCAGACGCTCCACTTCCACCAGCGATTCGTGTTCCAGCCGACCGCCGCGCAGCGAGACCGTATCACCGGCCTGAATCTCTGATAAAAACGCGCTTTCGACGGCGGTGCGGCCACTTTTGCGCAGCACCTTGCTGTCGGGACTGACCAGCGCCAGACTGTGGGCCCCGCTGACTTTATCGCGGATAAACAGTTCCCCGCGTTCGTGGTTGATCGACTCAATATAGCCTTTGTCGATCACCACCTGGGGCTTGGGCTTACTGATATCCCCGTCGAGATCGGAGCTTAGCTTGAGTAGGTAAAGCCCAACAAACACGCTCAGCATGGCCAGCACGGCGTAGGCTTCGCGGGGGATCAGCTGGTAGTTGAACAAGAGTTCAGAAATCCAGAGCGCGCCCATCAGGCCCGTGACGAGGGCCAGACCCAGGCTGAATTTGCGGTAGGGTGAATCTTTGCGGTTGCGGGTGCGGCGCCAGTTGCGCAGCAAAAAGAACAGGGCCAGGCCCAGGTAGGCCAGGGTCAGCAGCAGACGGAAACCGTCCATCAGCTGGTACCACATGTTCTGACGCTTTTGATAGGCTTTGACCCATTCCGGCGCGCTGGTGGGCAGGGCCTGACGCCAGCTGTAGACGGTTTCAGCCAGAATCAGGGCCTCACCCCAGCTGAGAGCTTCATCTGGGCGGATGGTGCGATCCGGGTAGCCGTTGATCAGGTTCAGGCGTTCGGCCAGCACCACCGAGGCATAGGCCGGGTGGCTGCGGCTGATATCCGTAAAGCGCGACTCCTGCTCGGCAAAAGCCGCCAGCGACTCGGTCAGGCCAAAGGAGGCCAGCAGCAGGTGTACAGCCTCTCCCCGGCTCAGGCGGCCGGCCGGCAGCGGCGGCTCGCTGAAGCGATGGCTCTTCAGGCTCAGCATGCCCATCTGGCTCAGCTGGCTGAGAATCTCTAAAAATTCGTCCTGGCTCATCAGCACGTTGTAATTGACGCCCGGCGGCAGGGTCAGGCCGTTGGCCTGCAAAATGCGCACCGAGCGCTGGGCCCACTCGGCATGGTAGGCAGAGTCACTGGGTATCGGCGGCGGCGTGGCGGCCGGCAGGCCAGATTCAGTGAGCACAGAAGGCAAGGCGGCGGGATCAGCCATGTCAGCTGAAGGCGCCGGTTCTGCCAGGGACTGAACCTCAAAAGGCTGGGTCAGCTGCTCAGCAGACTGGGCCCAGACCGCTGCAGGCAGCAGCGGACCGAGACAAAAAAGCAGTGCGCAAAAAAGGGCCGTTTTTTTCATGGTGGTTCATTATACTCTGAGTGCGCCGCCTTTGCAGAGCCTTCTGCAGGGATTTGTTGCCGCAGCCGATGGCAACACCCGATCTGCTGCGCAGGGGCCTGGGGCCTCTGGTATAGTTGAGCCAGAGCATCCCAGGAGGTCTTTGTGTATGCGCCAGCGTCTGTCTTTTTCAGGCTATGCCTGGGCGGTAGTGGTTTACCTGATCGGCGTGATCCTCTGGGGTGCCTGGGTCCGCATCACGGGGTCAGGTGCTGGCTGCGGCGCGCACTGGCCCACCTGTCACGGGGCCATCATTCCCCCCAGCCCGACCATGGAAACCCTGATCGAATTTACCCACCGCCTCAGCAGCGGCCTCTGCCTGCCGCTGGTGCTGATGCTGCTGGTCTGGGCCTTTCAACGCTTTCCCAAAGGCCATCGCGTGCGCATGGCGACGGTGGGCACCCTGATCTTTTTGTTGTCAGAGTCCGCCGTGGGAGCCGGCCTGGTCAAGTTTGAACTGGTGGCCGGCGATACCTCGGTGGCCCGCGCGATCACGGCCACGGCCCATCTGATCAATACCTTTACCCTGACGGCTTTTGCGGCCCTCAGCGCCTGGTGGGGCCGCAGCAGCGCCCCGGCTTTTGCCTGGCACTGGCGATCCCGCGCCAGCCTGCTGCTCCTGCCCGGTCTCGCGGCGATTCTGCTGGTCAGCATGATGGGAGCGGTCACCGCCCTGGGTGATACGCTCTTTCCGACCACGGTCTTTGCGGAGCAGGGTCTGGTGGCCCGCCTGCGTGAAGATCTCAGCGTCAGCACCCACTTTCTGGTGCAGCTGCGCATTGTGCACCCGCTGCTGGCGGTGCTGAGCGGCCTTTATCTGCTGCTGGCCCTGCCCCTGGCCCAGGAAAGCCTGTCCGAAAGCGCTTCACGCCGGGGCATGCGCTGGGTCAACGGCCTGCTGATTGCCCAGCTGTTGCTGGGTCTGGTCAATATTCTGCTGGCGGCCCCCGGCTGGATGCAGATTGTGCATTTGCTGACCGCTGTTGTGCTCTGGCTGGGTCTGCTGCTTTACTGGGTCTGGAGCCAGGAGCAGCTGACGGCCCAAACAGCCCCGCAGCCTGCAAACCGGTCTGAAATCCCAACACATTAAACACCACGAGGAATCCAGAATGTCTGACAACACCTCACCCGAACTGAGCCCTGAACAGGAATACGTGCTGCGCCAGAAAGGCACCGAACGTGCCTTTACGGGCAAATACTGGGATCACAAGGCCCAGGGCACCTATCGCTGCGCCGGCTGCCAGCGTGAGCTCTTCAGCTCCGAAACCAAATACGACTCCGGCAGTGGCTGGCCCAGCTTTTATGCCCCCTTAAGCGCTGAAGCCGTGGCCACCGAAACCGACCGCAGCCATGGCATGCTGCGGGTCGAAGTGCACTGCGCTGACTGTGGCGGGCACCTGGGCCATGTTTTTGAAGACGGCCCCCAGCCCACCGGTCTGCGCTATTGTATTAACTCTGCTTCGCTGGATTTTAAGCCCAAGTCAGCAGATTAGCCGTATTGTCTTTGTGTTTAAATTGCATCAAAGCGCTTTTAAATGTGTAGAAATGTAACGTGCCGCCCCTTACAATAAAATCTAAAGGGGAGGTGGCTGACCATGACACACAAAGACGAAGACCTGGAAATCCGCCTGCAGCAGATTTACCGCTTCAGTGTTTATAGTCTGGGGCTGGTAGTGGCTGCCGGCCTGATTGGCGGCACCTGGTACGGCTTAAAAACCGTCCAGAACCACGACCAGCGCCATGCGCTCAAAACGGCCCAGATTCGCACCCAGGTTCAGCGCACGGCCCAGGCCAACCCGTTTCGCCACGCGGATCAGGTACACTTCAGCCTGCCTTACCGCCATGGCGCGGACCCTTATACCCTCAACTATCTGGGGCAACTCAGCCAGTACCAGCACAAAGCCCTCAGCGGCGGCTTTGCGGTACAGGGCGAATACCGCTCTGGCAATATTACCCAGCCGGTAGATCTGGCGCTGTCCTGTAAAGACGGGCTCTGCCAGCTGAATTTTGACCTGCCCGCCCGGCTGGTGCTGGCGCCGCGCTACGAAAACGGCCGGCTCAAAAGCCCCGCACGCAGCTTTGAGCTGCACAGCCACGGCTACGTTCTGGCAGTTGAACAGTCACAGCTCAAGGCTGTCAAACCCGAGCAGGCCGAGCAATGGGCTCCCTTTCATGCCCCGACAGAACTGCGCCCTTATTACAAAGAACGCTTTGTGGATGCTAGCGGCACGCCCATTGTGCCCTGAAGATCTCTGCCATGCCGGCAGCTGAAGTGGTAGACTGACTAAACGATAACCCGCATCAAAGGCAGTCTCGCAATGAACGTCCGGCACCTGGTCAAACTGGAACTGATGGCCCTCTTTCTTTCGCTTCTGATTCTGGGCACCTTTCTTCAACTGCGTCTGCCTTTTATCAGCTTTGTGCTGCCCCAGCTGCCCGACACCTGGCTTTGGATTGAATCCCCCTGGTTTTATGCCGGCACCTATACGGGCAACCTGCAGCTGCCGATCTTTTTTCTGTGTCTGGCCCTGCTCAACGGCGGTCTGAGCAGCCTGGTGCTGATCACCTACCTGGGCATCGGCCTGGGGGCCGTGCCGATCTTTTTTTACGGCGGCGGCCTGGCCTATCTGCAGCAGCCCACCTTTGGCTACCTGCTGGCCCTGCTGCCAGCCGCCTGGCTCTGGATACTCAATCTGCGCCGCCACCCGCGCCGCTTGCCCTCTCCCCAGAAATACCTGTTTGCCACCACGGTCTCGCTGCTGATCATTCATCTCTTTGGCGGGCTTTACCTGGCCATGTACTATGCGCTGATTCCCTTTGAATTTATGCTGCGCTTTGTGATGCCCCAGCTGGTCTGGCAGTGGCCCGCCACCCTGTTTGTGGTGCTGTTGGTGGCCCAGTTGCAGCAGGTCTGGTACACAAAGTTCCCGCCCAACCAGCGCCACCGACGCCGCACACGCCGCAAACAATATGCGGGCTGAGGGACGTTACCGGCTCTGGGTCGGTGCCCTGACGGTCCTGCTGCTGCTGAGCCTGCCCCTGATCTGGGGCTGGTCTGAAGCCACCCCCCGCTGGAGTGAGGTCTGGACCCTGCTTAACCGGCAGCCCCTGGACGACACCGATCGCTATATTCTGCTGCAGCTGCGCCTGCCGCGTCTGATGCTGGGCCTGCTGGCAGGCATGATGCTGGCGGCCGCCGGACTGGTGCTGCAGGGCCTGTTTCGCAATCCCTTAATGGATCCCTTTATTCTGGGCATCAGCGGCGGCGGCGCGCTTGGCGCGGGACTGGCGATTCTGCTGGGTCTGGACTTCTGGCTGCTGGGCCTGAATGCCATCAGCCTGAGTGCCTTTGCCGGCGCACTGGGGGTCATTGCCCTGGTCTACCAGCTGGGACGCTACCGGGGGCAATTGGTACTGGATCGCCTGCTGCTGGCCGGTGTGGCGCTCTCGGCCCTCTGTTCGGCCCTGCTGACCCTCTTTCTGGTGCTTAAGGGCCAGGGCCTGGATCAGGTGGTTTACTGGATTATGGGCAGCCTGAGCCACAGCCGCTGGGAAGAAGTGCTGACCCTGATTCCTTTTGCCCTGCTGGCCCTGCCGCTGGTGCTGCTGGGCCTGCACCCGCTCAACCTGATGCAGACCGGCGAAGAAACCGCCGCTTCGCTGGGCGTCAACGCCCTCTGGCTCAAACGCCTCTTGTTGCTGGCTGCCGCTTTGCTTTCGGCAGCCGTGGTAGCCGTCTGTGGCGTGATTGGCTTTGTGGGGCTGATGGTGCCCCATCTGGCCCGCTTAAGCACCGGCAGCAGCGATTTCAGGCGCCTGCTGCTGCCCAGCCTGCTGCTCGGCGGCCTGCTGCTGCTCTGGGCCGACGCCCTTTCGCGCAATCTGCTCAGCAGCCAGGAGATCCCTGTAGGAATTTTTACGGCCCTGCTGGGCGTACCCTTTTTTCTGAGCCAGCTGCAGCGCAGCAGCTGAAACGAAGGCCTCACGCCACCAGCAGACCGCGTGGTATAATGCCCCACGAAACACAACAGGAAGCAGACCGATGCCCAAAATCACGTTTGAACTCCAGGCCAGCACCCCCCGCGAATGGACCGGGGTGATTCTGGACCATTTTGACGAATTTATGCAGGACCACGCCAACTGCGAACGCAAAGCCTCGGCCCTGGCCCTGAGCCTGGTCATGAAATACCCTGATCGCAAGGCCCTGATTCCCCACCTGATCCGCCTGGCCCAGGAAGAGCTGGAGCATTTTCAGGAAGTCTATGCTTTAATGGAAGCCCGCGATATTCCGATTGGCAAAGAGATCAAGGATCCTTATGTCAACCAGCTGCTCAGCCATTGCCGCAGCGAGCCCGAAGAACGTTTTCTGGATCGCATGCTGATCTCCTCAATTATTGAGGCCCGTGGCGCAGAGCGCTTTGGTCTGATTGCCGATGCGCTGGAGGAACCGGAACTGAAGGCCTTTTACAAGCGCCTCTGGGCCGCTGAAATGAAGCATGGCCATCTTTTTGCCAATCTGATGCTGCATTATTTTTCAGAAACTGAAATTCAGACCCGTCTGCAGCCCCTGCTGGCAGCTGAAGCCGAAATTGTGCAGGGGCTGGAATGGCGCCCGTCACTGCACTGAACACATTACCAGAGAAAAGAGGAACCACCCCATGTCACATTATACCCTCGGGCGCTTTTGCCAGGAGCTGGAACAGTTTTTGCCCCGCTGTGAAGGCCATCAGGATGCCATCCTCAAAACCGTGATCCAGGGCATGCAAAAATTGCTCAGCAACCCGGACCTGCTGGACCCCGATTTTGTGGGGGCCCTCAAAGCCGGGCACACCGATGGCCGGGTCTATACCAGCCCGGAGCAGGGCTTTTTTGTGCAGGTCTTTGCCTGGCCACCGGGGGTCGAAACCCCGGTGCACGACCACAACACCTGGGGTGTGATGGGCATTCTCGAAAACCAGCTGGCCGTCACCGAATACCAGCTCTTGCCCACTGACACGGAAGGCCAGTTTCAGCTCAAAGAGCTGGATCGCTTTAACGCCGGGCCGGGTGCGATTGTCTATGTCAGCATGCCGGACGCCGAGATTCACCATATCCGCAACCCGACCGAGACCTACAGCTTCAGCGTACACATCTATGGCGCTGAGCTTGAAAACACCCATGTCTTTGACCTCGAAAGCGGCCAGGTGCGTTCAGCCTGATGCCGACAGCCAGCTTTACAGGCCTGCCCGCGCAGGCCACACCCGCAGCCGACGCCCAGGCCCGCCAGGCCCTGACACTGCTCAGCGATCTGCAGCAGCACTGGGTCAGCGGCCTGCAGCAACTGGGTGAAAAGACCCTGCAGCAGCACGCCTGGCTGCGTTCCGCTGGCCGCTGCGGCGGCGGGCAGCGCTACCAGGCGGCAGACAGCCCCTTGTTTAACCGTGTCGCACTCAATCTTTCGCAGGTGCAGTACGAGGCTGATCCCGAGCGCCCCCTGGCCTCGGCCACCGCCCTGTCGTGTATTTTGCACCCCCAGCATCCGCACTGGCCTTCACTGCATATGCATATCTCCTGGACCGCGCCCAAAAACAGCCTCGGCAGCTGGCGGCTGATGGCCGATCTCAACCCGGCTTTGCCCGATGCGGCTGACCAACAACGCTTCAGCCAGGCATTGCAGACCCTGGCACCCACCCACTGGGCGCAGGCCTTTGCCGAAGGTGAGCGCTATTTTTACATCCCGGCCCTGCAGCGCCACCGCGGCGTGAGCCATTTTTACCTGGAGTGTCTGCAGGCCCCTGACCCGCTGGCTGAGCCCGCTGCCGTGAAGGCTTTTGGGCAGGGCGTGATCGACACCTACCTGGGCCTGCTGCAGGCCAAACAGGCCGTCCAGCTGCCCATCAGCCCCGCCGATCAAGCCGCCCAGCTGGATTATCACAGCCTGTACTTTTTTCAGGTGCTGACACTCGATCGGGGCACCAGCTCCGGGGTGCTGGTCCACAGCGACAACGACAGCGGCATTCTGGGTTCACTGCCCGGGGCCGTCGACAAAAATCTCTTGCGCAGCTGGCTGCCGCAAATGCCTGCACCCCAGGACCAGCTGCTGAACAGCCTGCTGGAAGTCTTGCCCGACGAGACGCCCAGCTCCGTCAGCGAAGCACTCAAGCCCGCCCTGGCCGAGCGCTTGCGTGCCCATTACCGTCAGCACCCTGACGCCCTGGCACTGCAGGCCCGTGGCAGCGTGCTGCCGCCCACGATTCAGAATCACCAGCGCCGGCGCGCAGCGGAGCCCAGCTGATGGAATTGCTTGTTATCCGTCACGGCGAATCCACAGCCACGGTCCAGGACCGCCACGAAGGACCGGCAGACTTTCCCCTGTCTGAACGGGGGCATCAGCAGGCCTATCAGCTCTCGCGCTTTTTGTACCGCGAGCACCCGCTGGATGCGATCCTTTCGAGCCCGCTGCTGCGGGCCACCAGCACGGCGGAAACCATTGCCGAACCGCTGAAGCTGCAGGTACAGATCGACGCCGATCTCTCGGATCGCGACAATGGCAAGCTTTCGGGCATGCTGCGCGCCGATGCCATGGTGCAGTTCCCCTACCCGCCCGAAGGGCGCAAATACCACGAAAGCCTCTACGGCGGCGAGTCTGAGCTGGATCTGCGCCACCGGGTGGAGCGCTTTTTTGCCCGGCTCTGCCAGCATCCGCCCGGCCGCCGTGTCGGCATTGTGACCCACGGCCCGGTGATCAGCATGCTGTTTCAGGCCTTTTTAAACCTGCCCAACGACAGCGGCATTTACCTGAGCACCGCCGATGCCGGGGTGCACTTCTGGCATCTGAACGACCGCTACCGCCAGATCATCTACAACAACTACCAGGGCCATCTGGGTTCGCCGCCCAAAGCGTCTGACCCTTAACCCAGCCCACATTCCTTTGTGATGATGCTAGTTCTAACGCTTTCTGTTGGTAAAGTCATTTTGCCCGCGACCATCCTCCCAAAGATGCAGCAATCATCATGTTTTCAAGCCAATTTGT
>JACYMC010000025.1 GCA_015272195.1 Candidatus Sericytochromatia bacterium
TTTGGCCTGTCGTCTTTCACCCAGCGAACGAACAAAGACAATGAATCAAGCGTGAAACGGCCTGTTCAGAGGCTACCGAGTTCAGTAAAAACTCCCGAAATATACCCTACACCTTATGTGAACGCACCTTTGTGAGAAATGCGGGTTAAGTGCTCTGCCTGTTTGGGAAACAGCTTCACAGCCTGTTTAAACAGGGGCACGGCCTGCTGCGCCTGGTCATGCTGCAAGGCGGCCAGTAAGAAGTGCTCAAGGGTGCGCAGCTCAGGTTGCAGTTCCCAGGCGCGTTTAAAATAAGCCATGGCCTGCCGGGGCTGCTTTTCCTGCAGGGCCAGTTCGCCACGCAGGGCATAGGTGACGGCAGGCACTTTGGGCTGCCCAAAGGCCTGGCCCAGATGCTGACGGCACTGTTGCCAGTTGCCCTGGCGAAACCAGTAACGGGCCAGCGCCGTTTGCAGGTGGGCATCCTGGGTTGGACGGGCTGCTTTCAGCAGGGCCAGAGCCGCCGCAGCCTGACCCTGGTTTTGCAGCAGATCTGCTTTTAAGAGCGCGGCCTCCAGCACGTCTGCAGGCAAGGGCTCCAGGTAGCGTAAAGCTTCAGGGGTTTTGTGTTGGGCCAGAGCTGCCTGTGCCAGCAATACGCGGGTTTTTGCGGCCTGCGGCTCAAGCTGCAGGGCTTGTTGCAGCCAGTTTTCGGCTGCAGCCCCATCGGCCTGTTGCAGAGCAATCTGTCCCAGGGCCAGATAGGCCTCCAGGGTGCCCGGGCGCTGTTCAAGCACCCCTTGCCAGTAGCGCTGAGCGGCCGGGCTGTGCCCGAGCTGGCGGGCCAGGACGATGTTGGCCCCCAGATGCTGGGGTGCGAGTTGCAGGGCCTTTTCAAGGCTCTGGCGTGCCAGCTGGGGCTGGCTGTGCTGAGCGAGCCCCAGCAGATAATGGGCGTTGGCCCAGTGGGGAGCCTGCTTCAGGGCTTCCTGAAAGGCCGCCTGGGCCTGGCGGTCATGGCCTTTATCCAGCGCCCGCTTGCCCCGCTCATAAGCGGCCCGGGCGGGGGCCGGGTATTTTTCTTCGGGGGGGGCCAGCGGCTGCAGCCAGGCTTTGATGGGATGCTGGGCCTGCAGATTCAGCGCACGGGCAAACTGCTGCTGGGCTGCTTCGGTTTTGCCCTGTGCGGCCAGGGCCTGCCCCAGCAAGACATAGACATCGGCATCGACCAGCCAGTGCTCTAATATTTTACGCGCCTGGTATTCAGCCGCTTCAGCCTGCTGCTGGTGTAAATAGAGCACGCCCAGGTTATAACGGGCACTCACCAGCTCAGGGGCCAGCTTCAGGGCCTGCAGATAGGCTTTTTCTGCCGCTTCAGTCTCATGGGCCTGCTGCAGGTGCAAACCCTCCTGGTACGCTTTTAAAGCCGCTGCGGGTGTGTCTGCCTGAGCGGGCAAGACCATCAGCCCCAATGTCAGGGCCATTGCCCACCGTTTCCAGCTGCCCATCACCTGCTCCTTGTCTGTCAAAAAGATTGTATGTCTATCTTGCCTCTCAGAAAGGGGCGCGTCAAGTTTTCTGGTCGTTGGACCATGTACTGCCGTGATCTTGACTTTAGGGCAGCCCTTCAGCCAGGCTGATCACAGACTGGCTGAAGGGCGATCAGCTACGCTGAATGCTGTATGCACACACCTTCTTTAAGCTGGAAACGCTGGCTGACCCGCTGTCTGGCCTTTGTGCTCACGCTGTTTGCCTGTGACCTCTGGGTCCAGGTGCGCTGGGCTGCTTTGCTGCAGACAGATATCGGTGCGCAGTACCGTCTGCCTGCTGATCAGGAAGTGCCCGTACTCAATGCCACCCTGGATCAGATCGCCCGTTTACCTGATTTCTCCACCCGATTGTCCACAGGCCCAAAGGTCATGTTTTTAGGCTCTTCGCCCACTTATGGGGTCAGCATCACCGATCCGGCCGCAACCTATCCGGCGGTGGTGCGGCAGCACTGGCTGAACGCGCAGCCCCCAAAGCCCCTGGCCGTTTATAACCTGGCGGCCAAGGGCTTTCTGATGGCCGACAATTATTATTTGCTGCAGCGCAGTCTGCCCCTGGGTGAGCTGTTTGTGATTCAGCTGAATTACCACACCTTCAGTCCCAGACTGCTGGAGAGCACCCCCATCCGTCACCCGGAGCTGCCTGAAACCCTGGGTGTAAGCATCAGCCACAGTGAAGCCCGCTTGCTCGGCCTGCGACCCAGCCCCCTTGTGAACCTGAATGCCCCTTTGCGCCACTGGTTGCGCCAGCACTGGTTTTTTTACCGTGAAAAAGAACGTCTGGCCGCTCTCTGGCTGGGGGCCAGCCCCGAAAACTGGCTCTACCGTCAGTTTTTTGCTCAGGCCAGCGACGAAGAAGCCCCTGACAGCCAGCCCTTTTATACGCTGCCCAACGCTCGCCAGGTTTATATGGTGAAACGCTACGCCGAAAATGTGGACTTTGAGATTACTTCTCACAACCCGGAGCTGCAGTTTTTAGAGCGTATGCTGCGTTTGCTGCAGGCCAGTGGCAAGCCGGCGGTATTTTTTCTCGCGCCCATTAACGCAGACGCCCTAAACTATTACGAGGTGATGGACTGGCAGCGCTATGCCAGCCACAGTCAGCTGCTGCGTCAGAAAATTGAAGGGGCAGGCTTTCGCTTTTTAGATCCCAATCTGGCCAGCAATGGGCAGGAGCCCCTCACCGAAGAACACTTTGCCGATATCAGTCACACCTTAAATTCAGGGGCCAAGCTGTTTGGGGCACGTCTGGCGCAGTTTTTAAAGCCCGAACTGGAGCGCCTGCCATGATTTTTAACGAAGCGCTTTACCCCCTGTTTCTGGTGGTGGCGGTAGCCGTCTTTTTCTGGGTGCCCGTCAGCTGGCGGGCGGGCTGGCTCTTTGTTTCAGGTCTGGTGTTTTATGGCTATTATGCCGACTTTTTTCTCTTGCTGTTTGCCCTGGAGGCCCTGGCGGTGTTTTGGCTGATGAAGCACTACCGCGATCGGCGTCAGCTCTTTGTGCTGGCGGTGGTGCTGTGTACGCTGATCCTGGGCTATTACAAATACCGCAACATGGCCATCTTAAGCTGGCACCAGCTGAGCTGCGGCTTTGGCTGTCAGGAGCTGCCCCAGCTTGAATACCTGTTGCTGCCGCTGGCCATTTCCTTTTTTACCTTTGAATTTATTCACTATCTGGCTGACGCCCACCAGGGCAAAATTGAGCGCCATAGCCTGATTGAATTTATGGCCTTTATTATGTTCTTTCCGACCATGATTGCCGGTCCGATCAAGCGCTTTCAGGGTTTTGTGCCCCAGATTCAGCGTGCGCGCTTTGCCTGGGGGCATCTGCAGGCGGGCAGTACCCGTATTTTAATCGGCTCGGCCAAAAAGATCATGGTGGCCGACTCCATGGACCTCTGGATCCAGCCGCTGCTTTCTGAGCAGGGGGTTTCTCAAAGCACTCCCGGCGTGCTGGCGGTGGCTTTGCTGGCCTATTCGCTGAAAATTTATCTCGACTTTTCGGGCTATTCAGATATCGCCATTGGCTCGGCCCGCCTGTTTGGCATTGAGGTGCCTGAAAACTTTAACTGGCCCTATCTGCGTGCCAATATTGCGATGTTCTGGCGCAACTGGCATATTTCGCTGACCCAGTGGATCACCGATTATGTGTTTATTCCCCTGGGCGGCTCACGGGTGGGGCACTGGCTCACGGTGCGTAACCTGCTGATTGCCATGGCGGTGTCGGGCATCTGGCATGGGGCGGCCTGGCACTTTGTGTTCTGGGGGCTTTACCACGGTATCCTGCTGGGCATTCAGCGTACTTACCGGGAATATATCAAGCCCCGGCTGCCCTGGCTGGCGCGCTGGCCCCGGACCTATCAGGCCAGTATGACCCTGCTGACCTTTGTGCTGGTGACCCTGGGCTGGGGGCTGTTTATTATGCCCCTGCCGCGCTTTGGACTTTTATTACAACGCCTGGTGGGGTTATGAACAAAGCAAAAATCCTCTTGCTGGACCTGGCCTGTGGCGCCGGGGCGGCTTTGCTGCTGCTGGCAATTCTATTTTTTGCCGGCGGGGGTTCGAACTTTATCTATATCGACTTTTGATTTTTCTTCAATGAGCACAGGCGTGCCTGTGGGCAATTGCTCAAAGAGCTCCATCACGTCCTCATTAAACATGCGCAGGCAGCCATGGGAGGCTTCGGTGCCGATGCTGTTGGGGCGGTTGGTGCCATGAATGGCGTAGCCTGCCCAGTGGTGTGGGTACTGCTCGGGGCGGTGGATGCGCATGCGGCGGGCGCCCCAGTCGGTGGTGGGCGGGTTCATGACCTCTCTCAGGCCTACCACAAATTTGCCCACAGGGGTGGGGGTACGGGGCCGGCCTGTGGCCACTGGGTAGATTTTTTTGAGTTTGCCCTTTTCGACCCAATACAGGCTGAACTGGTATTTGTCTACCAGCACAAAGGTTTGTGCCGGGGGCTCGACGCCCAGATAGTGCACCGTGGTCTCCGCTGAAACACTGCTGCCCCAGGCATTGCTGACCCGGTAGCGCAGTTGGTGGCTGCCAGGGCTCAGTTTGATAGGGGGAACGAGGATTTGCTGACTGGGCTGAACCTGTGTTTGATACACGTTTTGGCCATCCAGATCCAGCTGCAGCTTAGCGGGCTGCCGGGGGTAATCAGGGGCTTGAATTAAGATGCTGTTGAGCTGCTGACCCACGACCTGATGGTCTTGCAGGCTCCACTGATACTGGCGGGGTGCCCATTGGCGCGGGTCCAGTTCCAGTGAGGTGCTGCTTTCGACTTCACCCGCAGCGTTCAGCTGAAAGAGTTTCAGGGAGGCAATTTCCTGGGGGTTGAGGGGCACTGTTACCCGGGGCTCGGCTGTCAGGGGCAGGGGCTGGCCGTTGAGCTCCAGCCGCAGTTGATCCAGGCGGGGGCTGATCAGACTTAGCTCAACAGCCCCCTGTTCAGGCAGCCATTGGTTCACTTGCAGGGCCAGTGCCTTGTCTGACACTGTCTGGGCTTCATGCGCTGTTTTTAAGGGCAGTTCAAAAGCCTGTTCAGGTGTCTGGGCCCAGGCCGGTACACAGAGTGCTGTAAGCAGCAGGCTGATTGGTAAAATCAAACGCATGGGGTGCTCCTCCTGGTGGCCTGATTAATAGCTGCGGATCAAAATCTGGGTTATTTTTTGGTTTTTGACATAAAAGTCAGTTCCTTTGCGGTCACCCAGACTGTATTTGATGTAAATGCTGCCGCGCTTTTGTTTTTTGAGTTTATTGCCGTAAGCCTTTAACAGGTCGGCCTCGCTGCTGCCAATTTTTAAGCCACTGGGCAAGACAAACTGGGGGCTGTTGACCTCAAAAATAAAGACCTTGCCTTTGACATCGCTGTAGACCTGCAAGGGGTAGCTATTGTTGGCATCGGGTTTGCCATAGAAGTAATAATAAACGGTTTGGCCTTCGTACTCGGTGTCTTTGCCGGATTTGCTCAGGGGCAGGCCAAAGGGATTTTTTTTTAGCACACTGTCGGCGGCGCCCAGTTTGACGCTGCCCACACTTTCACCTGCCGTCATCTGAATATTGGCGGCCAGAGCGGGCAAGCTTGTCATGGCCAATACAAGACTGAGACACAGTCCAGAAAATTGTCGTTTCATCGTTTTACCTTTGCTGTCAACATGAGACTTTATCGGGTGATGGTCTGATTAAACCCTTTGTATTATCTTACCAGACTCTGTTGCTTTGCTCATCCGCCGCAGGGCCAGCGCTTTGCCACGAAGGCAGACTTAGCGCAAGTCCGCCTGCTGATAAATCGCCACTTCGCCGTGCGGGTCCTGCAGCCACAGGTTTTGCTGGCTGTCGATCGCCAGCTGGCGGATGCGATCGCTGAAGAGACCTTCGCGACTGGTGATCTGCCGGGTATTGCCGCCCGGCCAGCTCAGCCAGCTGAGGCCTTTGCCCACACTCAGCCACAAGCCATCAGGGGTCTGGGTGATGCGCGAGATATAGTCGCCGGGCAGGCCGCTGTTGCGGTTAAACTGCTGGGCTTGCTGCTGGGCGTTCAGCACAAAAAGGCCCTGGGTGCTGGCGATGGCAACACCGCCGTCCGGGCGGCCCAGCACCTGCTGAACCGTTAAAAAACGGTCGTTGAGCTTAAGGTCTTTGAGCTGCTGGTTTTGGTACAGCAGCAGCTGGGGACCTTCGCTGCTGTTGCGCCCGAGCCAGACCTGATCGCCACTGCCCCCAAAAACGGGCTGGAAGGCTTCGGGGGTATTGATGCGCTGCCAGCTGCCATTGTGCCGGAAAATGCCGTCGCGGTAAAAACTCAGCCAGACATGGCCCTGGGGATCGATCCAGATATCACGGGCTGAGGTGTACCTGGCCATACCCGGCGGGCGGCCCAGCAGCTGCTGGCCTGTGCCGCTGCTGCGGATCACGCCCTGTGTATAATCATAAAAAGCGGCTGTGCCGGCTGCATTGATGGCGGCTTTGCCCTGGGGGCAGACCAGTTCACCGTTAAAAAAAACATGGGTCTGGCCCCGGAATGCGAAGGTCTGAACCTGTTCCCCGGCAGGCTGTTGTGATGCCGCTTCACAGGCATTCGCATAACGCCGGGCCGGTATCTCAGGGATGTCAAAGCCCTGATTCAGGCGGGTTTTTAACGGGGCCAGACGGGTCTGGTGCGGCGCTGCGCTGTCGAGGGCCATCCAGAGGATTTCACCCTGCAGGGCCAGGGCCTGAACATGATCATCCGGCAGGCCTTCGCGCCAGCCCATGACCTGCCAGCGCTGGTTTTCGGGCGTCCAGTGCAGGAGCCCCCTGTCGCGGGTACCGGCCCAGACGCTGTTGCTGGGATCCACAATCAGGGCTTCAATCTCGGCTTTGTCGTACATTTTTTTTGCACTGTTGCGCTCAGGGTCAAAGACGTGCAGGCCTTCACGGCTGCCCAGCCAGATGCGGCCATCGGGGCCGGCAGCCAGATGATGGGTATAGTCCTCACCCTCCCAGCGTGCTTTTAAGGTTTTGTTGTGCAGCTGCCAGAGCTGACTGTCGGCAGCCAGCCAGATCTGATCCTGGTGGACCAGCAGGGCCCGGATCTCTGGCTGGCGGCTGTAACGATCCGGCAGCGTGGTCAGCAGGTGCCATTGCTGTGTATCTGGCGTATATTGCCAGAGCCTGGGGCCATTGCCCAGCAGCAGCGTGTTGCCGTAACGTATCAGGGCCTCATAGCTGCCCGCTCCGGGCAGCGGAATGCGGGTCTGTTGGCTTTCGTTCAGATAATTGAGCACAAATTTATCGTCCTGGCTTTTGCCCAGGGCATAGGCCCCCCCTTTGCCATCTCCCGTCAGCCGAAAGCCGAGGTAAGTCTGGCTGCCGAGCAGGTTTTCTGCATCCCATTGCTGGAGCTGATCCTGTTGCAGGGCGTAGACATGGCTGCTGTCGCTGAACCAGAGGGTTTCATCCTGACTATGCAGGGTCCTGACCCGTTCGGGTAAGGCCGCTGCGGCCGCCTGCCAGGGGTCCGGAAAGTCACTGTTATAAGTCAGCTGGGAATTTTCTACGGCGTTCACTGTGACGCTGCCAGGACGCTTTTGGTGCTGCAACCAGGCTGTGATCAGTCCGCCCGCGATGATCAGCAGCGCAATCAGCAGGATGGCGCCGCGTTGACTCTGGTCTGAGGGCGGTGGGGCTGCTGATGCGGCGCTCAGTCTTTGCAGATCCTGCTGCAGGGTGTGGGCGTCGGGGTAGCGCAGGGCAATATCCGGTTCGATCATCCGATCCAGAATCCGGGCCAGGCCTTCTGACACCTTCAGATGCTGCCGAAAGTCTGTTTTTAAGCCGCGTTTTTTCATCTGTACGGGTTCCGTGCCCGAGAGGGCATAGAGCAGGGACATGCCCAGGCCGTAAATATCTGAAGCAGGCTGGGCCCGCCCTTCGTATTGCTCAAGGGGCATATAGCCAAACGTGCCCACCACCGTGGAACCCCGTCCCTGTACCTGCTGCAGGCTGTCTTTGACGGCCCCGAAGTCAATCAGCCAGACCTGATCCTGATTCAGCATAATATTGCTGGGCTTGATATCCCGGTGAATCACAGGGGGTGAAAAGCTTTGCAGGTAAACCAGAATCTCAGTCAGTTGACGGGCCATTGTCATCACCTGGGCTTCGGTATAGCGCCGGCCTGTGCTGACCCATTCTTGCAGGCTCTGGCCCGGCAGGTATTCCTGTGCCAGAAAAAAGAGGCTTTCGTTCTCCTGACTGAGATTAAAACTGTCATAAAAGTCAGGAATTCCCGGATGATCCAGATGCCGCAAGACTTTGGCCTCGCGCTCAAACAGTTCCACGGCTTTCCAGTCCTGGCTGCGCTTGAGCGAGAGCACTTTGAGTACACAGGGCTGCTGATCTGCAGCCCGCCGGGCCAGCAGAGTCTGTGAAAAGCCCCCTTCACCCAGCTCTTTTTCGATCTGATAGGCGGGCAGCAGTTTTTGGTAGTGTTGAAGTGAAACCATGATTGCCGCTTAAATAAACAGGTTGTTGTTGTGGGCCACGGTCTGACGGTTCAGCAGGCAGACCTGCTTAGCCTTGCGGATATACTCTGACAGCAGCCGCTCATCTGACAGGGGGCGTGTTTCAGGGTAGCGGGCCAGCAACCACTCAAAGGTTTGTTTGCGCATCAAAAAGGCGGCATCACTCAGGGCGGCCACAGACTCCAGGGCTACCAGGGGATGGTAAGTGGACCATTTTGCCATGAGTTCTGCACGCGTGCGCACGGCAAAAGGCAGGCGCTGTTCGCTGACACCCGCGTTGATGTGGCCTGAAACCATGCCGGCGCGGGGATCCGCCAGCTGGGGCCAGAGGGTATAAAACCAGTCCGGTGGAATCTGAATACCCGCATCAATACCCAGAATCCAGCTGGCGGGCAATTGCTTCAGCAAGCCCAGCAGGTGGGGAAAGTAAGCAAAACCGGGGGCCAGCTGACAGCTGAGGCCTTTTTCTTCAAGCCAGCGCAGGGTGCGGGGATCGCGATCAGCGCAGTAAATCAGGGCATGCCCAAATTCGTTGGGATGGTGCAGATCCTCCAGGCTGAGCAGGGTTTTATTGAGTGCTTCTGGCCCCCCATAACTGCGGATCAGCACCACCGCACTGTGGCGGTGCAGCAGCATTGGCACCCGCGAAAGCAGGCGGTTGACCTCCCGCCGCGTCATGCCCGGCATATAGACCAGGGGTTGGTGCTGGTGCTGGCTTAGGATTTTGGCCACCTTAAGGGTGCGGGTGGCCAGGGTGCAGGCATTCAGCAAAAAGTGATGGCGTGGCTGCAGGGCCAGCATTTCGGCCAGTTCGGGATCATTAAGCACAAAGATCAGGGGGGTAAAGGTATAGCGGGCGTGTCTGACCGCGGTTTCCAGCTGGCTCAGCTGACTGCAGAGCACAACCTGGGGCATTTGCTGCTGTTTCATAACGTCGTCAGTTTGCAGCAGCGCGTGCCCGGACTCTTTTAAAAGCTGCAGCCACTCAGGGTCAATCTGCTGATCCTCAGGCATTAAAAAGCGCACTTTGAGGTGAGGGTAAAGGTCTTTTTCGGGATCGATCTCGCGAGGCAGGACTTGTGGCAGGTAAGGGTCTTTCTGCTGACGTACCAGCACCGTATTGACCTGTTCAAAGGGGCCGTACTTTTGGCTCATGCGCTGCCAGGTTTCCAGCAGTCCTTTTTTTTCGGAGACAAACAGCCCGCCGGCTTGCTTAAAAGCATCATGGCGAAACAGGACGGTGGGGCCCAGCATATCACGGATCAGCAGTTCGTTTTCATCAAAGCGCAGTTCTTTGTACTGGCGGCCGCTCAGGTAGCCATTGCCCGCACAGAAATAGCTGTAAACCCCGCTGGCTTTGGGTTTTCGTAAGATGGTCTCCAGCAGGCTGTACAAAAAATTGGGGCTGTAAAAACAGCTGGCGTAGACCACGGCATAAAATACCGCCGGCTTGCTTTTTTGCATGGCCAGGTTCAGGGCAGGGATCAAGCCCTGGGGCTTATCCAGACGGAGGATCTTGAGGCGTGGGTCCTGACGGCTTTGCAGGCGCTCGCTGAGGGGCTCATGGGAACCGTCATCAATCAGGGTCAGGGTAAAGTTGCTGTGGGTTTGTGCCAGCAGGGAGTCAATGGATTTGAGCAGGTGAGCGTCAGGGTTGCACGCGGCCATCAGCAGGCTGACGCGCGCTTTGATTTCCTGAAACATGCTCCACCTCGTGTTTAAAGATAGTCAAACTCCAGCGAACCGATGCGGATCGTATCGCCTGAACCCGCGCCTTCGGCTTTGAGCGCTTCAATAATGCCCTGGCGATAAAGCTGCTGCTGAAAGCGGTGCAGGGCGCGTGAGTCTTCCAGATCAGACAGTGCCAGCATGCGCTCCAGACTATCAGAGTGCACGATATACACGCCGTCGTCAAACTCAATACTGAAAACCGGATCAAGGTGACCCTGCTGGTCGGCTTCGCTTTCGGGCTCGTATTCAAAGCGCGGCAGCGGTGGCAGCAGACTGAGCTGTTGCTCCAGCATATAGAGCAGTTCGGTCAGGCCCTCGCGGGTGGCCGTTGAAATCAGCAGGGGTGCGGCTTCCGTTTCTTCTTTGAGCAGATCCAGCAGAATTTCCAGATCGCCGTCATCCAGCAGGTCTTTTTTATTGATCACCAGTACCTGGGGCTTGTTGTCGAGCCGGGCAGGGTAGGCTTTGAGCTCGGCCTGAATGGTGCGGTAATTGGCAATGGGGTCGGGGGCTGCGCCGTCGACCAGGTGCAGGAGCAGGCGGGTGCGCTCGACATGGCGCAAAAAGTCGTGACCCAGACCAATGCCGTCGCTGGCGCCTTCAATTAAGCCTGGAATATCTGCCACAATACAGCCATCGCCGTTGGGCAGGCTGATCACGCCCAGATTGGGGCGCAGGGTGGTAAAGGGGTAGTCGGCAATTTTGGGCCGGGCCGCTGAAATCACGCTCAGCAAAGAGGATTTGCCCGCATTGGGCATGCCCACCAGACCAATATCTGCAATGCTTTTGAGCTCCAGCTGCAGCTTGCGGGTCAGGCCCGGCTGGCCCGGCTGGGCAAAGCGTGGGGCCTGGTAAACCGCGTTGGCAAAATGGGCGTTGCCCTTGCCGCCGCGTCCGCCTTTGGCGGCCACAAAGCGCTGACCGGGTTCGGCCAGATCGCAGATGATTTTGTCCTGCTCCACGTCTTTCACTACCGTGCCCACGGGCACGGGGATCACCAGATCCTCACCCTTGCGACCGTTCATGTTTTTGATGCCGCCATTTTGGCCGACGCCGGCTTTAAAGTGATGTTTATAGCGAAAGTCGAGCAGGGTTTGCAGGTTTTCGGAGGCTTCAAAAATTACGGAGCCGCCCCGCCCACCGTCACCGCCGGAAGGCCCGCCGTTGGCGACGTGGGCTTCACGGCGAAAAGCGACGGCACCATTGCCGCCGCTGCCGCTGCTGATAGTAATCTCAGCAATATCTACAATTTGCATGGATGGACTGGCTTAGTTTCTGGCGCGACGCAGCAGACGCCAGAGCACAAAGCTGCCAAACCCAACAGCCAGACCCAGTTTGATTTTTTTCTGGGGGTCAGCACTGCCAAACTGGCGGGTGGTTTTGAGGTACTCACCAATTTTTTCGGGGGTCATGGCCGTTAAAGCGGTCAGCGCCACCGGCGGATGCTTGGATTGCTGCAGGCTCATCGCCAGCAGATCGTCGAGGTTGCGATAGGTCTGGGAGCGAATTTTGCGGGCGTGCACCGACCACATCTGGTTAAAGAAACCGCTCAGGGGAGCATGTTCGATCGACCAGAGCAGGGCACCCAGCGCGTCTCCGCTGATGTGTTCCAGGGGCTTATACTTTAAGGGAATAAAGCCCAGATCGCGTTTGGTAATGGCGACGGCTTCCTGAATGCCCTGAGCGGCCAGCGCCAGCAATTTTTTGTTCTGGCTCAGGTGTTTAAAGGAGTAGCCTGAGAGGTGATAGGCCGAGAGCATCACCTGCAAGGCCGCGCTGGGGAAGCGGGTTTCGGCCTCTAAGTCATTGACGCCTTTGGCGGGAATACCGCCCTGCTGCAGCAGGCGGACCAGTTCGTCGCGCACCTGCAGGGTTTCGTTGAAGGGGGGGCCGACCAGACTGGGCAGGGCTTTGGGCGCCCAGTAAGCGATGCGCTCTGCATCGTTATAGGCTGCAAACGTTGGTGTCATGGGTACCACGATGGCTTCGGGCAGGGCCCGGAAGACCTTCAGGCCGTCATCGCGGCCGGGTTGAATAGGCACTACCAGCACGTCCTCAACGGACTTCAGGCTCTGCTGAAGCTGGCTGAGGGCCGCATCCAGCTGCTCACTGCGCACGCAGATAAAAACGGCATCGTATTGGGCCTCTGCGGGAATTTCAGTGATGATTTGCGGGGCGGAGATGTGCAGCTCCGTTTCGCTTTTGACGTTGAATAAGGTCAGCCCTTTGTCTTCTAAAGCGGCTTTCTGGCTCTCACGAACCCAGAAGCTGACGTCACAGCCGCTCAGGCGCAGGTGGGTGCCAATAACCTGGCCCACGGCGCCGGCTCCGAGGATTAATACTTGATTGATCTGCATAATGAGTGCATTATATCAGATGCTTTGATGCATCGCATCGTTTTGCAAAAAAAGCCAACATCCCCCGGTGACAGCCGGGGGACGCAGACTTTAAAAGCGTTTAAATGCTGGCCAGAATGCGGTTGAGGGTTTCACTCGGACGCATGGCGCTGGCTACTTTGGCGTCATCGGGGTGGTAATAACCGCCCATATCCACCGGCGGCCCTTGCACGGCATTCAGCTCGGCCACGATCTGGTCTTCCTGGCTGCTGAGCTGCTCGGCAATCGGGGCAAAGCGGGCTTTGAGCTCTGCATCTTCTGTCTGCAGAGCCAGGGCCTGGGCCCAGTACAGACCGAGGTAGAAGTGGCTGCCGCGGTTGTCGAGTTCACCGACCTTGCGCGAGGGGGATTTATTGCTGTTGAGGTACTGGCTGTTGGCCTGATCCAGGGCTTTGGCCACCACGGCGGCTTTGGCGTTGCCGGTTTTATGGGCGTAGTCTTCGATCGATACCGCCAGTGCCAGAAACTCACCCAGGGAGTCCCAACGCAGGTGGTTTTCCTGCTGAAACTGCTGCACGTGTTTGGGGGCAGAGCCGCCCGCACCGGTTTCATAGAGGCCGCCACCGGCCAGCAGGGGCACAATTGAGAGCATCTTGGCCGAGGTGCCCAGTTCCAGAATCGGAAAGAGGTCGGTCAGATAGTCTCTCAGCACGTTGCCGGTAACCGAAATGGTGTCTTCGCCCTGACGGATGCGGGTCACGCTGTACTTCATGGCCTCGACGGGGGCCAATACTTTGATTTCAAGGCCGCTGGTGTCGTGCTCGGGCAGATAGGCCTCGACCTTTTTGATCAGCTCAGCATCGTGGGCCCGCTGCTGATCCAGCCAGAAGACCGCCGGATTACCGGTGGCCCGGGCGCGGTTGACGGCCAGCTTGACCCAGTCTTTGATGGCTTCGTCTTTGGTCTGGCACATGCGCCAGATATCGCCGGCTTCAACCTCGTGGGCAAACACGGTCTGATCGCCGTTTTGCACGCGAATCTGGCCCTTGCCGGGCGCGATAAAGGTTTTGTCGTGAGAGCCGTACTCTTCGGCTTTTTTGGCCATCAGCCCGACGTTGGACACATTGCCCATGGTGGCGACATCGTATTTGCCGTGGGCTTTGCAATCGTCAATCATGGCCTGGTAAATGCCGGCATAGTTGCGATCCGGGATCATGGCGACCGTGTCTTTGGTTTTGCCGTCGGGGCCCCACATTTTGCCGCCGTCGCGGATCACCACGGGCATGGAGGCGTCGATAATAATGTCGCTGGGCACGTGCAGATTGGTGATGCCGCGGTCTGAGTCGACCATGGCCAGGGGCGGGCGCTGACTGTAAACGGCCTGCAGATCGGCTTCAATGGCCTGTTTTTCAGCTTCGGGCAGCTGGGCAATTTTGCTGTAGACATCGCCCAGACCGTTGCTGGCGTCTACACCCAGGCGGGCAAAGGTCTCAGCGTGTTTTTCAAACACGTCTTTGTAATAGACCTGCACACAGTGGCCAAAGATCACCGGATCGGAGACCTTCATCATGGTGGCCTTCATGTGCAGCGAGAGCAGGGCGTCTTCCTGTTTAACGGCCTCAATGGTCTGCGCAAAGAAGTCACGCAGCTTGCTGACCTGCATGCGGGAGGCGTCGATCACCTCACCCGGCAGCAGGGGGGTGCTGGCTTTGAGCACGCTGACTTCGCCGCTCTCGGCCACAAATTCAATGCGCACATCGCAGGCTTCGGCCACGGTGGTGGAGACTTCGCTGCCGTAAAAATCCCCGTCGTGCATGTGGGCCACGCGGGTTTTAGTGTCGGGGGCCCAGTCTCTCAGACGGTGAGGGTTGGCTTTGGCGTAAGCCTTGACCGGACCGGCCACGCGGCGATCGGAGTTGCCTTCGCGCAGCACGGGGTTGACCGCTGAACCCAGCACTTTGGCATAGCGCTGCTTAATGGCGGCTTCGGCTTCGTTTTTGGGCTCTTCGGGATAGTCGGGCAGGGCATAGCCCTGGGATTGCAGCTCCGCAATGGCCGCTTTAAGCTGGGGAATCGAGGCCGAGATATTGGGCAGCTTGATAATATTGGCCTCAGGGGTTTTGGCCAGCTCGCCCAGTTCGCTCAGGGCGTCACCAATTTGCTGCTCGGGCTTAAGATGGTCCGCAAAGTTGGCCAGAATGCGGCCCGCCAGTGAAATATCGCGGGTTTCAATGGCAACACCGGCAGTACCGGCAATGGCCTGCACAATCGGTAAAAAGGACTGGGTGGCGAGGGCGGGGGCTTCGTCGGTTTTGGTATAGATGATTTTCATAAGACTTGAACTCCCTGGCGTTGGCCGTGGTCAACGTGCAGGTCAAGCATCCTTTCTCAGCGTTTTAATGCAGGCATTTTAGCACGAATCCCCCGCCCGTTTTGGCAGGCAGCTGTGTCACTTTGTTATACTGCAGACAAAGGCAGCCTCGCTGCTTAAACCAAGGAGAAACCTATGAAAACGTTAACTGCAGCCCTCTTGCTGCTGGCCCTGCTGGCCGGCTGCGCCCCTTCTGAAAACACCGAAAACACTGATACAGCTGCCAGCCCTGCCGCTGAGATGCAGACCCAGGCTGAAACCAGCGAGCACGCCGGCCACGGCGAGACCAAAACCGACGATCATGTCGCCCACGGTGGCGATCATGCCGGTCACAAAATCTTCTTTGTGACGCCTCAGGACGGTGCCAAAGTCAGCTCACCCCTGAAAGTACAGATGGGCATTGAAGGCATGGACGTTAAGCCTGCCGGCGAACTGGCCGAGAACAGCGGCCACCATCACCTGATCATTGACGGCGCGCCGATTGAAGCGGGCGTGGTCGTGCCGGCTGACGAGACCCACATCCACTTTGGCAAAGGCCAGACCGAAACCGAAGTGGAGCTCAGCCCCGGTGAGCACACCCTCACACTGCAGTTTGCCGATGGTTACCATCAGTCTTATGGTCCCGAGATGAGTACCACCATCCGGGTGACGGTGGAGTAAAGTTTTCGTCTGACACTGACGGTTATTGCTGTTTTAGCCTGGATTTAGCGTTTTTAAAAAATCATGCTATGATCGTATAATGCTGATCAATTTTTGTGCGAACCAAAGGATCTCTGAGGCGTGAAATCAGCTGATGTACTTGAAAGACTGGGTTATACATCCCAGTCAGACTATTGGTTGGCGCCTGATAAGGCAGATGAGCGTCTGCGGGCTTCACTGCTTGCGCTGGGCAAAGTTCCAGGCATTGAGGTTCTGGGTACTTATGTTTTTCGCACCAGCCCAACGGGTGCAGCAGATTTTCTGCCGCTGCGGCCTGCTGTGTATGTGGTCAAAGCGCAGAGCCCTGAGCAGGCTCGTGAAGTTCATCGTAAACTCTGGAACCAGGGTGCAGCCCCTTTCCTGATGGTGATTCTGCCTCATCAAGTCAGAGTCTATCAGGGCTTTGTCTGCTCTGAAGATGAGTCCAACCAGCTGATTCAAAAGGCTGAGTTAACACCTGCTGCGCTCGCCGAAATTTTGCAGGCTTTTCATCAGCGCGAGATTGACTCCGGGCAGATCTGGCAGACCCAGGCGCAATACGTGCACCCTGAGCAGCGTATTGATCAACATCTGTTAAACAACCTGCAGCAACTGGCTGAAGCTCTGCAGCAAAAAATGGCGCTTGCACGCCCGCTGGCCAATCTGCTGATCGGTAAATTTATTTACATTCATTATCTGGTGGCTCGTGGCATTGTCACTGAAGACTGGCTCCAACAAATCGAGCTGAGCCTGGCGCAGGTCACAGGTGAACAGATTACGGCCCATACTTTGACGCAGTTGAGTCAGGCCCTTGAGCAGCGCTTTAATGGGCAGGTGTTTCCTGTGCCACTGTCGCAACTGGGTGATCAAGCTGATGACATTGTACGTTTTGTGGCAAGCATTTTTCGCGGGGATCAGGTCTCGGGCCAGTTGGTTTTGCCTGGCTTTAAGCTCTATGATTTTGCCGCGATTCCGATTGAGCTGCTTTCGGCCATTTATGAGCAGTTTCTCAATACAGAAGGCAGCAACAGAGGCAAAGAGCATGGGGCTGTTTATACGCCTGAGTTTCTGGCCGACTATCTTTTGCGGGAACTCAACAGCGTGCATCCGCTCAAGCCAGGCATGACCATTCTGGACCCGGCCTGTGGTTCAGGGGTCTTTCTGGTGCTGGCCTACCGTCAGTTAATTGAGCAATGGATGCGTGAAAACCAGAAAAAGCCCACTCTGAAACAATTGGCCGACTTATTAACAGAGCATATCTACGGCGTTGAAAAAATTCAGGAAGCCTGCTATGTCACCGAGTTCAGTTTGCTGCTGATGCTGCTGAACTATGTTGATCCGCCAGATCTGGCCCAGAACCCTGATTTTCGCTTTCCGACCCTGCACAATCAGAATATCTTTGAAGCTGACTTTTTTGATGAGTCAGCAGGTATCTGGCCTCAGCAGCTTACATTTGACTGGGTGGTGGGCAATCCCCCATGGACCCAATGGAGCGAGAAAGAACTGAAGCAAAACCAGCCGCATTTGTGGGCTTGGATTCAGACGCATAAAAATACATGTCCGGTCGGTCAATACAGTCCCAGTGAGGCTTTTAGCTGGCGGGTTTCTGATGCCTTAAAATCTAATGGGCATGCTGGTTTATTGATCAAGGCGACGAGCCTTGTCAATCAAAAATCCCTGACATATCGCAGGCAGTTTTTTAAGCGATATCAGGTTAAGCGAATAACGAATTTGTCTAATTTGATGTATCAGTTGTTTTTGCGTCGGGCTGATGCACCTGCAGCCACCTTGATTTATCAGTGTGCTGCCTTAAACGAAGATAAACCACCCATCGTTCACTATGGCCCTTTTGCCGCCAATCAATTATTGGGCAGATCTTTCGCAAGTCAAACAAAAGGTAAAAAACAGGCCTGGATGTTGACAGTGTATGAAGATGAAATCCATAGCGTTTCAGCGCAAGAGGCTGAAACTGGAGACGCTTTAACCTGGAAGCTGGCACTGTGGGGCAGCGCACAGGATCGCTTGGCCATTGGGCGCTTAAAGCGGTTGTTTCCTCTGACCCTGGGAGAACTTGTCAAAAAACAAGGCTGGAAGCTGCACGAAGGACGCAATATACAATCCGAGCAAAAAGGAACGGCCAGATATCCCATTTTAGACATGCCAGCTTTTCATGAGCTGGATTCGGGTGTTTTGTCAGGCCAACTGGTTTTGAGTGTTCCGGCTGAAGCGCTTAAAAGTCTGGATAAAACAAAAAGCTATTTTTATGATGGCCGAAGCTCTGGTTTACAGGTTGCAGCAGCTCCACACCTTTATTTGAGCTCCAGCAGTGCCGCCTATAGTGATCTTGACTTTTTTGTTTCAAAGTCTCAGTCTGCTTTGGCGGCTCCGCAGGCAGATGCTGAGTATTTGCGTGCCTTGTCAGCTTATCTGAGTTCTTCTGTGGGTAGATATCTGTTATTTTTTCATGCTGCGGCATGGGGTGTTGGCAGAACCAACTTAAACCCTTCAGACTTCAAAACTATACCCATCCCTGAATTTAATGCTGAACAAATTAAAGACTTAGCCAAATGGCACCATGTGTTATCAGGGCAGCAAGTGGCTCATCTTTTTATAACTGCCGATCTGCAAAAATTTGTTCACGAACGGCTTAAAATCTCAGGTATTCAGAAAGAGCTGGATCAACGTATCGCTAAAATCCTTAAAATACCTAGCTCCCTGATGCTGATTGTGCAGGATTTTATGCATGTGCGTTACCAGATCAACAAAGGCAAAACCCAGGTAGCAGCTACAAAAGCGCCTACTAAAGAACAATTACTCGAATATGCCCAGGAACTGCGTCAGACACTCGACGCTTTTGCTGATGTACGTCATCAAGTGACCTTGATTCAGTACCCCCAATTGATTGCCTGTCAGATTGAATTGACCCGGTACAAACAAGCAGAAACACCTGAGCTTGAACCAATCATTAAACGTGAACAAAAGATTTCCCGTGAAGAGCAAGCGCTTTGGGAGGCTCTGGGCCAGAAATTCAGCCAATGGGTGTATGTGCAGCGGGGCCTGCGGGTGATTCATGACCGCACCTGCTATATCTGGAAAACCCCGCGCCTGTTGGACTGGACCCGTACCCAGGCCATTGCTGATGCTGACGAGTTGATTGCTGAAGTGCTCAATTATCAGGGAGAGTTTGTGTGATCTTGTTGCAGCCCAGTTCTGACTGGGCCAATAAATATCATGAGATATTTCTGGAGCGTGTGCATCAACTGATTGTATGGGGATATCAGGATATTTGCTCTCAGTCTTTTGGCTCGGATACAGCCGAAGAAGAGATTACAGGCGCATTGATCAACGCTATTAAAAACCGCTTGAATCGTTCTGATCTTCCGATTGCTTATCGTCGATATTTTGTAGAAGAAGAGCAGCCTATTAATGAGTTTGGCCGCACAGGTAAACATCGCCAGCGTCTCGATATAGTTGTTACCAACTGTGAAAATCAGCCGCGTCCCACATTTGTATTTGAAGCCAAACGCCTGAAAACCCGAACCCATACTATGGGCAAGTATCTGGGTCCTGAAGGTCTGATGTGCTTTATCAAAGGTGAGTATGCCGCAAATGATTCTGTGGCAGGGATGCTGGCCTATCTGCAGGATAAAAATCCAGATTATTGGGAGCGGCAGCTAAAGCAAGGTTTGCAGCCCTCCAGAGCTAAGCTTCAGCTTGAGAATAGCTTGCAGGCTTGCCAGATGCATGCTGATTTGCCCCATGAATGGGAAACCCGACATCAGCGAACGCATGGCCAGCCCATTCGGATTTTGCATCTTTTTCTGGAGTTTAACACAGCATGACCACAGCCCTTTCAGCGCATCCCCGGATTTTTTCGGATCGTTATCTCGATAAAAAGATGGGCAGCTTCTCATTGCTGCATATTCCCGATTTTGAAAAAAAGCTGGCCCGCATCAAGGAGTGGCAGGCGGGGATTGCCTCACAAAGGGTGATCAAGGCCAAAGAAGAGCAGTTGCAGGATGACTTCTTAAAGCTCTTTTTTGGTGATGTGCTGGACTATGCCTACCACCAGGATCTGCAAACATGGCAACTGGAGCGGGAGTACAAAACCGTCGTTGATGGCAGCAAAGCGGATGGGGCACTGGGTTACTTTCAGCTTGATCCTGCAAAAAAAGGCCGTGTGAGCGGCGATTGCCGGGCCGTGATTGAACTCAAAGATGCCCGCAGTGATCTCGACAAACCCCAGAACCGCCTGCAGGATCGCCGCACGCCGGTACAGCAGGCCTTTGACTACGCCAGCGCGGTGGGCGGACAGTGCCGCTGGGTGATTGTTTCCAACTTTTTGGAGATTCGTCTCTACCACCAAAGTGACCGCAGTCGCTATGAGCGCTTTGAGATCAAAAAACTGACAGACGAAGCTGTGCTGCGCCGCTTTTTCTTTTTATTGCAGGCCCAGAATCTCCTGCAGCTCAGCGGAGAGTCCCGGCTGGAGGCCCTTTACCGTCAGCGTCAGAGCGAAGAAGCCCAGATTTCAACCCAGTTTTATCAGGAATACAAACAGGCCCGCTCAGATCTTTTTGCCCATTTATGCCAGCAAAACCCCCAGACCGACCCGCTGTTTTTGCTCACCAAAACCCAGAAGCTGCTCGACCGCCTGACCTTTATCTGGTTTTGTGAAGATTTTCAGATTGTACCGCCCTATACCCTGCGCCGCTTGCTTGAGGCCGTGCGTCAGGATGCCTTTAATCGCAGCGACACCAAGATCTGGGACCGCATTCGCAACTTATTTGAAGCTGTTGATAAGGGCTACCCTGAAGCCGGGATCAATGCCTTTAATGGCGGACTCTTTGCCCCGGATGCTGAGCTGGACGCGCTGCAGATCAAAGACAGCGTGCTGGCGGAGATCATTGCCCTCGAAAAATACGATTTTGCCTCTGACTTAGATGTCAATATTCTGGGGCACATTTTTGAGCAGTCGATTTCTGATCTGGAAGCCCTGCGGGCACAGATTCTGAACCAGACCTATGATGCTGGCCAGGGCAAGCGCAAAAAGGACGGTATTTTTTATACCCCGCAGACCATCACCCGCTATCTGGTGGAGCAAAGTGTGGGCGGCTGGTTACAGAGGCGACGCGAAGCCCTGGGCGAAGCGCAGTTGCCAGAGCTGCAGCCCGCTGATTATGAGAGTATTCAGCTGCAAAAAGGCAAGCTCAAGGCCAACAAAGCGGTCTTAAAGCATATTGCTTTCTGGGAGCAATACCGCGAAGTGCTGGCCCAGATTCGGGTGCTGGACCCGGCCTGTGGCTCCGGGGCTTTTTTGAATCAGGTCTTTGACTATCTCTATGCCGAAGGCCAGAGCGTCAATGAACACCTGGCCCAGCTCAAACTGGGGCAGCGCGAACTCTTTGACCTGGATCGCCAGATTTTGTCACAGAATCTTTTTGGCGTGGATCTCAACCCCGAAAGTGTGGCCCTGAACCGCCTGAGCCTCTGGCTCAAAACAGCCAGTAATCACAAATCGCTGACCAGCCTCGACAAGAATATCCGGGTCGGTAACTCTTTGATTTCAGATCCGGCTTTTGCCGGAGCGCAGGCTTTTGACTGGCAGACGGCCTTTGCTGAGATCATGGCCGAAGGCGGCTTTGATGTGGTGGTGGGCAACCCGCCTTATGTACGTCAGGAGCTGTTTTCAGCCGCCAAGCCTTATCTGGAGGCCCATTATGCGGTGTATCACGGCATGGCTGACCTCTATGTTTATTTCTTTGAGCGCGGGCTGACGCTGCTCAAACCCGGCGGCCAGTTTGGCTTTATTGTGTCAAATAAATTTTTGCGGGCTGGCTATGGCCGCAGCCTGACCCACTGGCTGCAAAGCCATTACACCGTGCAGGAAGTGATCGATTTTGGCGACCTTCAGATCTTTGAAGGCGCCACGACCTACCCCTGTATTATCACCCTCAGCAACACGGCCCCTGCAGCCCAGCAAACGGTGCGCACTCTGCTGTTACCCGATCTGGCCGCTGTGCAGCAGCTGGATCAGGCCATGGCCCGCAGTGGCAGCACCCTCCAACTGAGCCCAGACAGCACAGCCTGGCTGATTGCTGACAGCGACGTGCAGGGCCTGCTGAGCAAAGCCCAACAGGGAGCGGTGCCTTTAGGAGAATGGAATCAGAATCAGATTTACTACGGGATTAAAACAGGCTTTAACGATGCCTTTGTGATTGACGGCGCAACCCGACAGGCTTTGATCGCCCAGGACCCGCGCAGCGCGGAGCTTATCAAGCCGTATCTGGTAGGGCGTCAGCTCAGCCGTTATGGCTTTGAACCACAGGATAAATGGCTGATTTTTACCCGACGGGGCATTGATATTGATGCTTACCCGGCGATCAAAGCCCATCTGAGCCAGTGGCGTGAACGGCTGGAGCCAGGCACTGGCCGCAAAGCAGGTACTTATAAATGGTTTGAGATTCAGGACAACGTGGCTTACTACCCTGTGTTTGAACAGCCCAAGATCATTTATTCGGAGATTGCAAGCCGGGGGCAATTTTTTCTGGATACCGAAGGCTTTTATTGCGATACCACCGTGTATATGCTGGCCAGTGACTCAGCTTACTTGTTGGCTGTGTTTAACTCCAGGTTGTTTTCGTTTCTCTTTGCCCAAGTCAGCTCAGAAATTCGCGGCGGTTTTTTACGTTGGAAAAAGCAATACATGAAAGACATGCCCATCCAGATTCCTACCCCCGAGCAAGAAGCCGCGCTGGGTCAGCTGGCCCTTGAAAATCAGGCTTTGCACCAGCGCCAGCATCAAGTGCGCACACGGGCACTGGCTTTTATGCAGCAGGAGCTGAGCCTGGCCAAAATCACCCAGAAGCTCAACCGACTGGAGCTGTTGAGCTGGGCCGACTTTGCCGCTGAGCTGCGCAAGCAAAAAATTGCCCTCAGCCTCAGCCAGAAAGAAGAATGGCAGGACTGGCATCAGCAAAAGCAGCAGACTCTACTGGCTTTGCAACAAGAGATCACGGCCCTGGATGCGCGTATTGATGCGCAGGTTTATGCGCTGTATGGTCTTAATGAAGCCGAGATCAAACAGATTGAGGAAATAAAATGATGCTACCTGCTTGTAAATTGCTTTACCGTGACCATGATAAACTGATGCCACATGCTATTTGGTGGACACAGGAGCCCGAACATGCGGATTAAATTTGAACAGCTTGGCTATCTCGATCATGCTGACATTGAGTTGGGTGAACTGACACTGATTTGTGGCACCAACAATGTGGGCAAAACCTATCTTAATTATGGGGTATACGGTGTTTTGGAAGGATTACCCATGGCTATGCATTTCACAGTCAGCCGTTTTGTACAGGAAGCTTTGAAAGTACAAGATACTTTCAAGCTGATTGAAGACAGACAATTTGAAATTCATTTGGATTCCATAAAAGAAAATTTTTCAAAAATTTTAAAGAGCGCTTCAGGCATGCTTCGTCAAGGTTTTTCAACCGTTTTTAGCAGTTCCGAAGAGCTTTTTGCCAGCACAAAAATTGACTTGCCTACAGAAAATTGGCTGCCGATTGATTTTTTATATGCACACCAAGATACACAAGAATACCCTGGGTTTTTACTGACCACAGAAAAACAAGCTGGTGAAAGTAGCTTTTTATTTGGACTGCTATCTAAAAAAACACAATTTGATATGCAAGAGAAGCGCATCATTTATAATTATATTGAGAGTCAATTGACTGAATACATTTTAAATCGTATCCCTTCAGCCCCCTTCCCAAAACGCAAATCTCGGCTTAATCTAAAGACATGACAGAATCAGAACGCATTGCTTATCTGGAAGAAA
>JACYMC010000208.1 GCA_015272195.1 Candidatus Sericytochromatia bacterium
CTTTGTGGTTATTGAATCCATCGCCTCAAGGAGACCCTTTCATGTGTAAAAAAACTTCAGCCGATCCCCTCAAGTCTACTCAGGGAGTGCGAAGAACGGTTCATTCTGAATCACTGAACACTTTTGCTGTCAGGCCAGTGTTATGATGGTGATGGGAACATATCATCAGGCTTTTTATGATCTGACAAAGGAGTGCCACCATGCGGGATTTTGGTGTTTTAAAGGGCTCTGATCTGGTGCAGGTGCTGGCCACGGTGTTGCAGGAAGGTCTGCTCAGAACAGAGCGCGTTCAGATGTTGCGTGCGGTCAACCAGGAGCTGGGCACCCACAGTGAACTCTATTTTCAGCAGGATCACTGTATCCATGCCAGCACCTCTGACCATAGCTATCAGCTGGGAGAATTGCTCTATCAGAAACGCTTGTTGGAGCGAACGGAAGTTGAAGCCCTTCAGAAAAAACAGCAACAAAGTCCAGGACGCTCCCTGACCCAGATCTTGCTCGAAAATGGCCAGATTTCAGCAACAGAGCTGGCCCGTGTGATTGCCCATTTGCTTGAACTGATCAGTTACGAGATCCTGCTCTGGAAAGCCACAGCCTTTAGTCTGGAGCCCTCCCGCCTGGAACCCGACCGTTTTCTGGGTACAGGCCTGCCCGCCCAGAATCTGATGCCCGTCCATTTTTTTGTGGCTGATGCTGATAAAAACCTGCCGGTGCTGGTGCTGATGCGCGAACAGCTGGGCAATCTCAGAATGGTACCCCGCCGGCAACAGGAGCTGGCCCGTGAACAGCTGTCTGACTACCAGTATCACGTTTACCGTTACATCAATAACCGGCATTCGGTACGCGAATTGCTGCAGCTTTCAGAACTGGGTTATTTTGATACCTTTGCCGCTTTGTTTCAGCTGATCAGCTGGGGATATGTGGCCGCTGGTCAGCTTGAAACGCCCCGTTACAGCCGGTCTCAGCCAGCGGCCAAAGCTGTTCAGGCTGCTGATGTGCAGACCCCTGCAAGGCCTCAAAAACTGGTTGCAGAGCAGCAGGCGTCGCTTCAGACAGCTGCTGAAGAGGCGCTTGATATCGCCCGGATTCAGATGCAGCCTTCAGGGCAGCGGCAGTTTCTGCGACGGGGCCGAGGCTCAGATTTATTGCAGGTTCTGGTCGCCGTAATCAAATCGGGTTACACTGCCGGGCGCCTGGTGATCGATAACCAGCGTCAGGTCATTCGTGCTGAAATGACCCTGTTTGAACGCAAGCTTGTGCATGCTGCCACCACCGCCAATCAGATTCGCTTTGGGGAGATTCTGGTTAAACGGGGTGTGATTGGACCCGGTCAGCTGCGTGAAGCTCTTGAAGATCAGAAAACCCAGCCAGACGTGCATCTGGGCACCTTGCTGGCCCGCCATGGTTTGCTGGCGGAGGCTGCCATACCTGCGCTTGTGCAATTGCAGATCAGCTATGTGCTTTACGAGGTGCTGGCCTGGCCAGACGTCAAATTTTATTTTGTGCCCCAGCCTGAGCAGCCGCCTCTGCAAAAAGATATTCGCATTGAGGCACAGTTTGATGTGCGCGACGGCCGCTTGATGGCAGAGGCGGGTTCAGAGCAGCTTTTTTTATTGCAGGAGGCCGATAAAAACCTGCCCATTCTGCTGATGATTCGCGAGCAACTGCCCGATCTGCAGGTGATTCTGACGGTCAATACCGAGCGCGCAGCCGCGCTTTCAGATGAGCAGCAGCGTGTGCTGGCTTATGTGGATGGCAGCACGCCCGTACAGGACATCTTATTGGTTTCTGAACTGGGTTATTTTGAAACCCTGACGGCCCTGTTTCAGCTCCTGAGTATGGGGACCCTGCTGCCCCTGCGCCGTGAAACGGCCCGAGCAGAAATCACGTCTCGCCCACGGCCTGTTTTGTCTTCCAGTCTGAAAGCCCGGATGACCTCCACGCCGCACCGGCCTTTGCCTGCGCCGCCAGATGCTTTGCCGCAAGCTGGGCTGCCGCCAGCTGCCGCAGAAAATGTCACAGAAGCGGTCTCTGCGGCTTTGCCCATGCCAGATCCGGCTTTTGTCGGTCAGCTGGAGGCCGTGCTGGGGGCTGAAAACCTGGCCCGCCTGTCTGAAGTGCCCGCCAGGGCTTATCCCGCTTTGCGTGAAGCTTTTGCAGCCTTGCTGGCGCTGGCGATTGATCGGAAGTCATGAGTCAGGTCAATGTGTTGACTTTGTGTAAACATTTGGCTAATCTGGAGAGAGGGAGCCCGTTTTATCAAACAAGCCTGCTCCTGACAGCAGCTATAATCAATACAGAAAGCTGTCGACAGTTACGGGCTGCGGCCAGCAAATAATCATGGGGAAAAGTTCATGCGCAAACGAGACCTGCTCACATCAATCCTGGCTTTCAGTCTGCTGACAGCCTGCGGAGACAAACAGCCACCGAGTACGCTGACGCCCGGAGGAGGTCTTGACAGTGGTCTGGGTGGTCTGGACGGCGGCGGACTGACGCCCCTGGATCCCATTGGGGGCGGTGATGGTTTTGAGGACCCCGGTTTTCAGGACCCGGGTCAGTTTACCCCCAATGATGGCTTTATTGATGAACCCCTGCCTGAAGAGCCTTTGCCTGAAGAGCCCCTGCCTGAAGAGCCTTTGCCTGAAGAGCCCCTGCCTGAAGAGCCCCTGCCTGAAGAACCTGAGCCCACGCCTGAACCTGCGCCTACAGAACCTTCAGCCCTGGCTTCCAGTAACGTGACCCAGACGGCCTTTAATGTCAGCTGGACCGGCATACCTGATGCTGAGTCCTATAAAATTTACCTTAACAATGAGCTGAAGGCCCAGGATCTGATTCCGACTTCTTTTTCGTTTACGGGCTTAACGCCTGATACCCCATACACGGTCCAGGTTTCTGCGGTGACCGAAAGCGGTGAAACAGCCAAGTCTACCGCCCTTGAAGTGACCACAGCTGCCATTGGAGCCCCTGCGGGTCTGGCTGCTGCTGAAGTGGGGTACGACACCTTTAAGCTGACCTGGGAAGCGGTGCAGGGCGCCACCTCTTATACCCTGTATCTGGGTGGTGAAAAAAAGGCCGAAGGCCTGACCGGAACGTCTCATACGGTGACAGGGCTGGATGACCAGACTCTGTATAGTGTGCAGCTGACGGCCATTACACCCAACGGTGAATCGGCAAAATCAGCTGTGCTTGAAGTAACCACCGAAGTGATGCCTGATCCTTTCGGCAATGAACGTCTGGGCTTTTTGAACATGACGGCCATGGACACGCCCAACGGGCTGGATGTCAAGAATGGCTATGCTTATGCAGGGCATTATCGTGTGGTTGATCGCACCTGGCCGCTGCCCGATCGGCCTGAGCGTTTGTTGCGAACCCTGAATATTGCCACAGGCACAGCGGAAGACAAAGTGGTCAGTCAGTTTAATCCAGACACCACACCGATTCGTATTGCCGGGATTGCGGTCAATGCCGCCCTGGTTTGGGTCGCGCTGGATGGTTACGATGACGATGAGCGCAATCTTTACCAGTTTAATATTTCAGGCCAGTTGCTGAACCGCTATCAGGCGCCATCCAACGCACCAGGAACGATCATTGATGATATTGCGGTGGATGGTGCCAGTGGTCATGTATATATTGCTTCCCGCACCAACAATAGCATTATCAAATACAATCCGGTCAACCCTGAAAGCAGTCAGCTTAAGTTCAGTGGCAATATCAATATTGATCCGCTGGGTCTGGCAGTGGATGATGAAGGGCATGTGTATACATTCGACGCCATTGGCCGAAAGGTTGTTAAATTCAGCAAAGAGGATGGCTCCCGTTTGCTGGAGTTTGCACCTGCAGGTCTTAACGGTACGGGTGAAAACTATACAGCGGTTTCAGATGTGGCCGTTGATCCACGCAATGGTGAAATCTATGTAACAGGCACAGTCCAGCAAACGGTTAAAATACACCGTTACAGCCCTGAGGGCAATTTTATCCGCAGTTTTACAGCGCCGGATCTGATTGCTCCCCGCAAAATGACCGTGGACGCCGATGGCAAGATCTATGTGGTTGAAAACAACAAAGGTGGTATTCTGGTCTTTTCGGCAGGCCTCACACCGGCTTCATGAGCGCGCTGCATTTACATGATCGCTTTGACTTTCACCCCAGTGCCTGGATTGCCCCCGGTGCACAGGTCCTGGGGAATGTCACGCTTGGCGCCAATAGCAGTATCTGGTTTCAGTGCCTGCTGCGCGGGGATTGTGACAAGATTGTGATTGGGGCTGACTGCAATTTGCAGGATGGATCGATTGTGCACAATATGCAGGGCTACCCTGTCATCCTCGGCGACCGGGTCAGTTTTGGTCACGGTGTGCTGGCTCACGGCTGCACCATTGACTCTGATGTGCTGGTGGGCATTCGGGCCACCATTCTGAATGGGGTGCAAATTGGCTCTCACTGCCTGATTGCTGCGGGTGTTTTGATTCCCGAAAACAAAGTGATCCCGCCTTATTCCCTGGTGATGGGTTCGCCTGCCAAAGTGGTGGGCGAAGTGCAGCCCAAACATCTGGAACTGATTGCCGCGACTGCTGCACATTATGTGGACTATGCCCGGCAGTACAAGGCCATACTGCCCGCCTGGGAGCCCCTTGAAAAATGTCTCTGATCCGTCAGCGCTGGCTGATCTCAGGCCGGGTACAGGGCGTGTTTTTTCGGCAGTCCACGGCTCAGCGGGCGGTCGAAATTGGCGAGCTGCTGGGCTGGGTGCGCAATCTGCCGGATGGTCGGGTGGAAGTACTGGTTGAAGGCGATGCCGCACGCGTCAGCCAGTTGCGGCAGTTTTGTGAGCAGGGGCCGCCTCTGGCCCGTGTGGATCGCCTGGCGCTTGTGGCGGCTGAGACTGCTGAAGCACTCGCGGCTTTTACCGTGTGCTCATAACCCCCTTCAGTCTATTCCAACGTACCGGCGTCGTTCTTTTGGCGTGAGCACACAAAAACACCCCGCTGTTGCGGGGTGAAGCGTAGAGAGAATCAATTGAGAGATTTTATTTTAAGAGGCCGAGCTTACCAGTCGCTGCCGAAGTCCAGCTCGGGCAGTTCAAATTCATCCAGCCCGGTGCTTTCTTCGCTTTCCTGGGTGGTGCTGTCTTCACCAAAGGACTGGTCTTCGGGCAGCAGGCCGCCGTCAAAACCCGTATCAGCGGGAGTGGCTGCAGGGGCTGTCACCTGGGCGGGATTGACCAGAGGCACGGCGTCGTATTTGATAATCTGGGCACTGTCGCTGCTGCTGCCAAACTCAGCGATATACAGCGCACCGTTGTCGTCGAGTGCAATTGAGGATGCATGCAGGGCAGAGGAACTGAAGTTGATAATAAACTGACCGTCTTTATCAAAGCGCTTGACTTCGTTTTTGTCGAGCACATAGATGTCACCATTGCGGGGATCTACGGCCACATCGACCGGCCCATTCAGGTATTCACTGATCAGGTCAGTCACTTCACCAGCGGGGCTGACTTTTTTGATGCTGTTGCGCACAGGCACATAGGCATTACCTTCTTTGTCGGCACCGATGCCACCGCTGGCGGCCACGCCTGAAATCAGCTCACGGCTGCTGCCGCTGCTGTCGGATTTTTCCAGGCCGCGCAGGCTGGAGAACCAGACCACACCATTACCGGCAGCCACATCAATGGCGCTGTCGGCTTCGATTTTTGTGACCTCGCCACCGCTGGGGGCAACTGAAAACACGTCTTTGTCTTTATCGGTCACCAGCAGCAGACCGGCATTGGTCATGGCCAGACCACGGGTGCCGCTGTTGAGCGGGTGGCGCAGCCCCATCCAGCTGGATGCAATATCTTGCCACTCTTCGCCGTTCTGAGCGCTCATTTTGATCACAGTACCTTTTTTAACCAGGCTGCTGATATCAATTGCAGACACATAGAGGTTGCCGCCGTAGGCGACCAGGCCGGTGGGCTGCCAGTCGTTGAGCTTGCTCTGATCCACTTTAAAAGCGGCCACCTGCTGGTTGGGGCTGGCAAAGGCCAGGGCTTCAGAGCCCACTTCGCCATCCAGCATGACGGGGTTTTGTTGCGGGGCCACCGCCATATTGGGCATGACATTGACCTGGGTGGTGGTTTCGATATTGCCGAACTGCAGCACGAGGGTCTGGGTGCCAGCCGGGACGTTCATCAGGGTAAAATCACCGCGCTGGCTGGTGGTCTTGATTTCGGGGTTGCTTTCAATCCAGATTTGGACGTTGTGAAGGGTGCGGCCACTGCGGGTGACGACACGGCCGACAATCGAGCCGACCTGACCCTGGGTCACGTCAGTGGGCAGGGCGTCGTTGTTCAGCAGATTGCCATTGCCCATCAGGCTGCCGTCAGTGGGGAGCATGTTGCCCTGCTGGGGGGGAAACTGGCCAGGATACATCATCATCGGAGGCATCACGTTATTATTACCGCAAGCGCTCAGGGCGGCGGCCATTACCAGGGCCAGGGTGGTGTGTCGAACCATTTTCATCGCAGTTTCCTCTCGGCTCTCTCTACTGAAGAATCTCTCTATGCTTATGTTATCCTGTGACTGACACGGGATCTTGTCCCCCGCATTTTAAGACAACTTTAAGTTGCAAAAAATATTAGATTAATTTTTGGGAGATGTCATGAATCCTTCGCAGATGGCTCGCTTGCAGCAGGAAATCGAACAGGTCACCCCTTATTTTGAAAAGTTAACGACAAGCCTTTCTCAGGTGATTATTGGACAGTCCGCTTTGCTGGAGCGTCTGCTGGTGGCTCTGCTGGCAGATGGCCATCTCTTGCTTGAAGGGGTTCCTGGTCTGGCCAAAACCCTGTCAATCAGTACCCTGGCCAAAGCGGTGGAGGCTGCGTTTAAACGCATTCAGTTCACACCTGACCTTTTACCAGCCGATGTGATCGGGACGCGCATTTATAACCCCGAAACCCGGCTGTTTGAGGTTAAGCAGGGGCCCGTTTTTACCCAGTTTCTGCTGGCTGACGAAATCAACCGGGCGCCGCCCAAAGTGCAGAGTGCATTGCTGGAGGCCATGCAGGAGCGGCAGGTGACCATTGGTCAGCAGACCTTTGCCCTGGATTCTCCCTTTTTGGTGCTGGCCACCCAGAATCCGCTGGAACAGGAAGGCACCTATCCACTGCCTGAAGCCCAGCTGGATCGTTTTATGCTTAAAGTGCAGGTGGATTACCCTTCACCTGAAGATGAGCTGAAAATTCTGGCCCAGCATCTTCAGGCGGAACCGCCTACACCGCTGGCGCCTGTTTTAAAAGCCGAAGATATTCTCGCTGCCCGCAAGCTGGTGCAGCAGATTTATCTGGACGAAAAAATCCAGCGCTATATTGTGGATCTGGTGGGAGCCACACGCCGACCCGAGGATTACGGTCTGGCGCTCACCGACCTGATTCGGGCCGGGGTTTCACCCCGTGCCACGATTTATCTGGCTCATTGTGCCCGTGTTCAGGCCTTTTTGTCCCGTCGGGCTTTTGTGATCCCTGAAGACGTAAAAATGCTGGCACCAGACGTGTTCAGACATCGTCTTGGCCTAAGTTATGAAGCTGAGGCCCGTGAAATCAGCGCTGAGGATCTGGTCTCTCAGATCCTGGAGCAGGTGAAAGTGCCCTGAGCAAGGAGAAGCGCAATTGATCCAGATCATTGGTTTTTGTTTGAAGACCATGTTTAACTAGTTAGGTGTTGCCTTGGCTGAAGCGCGTGCGGCGTCGCTGAAAGTCAAGACAGGCTCGGATTGTAACCAGATCCACTAGGCGAACCCTTAATTAATGGTATCCTGATTGTGGAGTATAAAAAACAGATGCAGTCAAGCTCTTTTGCATACAAGAAAAAATACCAGGTGACCCATGAGAAAATCCGTACTTGATTACATACTGCGCATCTACCTGCCGGTTACCTTGCTCGTTGTTGTCGCGACATATACCGTGACTTATTTTGCTTCCCGGAACGAGCGTTACCATGTTGGTTACGCTCCCGAGCAGCCGATTAATTATTCTCACGAGCTTCACGCCGGCAAGATGGGTATCGATTGTCAGTATTGCCATACCGCTGTCAGCAAAGGCCGCCACGCCAATGTGCCTGCAGCCAGTACCTGTATGAACTGTCACAGCGTAGCCCGCACCGACAGGCCCGAGATTATCAAGCTGACCGAGTACTATAAAAACGATCAGCCCATACCCTGGAAGCGGGTACACAAGCTCCCTGAGCACGTTTATTTCAATCACAGCGTGCACGTCAACAAAGGACTTGACTGTACCGAATGCCACGGCAAGATACAAGAAATGCCCGTTGTGGCTCAGGTGAAACCTTTTATGATGTCAAATTGTCTGGATTGTCATCGTAATGCGCCTGAAAGATACCCACATCTGGTCAATCTGACCGGCCTCAAAAAAGGCCCTGAAAACTGTTCCGCGTGCCACCGTTAGCCAAAAAGGGAGTTAAATTGAAAATGAACGCAAATAAAGCAAATGGCCTGCCACGCGGCCGCTTTTTGTCCTTGCTGGCAAAAAGTGCCCTGGGTCTCTGGCTTCTGCAGATGATCCCTGCGGTGAACCTGAAAAATCCGATCCGGCGCAAAAAAGCTGTGCCGACCACTCGCTATGCTGCCCGCATCCAGACCCATCCCCAGGCAGTAAAGAGAGAAAAACGAGGTTGATATGGAACTGCAACAATCACAACCCCAACCCCGCTACTGGCAAAGCCTCGATGAATTAAAAGGTACGCCTGAAGTCCTGGAAGCCAAGCGCCATGAATTTCAGAAGGGTGTGACCGACGGCTTTGATGTGAAGCAGATGAGTGGCATTTCCCGCCGCCGCTTTCTTGCGGCCATGGGAGCCTCTGCTGCATTTGCCCTGGCCAGCTGCAAAAGCTATCTGGACCAGGGTGAGGTTGTTCCCTATAACGAACAGCCTGAAGAGCTGATTGTTGGGAGACCCAACTACTACGCTTCGGTGATCCGTACTTCGCACAGCGCCACGCCGGTCCTGGTCAAAACCCGCGAAGGGCGTCCTGTGATGATCAGTGGCAATCCTGAGCATCCCTTCAGCCGTGGCGGTATCAGCAGCCATGCCCAGGCCCGGATTATGGGTCTTTACGATCCGGAGCGTCTCAAGGAGCCCATGCAGCAGGGTGCACCCACCACCTGGACTGAGGTTGACGGTGTGCTTCGCAAGGCCCTCTCCGGCCTGGCGGGTGAAGGCAAGCAGGGTCTGGTCCTGACGCACTGCCTGATGTCTCCCAGCGCCAAAAAATCTCTGGATCAGCTGGTCAAAAAATACCCCCAGCTGACCGTGCACAGTTACACCCATCTTAACCACAGTCACCGTGACGCGGCCTGGAAAAAAAGCTATGGTCAGGACGCCTTTCCCGCCCTGCACTGGGATAAAGCTGATGTGATTCTGGCCCTGGAAGCCGATTTTCTTGGCGTAGAAGGTGATGCTGAAGCCGAACGTCTTTTTGCCACCCGCCGCGATATTATGAACGAAGCGGTGAAATTCAACCGTCTTTATGTGGCAGAGGGCAATCTTTCGATTACCGGTATGAGCGCTGACTACCGTCTGCGCCTGCGGCCCGACGCCCAGTATGCCTTTGTGATGGCGCTGGCACAGGCCCTGGGTGAAGCCGGTTTCAGTCTGCCGGGTGCGCTGTCAGCAAAGGCTGCGGCATTTAACCTGAAACAGTTCAACCAGACCTATGGTCTGGCGGAGTCTACCCTCAAACACCTCGTAGCTGATCTGGTCAAAGCCAAAGGCAAAGCCCTGATCTATGCCGGTGATCGCCTGTCTGAGTCTGTACATCTGGCGGTCAACGCGCTGAACGAAGCGCTGGGTGCCGATGCGCTCTATGACTTTACCCATCCTGCCTTGCACCAGCATCCGCTTAGCAACCCTGCAGAACTGCAGCAGGCTGTGGCAGAGATGCAGACCGGAAAAGTCGGTCTTGTGATTCACTGGGGCACCAACCCCAGTTATCACCTTGCTGCCATGGGGTATGCTGAGGCCCTCAAAAAAGTGCCGCTGAGCGTGATGCTGAGCACCCATGCCAACGAAACCAGTGCGGACTGCACTTACACACTGCCTGTGCACCACGATCTGGAAGCCTGGGGGGACTATGAAACCCACAGCGGCCTCTGCGCCCTGCAGCAGCCCGTGGTGGCGCCGCTGCACAAAAGCAGGCAGGCCGAAGGTCTCTTTCTGACCTGGGCGGCCAGTGCTGATGCGGCTTACAGCGAAACCCTCTATCTGGACTTCCTTCGCTACAACTGGCAGGAGAGCGTTTATCGTCAGTCTGGCTCTTTGCTGGACTTTCAGAATTACTGGCGCACCGCCCTGCATGACGGTTTTGTGAACTACCGTAAATCCGGTGCCAGCAAGCCGGCTTACCGCGCTGCTGCCCTCAACGATCTGGTGGAAAGCAAAGCCGGTGACGGTTACGTGTTGTCGCTGCATCCGGCTTATGCCACCCTTGATGGTGAGTTTGCCGACCATGGCTGGCTGCAGGAAATACCGCACCCCGTCAGCAAAGTGGTCTGGGATAACTATGCGGCTGTATCTGTGGCCACAGCCCGTGAACTCGGGGTTAAAACCGACGAGCTGATTCAGCTGGATGTAGAGGGCAAAACCCTGACCTTGCCGGTGCTGGAGCAGCCCGGGATGGCCGATAAGGTGATTGCCGTGGAGCTTGGCTATGGCCGGACCCAGGCGGGCACAATCGGTTCTCAGGTTGGCTTTGATGCCAACCCCCTGATCCGTTTTGACAGTGCGACTCCGATGATTGCTGCAGTCAATGCAACCAAAGCCAGCGGCAAGCACCGCCTGGTAACCACCCAGTTGCATCACGCTTTTGATGTGCCTCGCGAGCAGGACTTGCATTTTGCCCGTCAGATTGTCAACGAAGGCAATTACGGTGATTACCTCAAAGATCCGCACAGCATTGAAATGCATGTGCATAAAATCCCCAATATTACCAAGCCGATTGAGTACAAGGGTATCAAGTGGTCGATGGCCATTGATATGAACAAATGCACCGGCTGCTCTGCCTGTATTATGGCCTGTAACGTGGAAAACAATATTCCTGTGGTGGGTCCTGAGCAGGTGGATAAAGGCCGTGAAATGCATTGGATTCGTCTGGACCGTTATTACTCCGGTACACCCGAAGAGCCCAAGGTCAGCCTGCAGATTATGCTCTGTCAGCATTGTGACAATGCACCCTGCGAAGTGGTCTGCCCTGTCAACGCCAGCAACCACAGTGATGACGGTCTGAACCAGATGGCTTATAACCGCTGTGTGGGCACCCGTTATTGTTCCAATAACTGCCACTACAAGGTGCGTCGCTTTAACTTCTTCAACTACCGCGATGAGTTTGCCAAAGCCTACTACTCTCAGGAGCTGGCTCAGTTGCAGCATAACCCTGAAGTGACCGTGCGCTCACGCGGTGTAATGGAGAAATGTACCTTCTGCGTGCAGCGCATTATGTGGGCCCGTCAGGAAGCCATCCGTGAAAAACGCGATCTGAAGGGCACCGACGTTACCGTGGCCTGTCAGGAAGTCTGCCCTTCAGGTGCGATCATCTTTGGGGACGCCAATGACAAGGATTCAGCGGTCTACAAATATCAGGATCACGCCACCAGCTATAAAGTGCTGGAAGCTCTGAACGCCGCACCCAGCGTCACCTATGTGACCAAACTCAGAAACACCCATGAAAAAGTATAGGAAGCAGAAACAATGCAGGTAGCTAACAGACCCAGCTCGCAGGCAGACGGCACGCCCGACTTTTCTGTTGAGCCTTCCGTTGTCCTGAAAAACCCTTCCTTTCACGACATTACGGAAGTTATTTCCAAACCCATTGAGTCCAAAGCCACACTGAAGTGGTATATTGCCCTGGCCTTCTCAATGATGCTGCTGACCCTGGAGCTTGTCTGCTGGGGACTCAGTTTTTATTACGGTGACGGCCTCTGGGGCAACAACATCCCCGTGGCCTGGGCCTTTCCCATCGTCAACTTCGTGTTCTGGATCGGGATTGGCCACGCCGGAACGCTGATTTCAGCGATTCTGTTCCTCTTTCGCCAGAAGTGGCGTAACGGGATTGCGCGTTTTGCAGAAGGCATGACGATTTTTGCCGTTATGACCGCCGGTCTGTTTCCGTTGTTTCATACCGGTCGCCAGTGGTTGCCGCTTTACCTTGTTCCTTATCCGAATAAACACGCGGTCTGGGTGAACTTTTTATCACCCCTGGTCTGGGACGTCTTTGCCGTTTCAACCTACTTTACCGTTTCGCTCTTTTTCTGGTACACCGGTTTGATTCCCGACTTTGCCACCCTGCGTGATCGCACCCTGGGCAAAGATCTGGTCAGCCGGATCCGAAAAACCGTTTACTCTGTGCTCAGTCTGGGCTGGCGTTTTTCAAACCGTCACTGGCGTCATTACGAACGTGTTTATCTGATTCTGGCCGGTGTGTCCACACCGCTGGTGCTTTCAGTGCACACCATCGTTTCGTTTGACTTTGCGGTTTCAGGTCTGCTGGGCTGGCATACCACGATCTTCCCGCCCTACTTTGTGGCCGGGGCGATCTTCTCCGGGTTTGCCATGGTGGTGACCGTGCTGGTATTCATTCGCTATATCTTTGATATGCAGCACATTATCACCGTCGACATTCTCGAAAAAATGAACAAAATCATTCTGCTTACTGGTACGCTGGTCGGCTACGCCTACGGCATGGAGTTTTTCATTGCCTGGTACAGCGGCAACGCCGTGGAGCAGTTTGTCTTTATTAACCGTGCCTTTGGACCCTATGCCTGGGCCTACTGGATCATGATCAGCTGTAACGTCATCAGCCCCCAGATGTTCTGGTTCCGCAAGCTGCGCCGCTCTGTGCCGGTGATGTTTGTGACCTCTATCTTTGTGAACATCGGTATGTGGTTTGAGCGTTACGTCATTACCGTAACCTCTCTGGCTCGCGACTATCTGCCTTCCAGCTGGGGCTGGTATAACCCCACCCTCGTGGACTTTGGTCTGCTGCTGGGCAGCTTTGGCATGTTCTTCACCCTGACCCTGCTCTTTGTGAAGTTTATGCCCGTGGTCTCGATCGCAGAGGTCAAAGGCGTGATGGATAATGCCCGTCCGAGTCACCACGGAGGTGATCACTGATGAGTAAGAGTCAGAAAATGAACAAGAACGAAGAACAGCTCTTTGCCGTCACGGGGCAATTTGAAACTCCCGATGACATCATGCATGCCGCCGAAAAAGCGGCCTGCCGCTACCGTAAGTTTGATGTCCACACCCCTTACCCTGTTCATGGTATGGACGGGGCGATGGGCCTGGGTGAATCCCCCATTGGCTGGGTAACCATCCTTGTTGGCAGCACCTGTATGCTGCTGATGCTGGGTTTTATCAGTTGGATTTCGCTGATTGACTATCCGATTGTCTGGGCCGGGAAGCCCTATTTTAACCTGCCGGGATATATCCCGATTCTGTTTGAGATCACCATCCTGACCGGTGCGGTCACCACTGTATTGGTGCTCTTTCTGATTGTATCGGGCTTCCCCCGCAACAATCACCCGCTGCATGATACGCCTTATATGCAGCGGGTCTCAGACGATCGCTTTGGGCTCTGTATTGAAGCAGCCGACGAAAACTTCAACGAAGCTGAAGCCCGGGCGCTGCTCGAAGAAATGGGCGCCAAAGATATTGCACCGATTTACTTTAATCCGGTTGAGGCTGATGCTGGTCTGCGCCTGAGCAACCCCATCTTTATGGTTTTTCTGGCCGGTGTGGTAGTGGTGGTCTCAGGGGCTTCTTATTTTGCCCTGAACCGCATGCTCGAACTGCCGCCCTTTAACTGGATGAACGTGCAGGACAAAACCGTTCCGCAGACTTTGCACACGGTCTTTGCCGACGGTCGCTCCATGCAGAAGCCGGTGGAAGGCACTGTGCCTCGCGGTTACCTGCCCGAAGACAACTACAAAGAAGATCCGGATGCCATGGCCAAGTATTTTGCCAACCCGCTGCCCGCCAGCCAGGAAGTCTTTGAGCTCGGACGCGAGAAGTATGAATCCCGCTGTTCGGCCTGTCACGGCTTTTATGGTGAGGGCGACAGCCGGCTGCAGGGTCAGTATCCTGCACCGCCGACTCTCCACTCCAAAAAAGTGGTGGACGAGTGGAATGATGCCCGGATCTATCACGTGATTACCTATGGTCAGAACATCATGCCGGCCTATGCCAAGCAGCTGACCAAAGATGAACGCTGGGCCGTTGTGCATTATATCCGTGCCCTGCAACGATCTCTGAATCCAAAGGAAAGCGATCTGCAATGAGTACAGCAAGTCACACAATGGTGTATGAAAAAAAAGCCTTACCCGCTAAGGTGGCAACCACAGGCTGGGCTCTGTTGATTCTGGGTCTGCTGCTGGGCGTTGCTGCCTTTATGATGGATGCGCTGCGTATGCAGTTTGTCAGCATCATCCTGTTTACCTTTTTGGCCGGGATCGGTATTACCGCCCTGTTTATGGTCTCGATTGAGTACCTGGCTGGCGCGGTCTGGTCTACGCCGATTCGCCGTGTCTTTGAGATGATGTCTTCCATCGTGCTCTTTTTACCGCTGTTTGCTCTGCCTGTGGTGCTGAGCATGGGCAATGTCTTTGAGTGGATGTCTCCTAAAGCTGCTACCGATCAGGTGCTGATCAACAAGGCCCCTTATCTCAACCAGCCTTTCTTTCTGGTGCGGCTGGCGGTGATTCTGGGCATCTGGATCCTGTTTTATGTGCTGTTTACCAAAAACTCCCGCAAGCAGGATGAAACCCGCGATCAGTCTCTGACGGCCCGCAATATCAAACTGTCTGCGATTTTTATCCCCGTCATGGGTCTGTCCATTACTGCTCTGTCGATTGACTTCCTGATGAGCCTGGAGCCGCATTGGTTCTCAACCATCTTTGGGGTCAACTTCTTTATGGGTTCGCTGGTGGCCGCGCTGAGCTTTATCACCATTGCGGTGATTCTGCTGAATGAAAATGGCTATCTTGGCAAAGGCATTGTGCGCGATCACTATTACAGTCTTGGCTTTGCCATGTTTGCCGGCTGTGTGTTCTGGACCTATACGGCCTTCAGCCAGGGCATGCTGATCTGGTATGCCAATATGCCAGAAGAAACCCCCTGGTACCTGCATCGCTGGGAAGACGGCTGGAATGTGATTACCATCAGCTTGCTGGTGGTGCACTTTATTGTACCGCTCTTTGCGTTGATTCAGCGCAAAAACAAAACCAATCCGGCCCGCATGATCTTTATGTCCTGCTGGCTGATCTTTGCCCACATGTTCGATCTGTATTGGATCGTGATGCCGGTGCACAGCCACGTGGCCAAAATCCATGGCCCTTCTATCGGTCTGGCCGAACTGGCCGCCGCGCTGATTGCCATTGGTTTTATTGTGGTGCTGTTTCAACAGCAGACCAAAAATAAAAACCTGGTTCCCGTGGGAGACCCCAAATTACAACGCGGACTCGCGTTCCGCCTGTAGGAGTTAAAAGCAATGAAAAAACGTTATCAACAATGGCTGGCTGCTGGTCTGGTGTTTTCTGCGCTGGCCGGCTTTGTCCAGCAGGCAGAACGTGCCGCCCTGGCCCAGGCCGAAGGTGGAGCTGACCTGAAAACCATGGTCGCCGCTACACCTGAAAGCATTGAAGCGGGCAAAGCCCTCTTTCAGGCCCAGTGCTCTTCGTGTCATGGCACCGAAGGCAAAGGTAATGGCCTGGCCGCCGCTGCGCTGAATCCCAAACCGCGTAATTTTCACGTGGCTGATGCCTGGATCAACGGCACCGAATTTTCGGGCATGTATAAAACCCTCGAAGAAGGCATCAATGGTGGCAAAAGTGGCATGAACGCTTACAGTCACCTGCCTGCCAAGGATCGTGTGGCCCTGATTAACTATGTACGCAGCCTGAACAGCGCTATTTACCCCAGTGTCACTGACGCCGAGCTGCAGAAGCTGGATCAGGACTACGATTTGTCAAAAGCCCTCTCTGAAGATAAAAAAAACGTGCCCATTCCGGTCAAGCTGGCCATTGAGAAGCTGGTGCAGGAATCTGCGCCGCAGCGTAAAAAAGTGACCCAGCTGGCCGAAAAAGTGGCGCAGTCTTCAGATGCTGGTGCGGTGCTGTTCCGACTTGCCAGTCACGACCTGGCGCGCTCCCTGACAGTTCTGAGTCATGCAGATCCAGCCTGGAAAGGCAGTCTGAATGACTTTGTGCGTCTGGTCAGTGCTGATCTGGGACAGAACGGTTTTGCAACCGGTGTTGCCGGTTTTTCATCTGCACAGTGGCAGGGATTGCATACTTATCTCAAAAGCATGATCTAAGCTGTGACGCCGGGGCTCTGCCTTTAAAAATCCTTGTGCTATAATGCATTTACTTTGTCAGTCTGCAGTCAGACAAGGAATAAAAAATCAGGCAGAGCCCCGTTGTTTCCTTTAAGCCAGGCTCTTTCATAAAGATTTATTTTGACCTGTATATTGACGAAAATTCACTGATTGATGAGGAGTTAACGTGCGCGCTGCTGGGTTAACTGATATAGGAAAAGTCCGTTCGATCAACCAGGACAGTTTCCATCTTCTGGAAGATAAAAACATTTATATTGTGGCAGACGGTATGGGTGGCCATGCGGCCGGCGATCAGGCCAGCCGGATTGCGGTTAAAACCATTACCGAAATCCTTTCTGCCTATGATTTCGCCACGGAAGCCCTCGCGGGTGAAGAGCCTGATGCCAGTATGTCTGTCGAAGAGCTGATTCGCTATGCCTTGCAGGAAGCCAATGAGCAGATTCTGCTGGCCTCTCTCAGCAATCAGCATTTACAGGGTATGGGTACAACAGCCATCGTGGGTGTGGAGTACCGGGGCAGTCTGTATGTTGGCCATATTGGCGACAGCCGGACCTACCTGATTCGGGAGCAGCAATTGTCCCAAATCACCGAAGATCATTCGGTCGTGCAGCAACTGGTCAAAGCCGGGGCAATTTCTGAAGAAGAAGCCCAGGTGCATCCGTATAAAAACGTTATTACACGCTGTCTGGGTATGCAGGCCAACGTGGAGCCCGATACCCTGGAACTGGTATTACAGGCCGGCGACCGTATTCTGATGTGTTCTGATGGCCTTTCCAATATGGTCAGTGATCAGACCATGCAGGAGTATGTCAACCAGTATGCAGACCCCAATGAAGCCTGTGAAAAGCTGGTGGCCTTAGCCAATGAAAACGGGGGCACAGACAATATCACGGTCGTCTTGCTCTATAACGACTGAAGCATTGAAAAGTAAGCAGCGGCGGGATGACTAATAAATTAATTCTTGGTAAATATGAGATCATGGACGAGATCGGCCGTGGTGGCATGGGTGTTGTCTATCGCGCCAAAGATGTGCGCATTGAGCGTATTGTTGCCATCAAAGAACTGCTGATCAATCCTTCTCTGGCCAAAGCTGCCGAAGAAATCATTGCACGCTTTCACCGCGAAGCCCAGACAGCCGGCAGTCTTCAGCATCCCAATATTGTTACCATCCATGATTTTGGCGAAGACAGCGGCAGCCATTATATTGCCATGGAGTTTATTGAGGGCAAAAACCTCAAAGAGTACATGGAAGAGGGCCATCACTTCTCGGCAGATGAGCTGGTCGATATTCTGATTCAGACCTGCGAAGGTTTGCATCATGCCCATGAACGCAAAATCGTGCACCGTGATATCAAACCTGATAACATTTCGATTACCTCCAAGGGCGACGTTAAAATTACCGACTTCGGTATTGCCCGTATGTCGACCAATAACCCGATGATGTCCATGACCCAGGATGGCACCATGCTGGGGACGCTGGGCTATATTTCACCTGAGCAGCTGCAGGATTCCCGTCGTGTGGATCACCGCGCCGATATTTTTTCGCTGGGCGCGATGATGTACGAACTTTATACCAGTAAACTCCCTTTTGACGGCGGTAATCTCGGCGCCACCATTCTTAAAATTGTCTCTGAAGATCCGGTACCTCCGACGCGCCTCAACCCTGACTGTGACCCGCGCATGGAAAAAATCATCATGAAAGCCCTGCAGAAACTGCCGGACTTTCGCTATCAGTCAGCCAAAGAAATTGCCGATGAGCTGCGCCAGCTGAAAAAGGGTGCAGGTGCTGCCACTGCCATTGCCGATCCGGCGGCCGGTATGGTGGCTTGTCCCTGTGACAAAAAGAACATGATTTTTGCCGGAGCCAAGTTTTGCCCTTATTGTGGCTTAAATCTGGATGACCAGCCTGCCGCAGCACAGGGATCAGCAACCCCTCAGATGGTCACACCGGCTGCACCCCCGGCCCCCCCTTCTCCGCCTTCCTATGATCGCGATGCCTCGCTCAAAACCCCCATGATGCGTTCAGCTGAGCCTGAAAAACCCATGGCGCCACCGAAAGCGCCTGAGCAGCCAGGCTCCTTTCGCTCACGCCTTTCACGCCTGCTGGAGCTGGCCACGACGTATCAGAACAATCCCCGTGCAAGCTTTGACCGTCAGAGCTTTACCCGCACCCGTGAAACCACCCCCGGCGAGAGCCGTACCCAGGTGGCCACCCCCCTGCGTCAGACCAGCCACAACCCGCCCAATAACACCCTGCGTTCAACCCGAGAAAGTCCGGGGCCTTTTCAAAAGCTACAGCGTGACACCATGGCCGGTGGCGATCCCATGCGCACGACCACCCAGTCACGCGCACCCGGTATTCCGGGAGCCGAAGAAGTCAGCAAAGATTCACTGCAGTTGGAGTTCAGTCATAAGATCGGGCAGGTCGGTGCTGGCAAAGGCCAGTTTTACCAGCCCCGTGGTTTGGCCATTTATCAGGGGCTGGTCTTTGTGGCTGATACCCAAAACCAGCGCATCCAGGTCTTCAGCAAAATCGGTGACTGGCAGTACCTGATTCGCTCTGACGGTCAGCAGGATCATCTTAAAACCCCCTGCTCTGTGACCGTCAGCAAACAGGGCTACATCTATGTGGTCGATTCCGGCAACAGCCAGGTGGCCGTTTTTGATCAGTCCGGTCGTTTTATTCGCGCGTTTGGCGCCCATGGCAAAAGCAAAGGTGAGTTTTCGAATCCCTATGGCATTGCCATCTCATCCAAAGACGAAATTTATGTGGCTGATACCGAAAACTCCCGCATCCAGGTGCTGGATGCGCACGGTCAGGTCAATAAAATCTTTGGGCGTCCGGGGACGCGTCCAGGTGAGTTTAAAACCCCCTACGCCATTGCCCTGGACGGCAAAGACAATCTCTACGTGCTGGACTACGGCATTCCCCGTGTGCAGGTCCTGGACCGTCAGGGCATTGCCCGGCTGGATTTTGGCAAGCGCGGTGTCAGTGGCGGTGAGTTCAGTATTCCCCGTGGCATTGCGGTGGATGTTAAAGGGCGGATCTACGTGGCCGATACCCTTAACCACCGTATTCAGATCTTCACACCCAAGGGCGAGTTTATTGAGTCTTTTGGCTCCAAGGGCCGTGGCCCTAAAGACTTCTGGGGACCCGAAAGCATTGCTGTCAGCGATGATGGGGATGTCTTTGTGCTCGACAAGGGCAACTCCCGAATTCAGGTCTTAAAAGCCCATAACTTCTAGCTAAAATGCTATCATGCCAGAAGATATTCTTGCATGATGGAGTGACGACGTGTCTTATTTTCGCACCCTGCTGTTATTATTGCTTCTGATTTGGCCAGGCCAGGCCCTGGCCGATGCCCGCGACTACTGGGAGCGATCGCTGACCTGGCCGGCCACGCCCAGGCGCATTGTATCGCTTTCACCTGCTACGACCGAAATGCTCTATGCCATTGGGGCCGATAAACAGCTGGTCGGGGTGACGCATGACTGCAATTACCCGCCGCAGGTGCAAAGCAAAGTCCGTCTGGGTCGTTTTGGGCAGATTCAGCTGGAGCGTATTCTGAAGCAAAAACCGGACTTGATTCTGGTCACGGCAGATATGGGGCAGGCCCTGGAACCTCTGCGTCGCCTGAGTGTGCCGGTTGTGGCGCTGAAAACCCCTGATGTCTCAGCGATTGAAGACAACCTTTTGCAGCTGGGGCAGATGACAGGCAAAGCAACCCAGGCCCGACAGCTGGTGCAACAGATGCAGCAGGAGCGCAAGGCCCTGAAGCGTCCTGAGAGTACACCCTCAGTGGTTTATCTGGTCTGGGACCAGCCGCTGATGGCCGCCTCCCGGTCCTCGTTTATTGGCAATGTGCTCCAGTTAAGTGGCGCCACCACACCTGTGACGGCGGCAGCCCCTTTTGTGCATTACACCCAGGAGGCTTTGCTGAAAGCAGACCCTGATGTTCTGGTGGTGCCGGCCTCACTCGCCCAGAAACTGCAGTGGAATCGGGCGCCTTATGAGCGCTTAAAAGCCGTTAAAAATAAGGCCATTCTGGCCATTGATGACGATCTGATTTCCCGCCCCGGTCCGCGTGTCAATCAGGCGATTGCTCAGATTGCGGCGTATCTGATGAAACGCAGATAAATGGCTTCAACCCTTAATCTGGCGCAAAATGAGGCTGTGACTTATGGTCAGGGACCTGTGCTGGTTCTGGCGGGTGCGGGTGCAGGCAAAACGCGTGTTTTAACCCATCGTGCGGCTCATCTGCTGCAGGCAAAAAAACTGAGCCCCAGCCGGCTGCTGGTGCTGACCTTTACCAATAAAGCGGCCCGTGAAATGAGAGGCCGCCTGCATACCCTGGTGGGCGAAGCGGCCAGTGAAAAGATCTGGGCGGGCACCTTTCACAGCATCTGTGCTCGCTTACTGCGCTACGATATCGAGCGTCTGGAAGCTGGCTACCAGCGGCGCTTTGTGATTTATGACCCCAATGATCAGGAAAAACTGATGAAAGAGGTGCTGGCTCAGCTGGATCTTGATGCCACTCAGCACCGGCCACGGGGATTGCTGCGCCAGATTTCGGCCCTTAAAAATCAGGGGCTGCAGCCGGCAGATTACCGCCGCCGGGATCTGGGCTTTCAGGAGCTGACCCTGGCCCGTGTCTATGCTGCGTATCAGGAGCAGCTGGCCCGTCACAACGCGCTGGATTTTGACGATCTGCTGCTGCTGCCGCTGCAACTGTTTCAGCGCTTTCCGGATCTCTTACAGCGCTATCAGCGCCACTTTGAGCATATTCTGGTCGATGAGTATCAGGATACCAACCCCGTGCAGTTTGCCTTGTTGCGTCAGCTGGCTGCTCCCCAGCAAAACCTTTTTGTGGTGGGGGATGTAGACCAGAGCATTTACTCTTTTCGCAACGCCGACTTTCAGATTATTCTGCGTTTTCAACAGGACTTTCCCCAGGCTGCAGTGATCAAGCTGGAGACCAACTATCGCTCGACGCGACCGATTCTGGTGGCGGCCAATACCCTGATTGATCATAACCGCGAACGCTTTGACAAGGTGCTGCTGGCTGCCCGTGGTGAGGGTGAGGCCATTCGCTTGCACAGTGCGCGCAACGAGTATCAGGAGGCTGATTACGTGCTGGCTGAGCTGCAGCGCCTGGTGCGCAGTGGCAAATACGGCTATGGCGATATCTGTGTGCTTTACCGCACCAACGCCCAGTCGCGTCTGTTTGAAGAGCGTCTGGTGCAGCAGCGCGTTCCTCATCAGGTGGTTGGCGCCTTTCGCTTTTACGATCGCAAAGAGATCAAAGACCTGATGGCCTATCTGGGCGTGATTTACAATCCCCTCGACAGCCTTAATCTCAAGCGCATTCTGAATACGCCCAAGCGGGGGCTGGGGGCCAAGAGCATTCAGCAGCTGGAGCAGGCCGCTGAGCGTGATGGCCTCAGCCTCTGGGATGCGCTGCAGACGCCCGCTATTCTGGCGGCCATGCCCAAACGCGCCCAGCAGCCGCTGCAGGATTTTTTAGGCCTGATGCAGCGCCTGCGCGATTTTAAAGGTTCACTGGCTGAATTGATTCAGGCTCTGTACACAGACAGCGGTTACCGCGAGGAACTGGCCAAAGACGAAGAAAGCTTTGAAGATCGGGATACCTATGTGCGCTCCTTTATTCAGGCTGCCGAAGATTTTATGGCGCCTGACCCGGAGACGCTGCTGGGAGACTTTTTACAGCACCTGGCCCTGATTTCTGACGTGGATCGTCTACAGGAAAGCGGCCAGCTGGTGCGCCTGATGACCGTGCATGCCGCCAAAGGGCTGGAGTTTCCGGTGGTTTTTGTGACCGGGCTTGAGGAAGGGGTGTTCCCGCACGTCCGAGCGATACTGGCCGAAGAAAACGATGACGATGGACCCATTGAAGAGGAACGTCGCCTGATGTATGTGGCCATGACCCGTGCCGAGGATCTGCTGTATCTTACGCATGCCCAGTATCGTATGCAGCGGGGGGAGTCTACCTATCAGGAGACCTCCCGTTTTCTCGAAGAAATTGAAGATCATCTGGGCCAGAAGCTCAGCCAGACCTCAGTGTTTGACAGACCCCTTTCCACCCAGGTTCCCACACCGCCAGCCGCCAGCACGGTGGCTGAGCTTGACGATCTCAATGCGGGTGAGAGCGTTTACCATCCTGATTTTGGCTCAGGTACGGTCGAGAAGGTCTATATCAGCGGCTCACGTCCGATTGCGATTGTGACGTTTCCAGGCGGCTTTGGCAAGCGCATTCTGGATCTGCGTTCAGCGCCGCTGCAGCGTCTTTAGACAGCATCTGCAGGTTTGAGTTCTTTCATCAGATAGCCCATGCCACGCACAGTATGAATCAATGGCTTATCAGTGAGTTTTCGTATTTTTCTTCGCAAACTGGAAATATACACTTCCACTGTGTTGTCTTCTCCTCGGTAATTCCAGCCCCAGACGCTGCCAATGATTTCTTCTTTTGAATGAATGGTATGGGGTGTCTGTACCAAAAAGGCCAGCAGTTCAAATTCTTTGGGAGCAAGATTGATGGGTGCATCGCCAAACCAGGCTTTACTCTGCAGAAGATCTATTCTCAATGTTCATAGCTTTTGCCTGACATGATCGCTGAAAGCAAAGAAAGAAGACCTTTTTAGAATGGTGTATATTTTGAATAACTACAGACAAAATAAAAACCATACAAAAAGGTCTGAAGCCAAGCTACTATGTACCCATTCTCTTGTATACCCCCTGAAATCAGAAAAAGCCTGGAAGGTTTGCGTCATCAATTCCGGGCAAAGCATTTGCTCACGCTGTCCTGGCTGGTTTTTTTGCACATCATTTGTTTTGAAACCGCCAACCTTAAAACACTCCATAAACATGCTTCAAACATTGAATATAAAAGGCTTTTACAGTTTTTGCGCGCTAAATATTTACGCCCTCAGCTCTGGCTCAAATGGCTTGCCATGCGTCTCATAGATACATTGCCTCATGAAGATTTACACTTAAAAATCCTTGTGGACACAACGTTTCGGCTCAAGTGTTCGGTACGCAATCCAGGGATCAGCAGGGGTAAAA